>JBCCZI010000041.1:0-32222 GCA_039187815.1 Pseudomonadota bacterium | reverse complement strand
CTCTTCCGCCGACCCATCTTCAACCGGCCCCGGTATCCGAAGAACGTTCTGCACGCCAGCCTCAAGGGCCAAAATCTCCGCGTCGCTCAGCATCGATCTCACCTGTCCTCTTCTCATCTCGCCTGGGTCGGCCGCGCCGCTCATTCGCCGCGA
Organism: Pseudomonadota bacterium; assembly: GCA_039187815.1. Taxonomy (GTDB): domain Bacteria; phylum Pseudomonadota; class Alphaproteobacteria; order Rhodobacterales; family Rhodobacteraceae; genus Thermohalobaculum. The sequence goes on along the minus strand of JBCCZI010000041.1, from coordinate 32,069 downwards.
CCACCCTGCATCTCAGACGCCGGATGGCCCCGCATTTGCGCGCAGGCCTACCCAGACTGGCGGACCGTATGAGATTTACTGTTGGGGTGCAACCGTCCTCGTCGCACCGAGAATGGCGCTGCTGTCGCAGCCCTGAGGGTGTTGCGTAAATTCAACGCGGAGCGCACGATGACATGGAAACGTCGTCTAGCGCGCTGAGGTGTCAACGAAAAGGTAAACCCATTCGCCTTTGAAATCGGTCGCCTCGCGCGAGTCGGCGATCCGGTCGCGCAACCAGTCGAGATAGGGCCCGGCCGGTTCGATGATCGGGCGGAGACCCTCATAGACCGGCTTCGAGGCGGCGAACGCCACCACGATATCGCGACCAAAGGGCGCCGATATCCGCATGCCCAACGGATCGAATTCCGGATTGCCGATACCGATGCGCAGAAGCGAGTCGGCCTCTTGCCTCCGCAGCGTTACGTGTTCGTTTGGGATGAGATGGATGACATTCCCTGCCCGGTCGAAATAGTCGACATAGACGAAAGCGTCATAGTCGGCGCCGCCGAGATTCAGACCAAATGGGTCACCATCCGAGAACCGCTCGATCTTGGCCTGGGCCGCCTGCCCGATCACCAGCGGATCGTCAGTCTGGTCTGTGGATTGAGGCAGGCCCAGCGCTTCGACACCGTCGAGCACGCCGCAGAGGGGTTGGGGCAAAACCAAAAGATCGTTGCCAACCCCGATGGCCCCGCCGATCCGTTCGCGCAACTGGGTCTCGACGACATCCCGCAGCGCCTCCGCGGGGACATGGCCGCGCACTTCGAGCGCGCCGGTCTCGGGCACGAACGCGGCCTCCATGCGGGCGCAGGGATAGTCGGCCAACAGGGCCGCCAGGCCATCACGCACGTCGCCGCCGTGCAGATCGCTGTCCTGGGTTTGCTTCGGGGCCATAAAGGCCTGCACGGTGGCGAGCGATACGGCGTCGAAGGACGTCTCTGCGCCGCCCGACCAAGCCAGCCCGGCGCTGGCGACGACGGCGATCTCAGCTGGATCACGGTTTGGCGGCTGGCCGGCGAGACTCGCTGCGGCAAGACCGATGGGCGGCTCTCCCTTCGCATCTTGCTCTGAGGCTGCGCGGACAGGGGCCAGCAACTCGGTTGCCTTGGCCGCGCGGCTCTCGGCCGGCGCGATTCGCGGTGTGGCGGGCGTGGCGGTCGGCAGAGCGGCTGCGGCCGCCAGAACCGCGGTGGCCTGCTCGGCCTCTGGGGCATCGCTTAGGATCGCCGGCGCTTTCGGACGGGCCAGGGCCAGGCGCTCGGCCTCCGGCTGCGCTCCGGCGGCAAGCCTCGGGGCCTGTGCGGCCGCCGCGGTGACGCGAGCACCTGGCGGGGCGATCGCTTCGGTCTTGGGAGCCGACGCCGCCCGGGCGGCAAGGGGAGCCGCCGTTTTCGAGATAGCTTTGGCCTCGGCCAAGAGCGGCTTTGCTGGCTCAGCTCTCTGGTCAGTGCGCTCGACCTGCTTTGCGTTTGCGATATCTGGGCGGGCCGTACGGGCCTTCTCGCCCACCTGATCCACGGATTTTGCCGCGTTGGCCCGTGGCCTTTGCGCCGTCGGGCGCGCCGCGACGCCTGTAGCCGAGAGCGCGCCCATCCGTCCGCCCTGAGGCGATTGCGCAGCAGGACGGGTCGAAACACGGTCCGCGGACAGAGCACCCGCCCGCTCGGAGCGGACAGTGGCCGATCCGACGGCCTCCGAGGCGCCCTCGGCCTCGGGCGCCCGATCCGTGTCGGGGTCTTTCTGATCGGCCCGTGTTTCACGCACATTGGCCGCCTGCATGCGCAAACGGGCTTCGATCCTCTCGGGTGGAGGCACCTGCTCGGGCTGCGTTGCCACCAGCAAGAGCGCCGCCAATCCCAGATGCACGGCGACCGAAGCCGTGACGGACAGGGATATGCGCAGCCCAAAGATCACAAGGGCTCCGGCGTCACGACGAGGACAACCTCTTTGCCGGGCAAATCCTCGAGCTGAGCGATAAGGGGTAGCAGGCGGCGCAACTCGGCTGCCGCATCGGCGTTCACACGCACCATGGCCCCGGGCGCCTCGGCCACCCGCGAGATCACCTCGGCCCGGTCAAACTCAACTCCGTCGAGCGCCAACTGGCCATCGGCTGAAAGGCTGACCGTCGTGCCCCCCTTTGGCATGGGCGCGCCGACGCCTGCCACCGGCGGCAGAACCTGAAACGGCGCGGTCGCATCCATCCGCCCGACCAACATAAAAAAGATCAGCAGGAAGAAGATCACGTCGATCAAGGCGATGATCGTCTCGGTCGGCGGACGGGCCTCGGGACGCTTCAGCTTCACGGCCGAGCCTCAACGCGCACGATCTGTGTGTCGGCAACGCCAGCACGCGCCGCTGCCTCCATGACGCCGACCAATGCCTGGGTTGGCGCAAAACCGGACGGCAAGACCAAGACACGGGCGTTTGGGAGCGCGGCGAGGCGCTCCTCAAGCTCAAACTCGTCGAGCGCCTGACCGCGCAGAACCGCACGCCCGGCTGGATCGATCCGCAGCAGAAGGGTCTCGGATGCCGCGCCGCCGGTGCCAATGCCAGCCTTGGCCTCCGCCGCCTCCTCGCCCTCGGACCCGACCGGGATCATGTCGAGGTTCAGATAGGTCGAGGTCACCATAAAGAAGACCAGTAGGATAAGCATGACATCGACCAGGGGCGTCAGCGGAACGAACGCCCCAGACCGCGCTGAACGGGCCAGCTTCATCAACCAGCCCGGGCATGGTCCGCGGCGAACAGCGCCGAGACCGCGTCCTCGATCTGGTGACCCGCCCGGTCGACCCGCGCCGACAAAAGATTGGCCGCGATGGCGGCTGGGATCGCCACAATCAGACCCGCAGCCGTGGTCAACAGCGCCTGCCAGATACCCCCTGCCAAGACAGCTGCATTGGCCGATCCACCGGCCAGTTCCAGCTCTTGGAACGACTGGATCATCCCGAGAACGGTGCCGAGCAGACCGAGTAGCGGGCTGACCATTGCGATGACCTCGAGCGTGCGCAGATGGCGGCGCATCCGCTCCAACTCTTCGTTACCGCGCCGCTCCAGCTCGCGCTCGAGCGGCGCGCGATCGGCCTTGGCCGCCAGCCCGGCCATCGCATGGCCCAGCACCCGATCCGCCGGCGTGGTCCGGCCTATGGCCTCTCGTGCCTGCTCGTGCTTGCCATCTTCCCACTCGCGGATCGCCGTGCCGCGGGCCGCGCTCCCGCCCAGCACACCGGCCAGATCGACAATCTTCAGCGCAATCAGCGCCAGCGAATAGACCGACCCAAAAGCCAGCAGCCAGACGATCGGTCCTCCGTCGACTGCCCAGCCGAGCATTTGCTCTAGCATCTTATCGCCTACTGAACCAGCGGGGCCGCGGTCTTCGAGCCGAGCTCGAGGATCGCAAAGCAATCCATCTCTTCGCCGTTTTGCGGACGGCAAGCGGCGATGTCGTGCAACAGCACTTCGCCGATCGCCGAGCACTGGATCTCCGGGATCTCGAACAGCTTGAGCGTCGTGCGGCCCGAGGGCAGCGGCGCGGCGTCGATGGTGAGTAGGCGGTCGATGATGCCGTCGCTGGTCAGGATCGCCAGCGACATCTCAAACGCCTCAAGCGGATCGGTGGTGCGATTGCGGAACAAGAAGAAGCTCCGGCAGCCGGTCTCCACATCCTCGAACTTGTTCAGCTCGACCGCCAACCGACCCTCATCGGCCGCTGCCGAACCTGCGGCGGTGACAAGACCCACAGCCATCAAAGCGGCCCCTGCAACCGCCGTCGCGCAACGGCGCGCTTCCCCCGTCAGACGCATTCCCTCATGCTCCCTGTGCTGTGATTTGGATTGCGCCGGAGGGTAACACGGCTGGCGCGGTCGTACACCCCGACAGGTGCCTTGGCGCACCCGTTTTACGCACGGGCATGCACGGCGCATTTGGCGAGACATGCCAACCTGTGGCGCAGATTGCTTCGCATAATGCAATTGCAAAATGCGAAGTTTGCAGGGCGCAAAGGGCTCTGGGCCAGCACGCAAAGGTTGATCAAAGGGTAAAGATCGGCGGCGCTGGGGCCCGCGGGTGCTCGGAAAGAAGAACAGGCGGCCACATCGGCCGCCTGCTAAGCCTCACTGGTAACGCACTGTTCGTCTAAAACCCCGCCACGCACCTAACAGCATCACTCGGGACCGCACGCGTACTCAATCTACAAACTGACCATCTGGTATCGACGCTACTCATACCGACGCCACATACGCATCCAAATCTATGCAATGCCCGTGCCAAACGCAATTTACCTCAAAGTTTGCGGGATAGCCCGGGCAAGCCTAGGGTGAACCGGGCATCGCAGTCGGAGGGGATCGATGGAGCGACGCGCGTTGGGGCGGACCGGCATCTCGGTCTCGACACTCTGCTTTGGCACCATGAGTTTTGGCGGTGAAGCAGACGTGGCGGCCTCCTCCCGGCTCTATGCCGCTTGCCGAGAAGCCGGCATCGACTTCTTCGATTGTGCCGCGACCTATAACGGCGGGCGGTCGGAGGAGATCCTTGGGCGCCTGATCTCAGCCGAGCGCGACGCGATCACGCTGACGACGAAATGCGGCTATGGCACGACCGGGGCCAAGCATGGCCAAGCGGACCGCGAGGGCATCATCGGGTCGGTCGAAGCCAGCCTGCGCCGGCTCGGCACCGACCGCATCGATCTGTTGTTCCTCCACCGCCATGACCCGAGCACCCATCTGGATGAAACCCTGCGCACCCTCGACGACATGGTCACCAGCGGAAAGGTTCTCCATCTCGGTGTGTCCAACTGGGCCGCATGGCAGGTGGCGCGGGCCCTGGGACGGGCAGAGGCCGAGGGCTGGGCGCGGTTCGAGGCCCTGCAACCGATGTACAACCTCGTCAAACGGCAAGCCGAGGTCGAGTTGTTGCCGATGGCCTTGGCCGAAGGGATGGCGGTGACGCCCTATAGCCCCCTCGGCGGCGGGTTGCTTACCGGAAAATACGTGAGCCGTGGCGATGGCCGCTTGACCCAGAACGCGCGATATGCCGAACGCTATGCCCCCGACCGCATGCACCAGACGGCGGCCGATCTGGCGGAGCTCGCGGGGCGCGAAGGGCTCCACCCAGCCACTCTGGCGGTGGCTTGGGTCAACGCCCATCCGGCGGTCACAGCACCGATCCTGGGGGCTCGGTCCGTCGAGCAACTGCGCCCCTCGCTTGACGCGGCGACCCTGTCGCTCCCCGATGAACTGATGGCCGAGGTGACGGCTCTGTCCGAAACCCCGCCTCCGGCAACCGACCGGCTGGAGGAGGCAAGCCCAGACCGGGCCCCGGACTAACCCGGAGCCCGCGCCCGGCGGTCAGTGGCGCTTTTTCTTTGGCGGCATCAGATCGGTGATCGTACCTTCGAACATCTCGGCAGCGAAGTTCACCGTCTCGGACAGGGTCGGATGCGGATGGATCGTACGGCCAAGATCGGTTGCGTCCGCCCCCATCTCGATGGCCAGCGCGACCTCGGCGATCAGATCGCCGGCATTGGTGCCCACGATCGCCGCACCGAGCACACGCTCATCGGTTTCGTCGAAGATGACCTTCGTCATCCCCTCATCCCGGCCGTTGGACAGCGAGCGTCCCGAGGCTGCCCAAGGGAAGACACCCTTGCCCACTTTGCGCCCTTGTGCCTTGGCATCGCCCTCGGTCATGCCGCACCAGGCGACCTCGGGATCGGTGTAGGCGACCGAGGGGATCACCCGCGCATCGAACACCCGGTTCTGCCCCGCGGCCACCTCGGCTGCGACCTTGCCCTCATGCACCGCCTTATGTGCCAGCATGGGCTGGCCGACCACATCGCCGATGGCAAAGATGTGCGCCACATTGGTGCGCTGTTGGGCGTCTACTGGGACAAAACCGCGGTCATCCACCGTGACGCCCGCGTTCTCAAGACCGATCAGCTTGCCGTTCGGGCGGCGACCGACGGCCACCAGCAGCTTGTCGAAGACATCGGTCGTCTGGCCGTCGGGTCCGTCGAACGCAACCTTCAGCCCCGATTTCATCGCCTCGACTCCCGTCACCTTGGTCTTGAGATGAACGGCCTCATAGCGCCCGGAGATCCGCTTCATCAGCGGCTTCACCACATCCTTATCGGCCCCCGGGATGATCTGATCCATCAGCTCCACCACCGTGACCTTCGAGCCGAGCGCGTCATAGACGCAAGCCATCTCAAGCCCGATGATCCCGCCGCCCAGCACCAGCATGCGCTTGGGGATATCGGCCAACTCCAACGCGCCGGTCGAATCGACCACCCGAGGATCGTCATGCGGCACAAAGGGCAGCTGCACCGGCTCGGATCCCGCAGCGATGATCGCGTGGTCGAACGACACCAGCTTCTCGCCTTCCGCCGATGTCACGCGCACAAGATTGGGCGCCGCGAACTCACCGACGCCCTGGACGACGGTCACCTTGCGGCCCTTGGCCAGACCCGAAAGACCGCCGGTCAGTTTGCCGACGACACTGTCCTTCCAGCTGCGCAAGTCATCAAGGTCGATCTTGGGTTTAGCGAATTTGATGCCATGGGCGCCCATCTCCTCGGTCTCGGTGATCACCTTGGCCGCGTGCAGAAGCGCCTTGGACGGGATGCAGCCGACATTGAGACAGACGCCGCCGAGCATCGGGTCACGCTCTACCAGGACGACGCGCTTGCCCAGATCGGCGGCCCGGAAGGCCGCCGTATAACCGCCCGGGCCCGAGCCCAAGACGAGCACCTCGGCGTGCAGATCGCCCTTGGTCGGCGCCGTGGGGCGCGAGGCCGGAGCCGGCGCGGCCTTGGGCGCCTCGCGCTCCACGGCCTTGGCGCCCGTATCGACGGTCAGGATCAGCGCGCCTTCCGAGACCGCATCGCCCTCGGACACCTTGACCTCGACGACCGTTCCGGCCACCGGGGCGGGCACCTCCATCGTCGCCTTATCGCTCTCCAGCTCGATCAGCGGGTCTTCCTTGGCCACGGTATCACCCGCTTTGACCAAGACCGAGATCACCGGCACATCCGTGAAATCGCCGATATCGGGCACGCGGATATCCACCACCTCATGGTGTCCGGCGGCGGATCCATAGCCTGCCTTCTCGGCCGTCGACGGCGCACCGCCGCCCGAGACGCGGCCCGAAGGCGCCTCCGGAGCCACAACCGCCCCGGCCACCTCGAGGGTCAGGATCACCGAGCCTTCCGAGACCGCATCGCCCTCTTTTACCGAGACAAAGACGACTTTACCCGCCTGCGGTGAGGGCACCTCCATAGTCGCCTTGTCGGATTCGAGTTCGATCAGAGGATCCTCGGGCGCCACGGTGTCTCCGGGGGCCACCAGCACCGACACGACCGGCACATCGCTGAAGTCCCCGATATCGGGGACCTTGATTTCGATCTCTGCCATGGCGGTCTCCCTCAGAGCATCAGGCGGCGGACATCGCCGAGGAGGTGCTTCAGCGTCGCGCAGAACCGGGCAGCCAACGCCCCGTCGATCGCCCGGTGATCATACGAGAGCGACATGGGCAGCATATTGCGCGGCTGGAACTGCTCCCCATCCCAAACCGGCGCCATTTTGGAGCGGGTGAGGCCGAGGATCGCCACCTCGGGCGCATTCACGATCGGGGTGAAGCCGGTGCCTCCAATCCCGCCAAGCGACGAGATGGTAAACGAAGCGCCCGACATATCGTTGCCCTTGAGTTTGCCGTCACGGGCCTTCGAGGACAGCTCACCCAGTTCCTTCGAGATCTCGATGATCCCCTTGCGGTCGGCATCGCGGATGACTGGCACCACGAGCCCGTTCGGCGTGTCGGCGGCGAACCCAATGTGGTAGTAGTGCTTGCGGATCAGCTTGTCGCCATCCGGGTGGATCGAACTGTTCACCTCCCAATGGGTCTTCAGCGCCGAGACGCATCCCTTGATGACAAAGCTCAGCAAGGTGACCCGGTAGCCTTCCAGCTTGGCTGCCGTGTCGAGCTCCTTGCGGTATTTGTCGAGATCCGTGATGTCTGCCTCTTCCTGGTGCGTGACATGCGGGATGTTCAGCCAGGCGCGGTGCAGTGCGGGGCCCGAGATCTTCTTGATCCGGGACATCTCCACATCTGCGATGGCCCCGAACTTGGTGAAGTCGACTGCCGGGATCGGCGGAATGCCCACGCCGCTTTGTGCCGGAGCGGCTTGCGGCGCGGCCGCTTGGGTCTGACCTTTGAAGTGCGCGGTCACGTCCTCGCGCAAAATCCGGCCCTTGCGGCCCGAGCCGGTCACATCGGCCAGCGTGACGCCCAACGAGCGCGCAAAAGCCCGGACAGAAGGCGACGCATGGGCCGTTTGATCCGGCGCCGGCACAGGGACTGCACTGGGTGGAGTCGATGCTGCCGGCGCCGCGGCCGGCGGGGCGGGCGCGGGCTTTGGCGGTTTCGGCTCGTTCTCCTGCACGCCAGAAGGGGACGGCGGGGCAACCGGCGCCTTCGCATCCACGACCTCGAGCGTCATGATGACCGTGCCCTCGGAGACCGTGTCGCCCTCCTTCACCAGGATTTCGCGCACATCGCCGACCATGGGGGAGGGCACCTCCATGGTGGCCTTGTCGCTCTCCAACTCGACCAGGGCGTCTTCCTCGGCCACATGGTCTCCGGGGCTCACCATGATCCCGATGACGGGCACATCTTTAAAGTCGCCGATATCCGGGACCTTCACCTCGATGATGGACATGTCTGTTCCTCTCCTCCGAGGCTCACGCAATGCGCGGATTGGGCTTGGCGCCGTCGACGTCATACTTGGCGAGCGCCTTTTCGACGTCGCCCTTGGTTACCGCCTTCTCGCGATAGAGCGCGACCATTGCCGCCGCCGCGATGTGATTGGCATCCACCTCGAAATGGCGACGCAGGTTCTGCCGGCTGTCCGACCGACCGAACCCGTCGGTTCCGAGTGTGTGGAACGGAAGCGGCACAAAGGCCCGGATCTGCTCGGCATGGTTCTTCATGTAATCGGTCGCTGCGATCACCGGGCCTTTTGCCTTGGCCAGCGCTTCGGTAACATAGGGCACCTTCTCCTTGTCCAGCGGGTTCAGCCGGTTGTGGCGCTCGCAATCCTGGCCGTCGCGGGCCAACTCGTTCATCGAAGTGGCCGCCCAGACATCCGCGCTCACCCCGAAATCCGCCTTCAGCATGTCGACTGCCTCGATCGCATTGCTCATGATCGAGCCGCAGGACATCAGGTTCACGTGCTTCTTGCCCGGACGTTTCGAGCCCTGGGAGAAGCGGTAGAGACCTTTGACAATGCCCTCCTCGACGCCTTCGGGCATGTCCGGATGGGCATAGTTCTCGTTCTCGACGGTCAGGTAGTAGTAGACGTCCTCCTGATCGACGAACATTCGCTTCAGCCCATGGTGCACGATGACGGCCAGCTCATACGAGAAGCTCGGATCATAGGAGATGCAGTTCGGGATGGTGGACGAGAGCACGTGCGAATGCCCGTCCTGGTGCTGCAACCCTTCGCCGTTCAGCGTGGTCCGCCCCGCCGTGCCGCCAACCAGGAATCCCCGTGCCCTCGCATCGCCCGCGGCCCAGCACAGATCTCCGATCCGCTGGAAGCCGAACATCGAATAAAAGATGTAGAACGGGATCATCGGCACACCGTGCACCGAATAGGAGGTGGCTGCCGCCACCCAATCGGCCATGGCACCAGCCTCGTTGATGCCCTCTTGGAGCACTTGGCCGTCCTTGCTCTCCTTATAGAACATCAGCTGGTCGGCATCCTCGGGCTTATAGAGCTGGCCCTTGGGGTTGTAGATGCCAAGCTGGCGGAACATGCCCTCCATGCCAAAGGTGCGGCTCTCGTCCGGCACGATCGGCACCACCTGACGGCCCACCTTCTTGTCGCGGCAGAGCGTGTTCATGATCCGCACAAAGGCCATGGTGGTCGAGATCTTGCGATCGCCCGTGCCCTTGATCTGACCGGCAAAGGCAGAGAGGTCCGGGATCTCGAGCCTGGGCGCATCCTTCCAGACCCGCTGCGGGAAGGCGCCGCCTAGCGCAGAGCGCCGGTCTAGCAGATAAGCCTTCTGCTCGTTGGTCAGCTTCACATAGGGCGCGTCGTGCAGCTCACTGTCCTTGACGGGGATCTCAAAGCGATCCCGGAAAGCGCGCAGCTGATCATCAGCCATCTTCTTTTGCTGGTGGGTGATGTTCATCCCCTCGCCAGCCTCGCCCATGCCATAGCCCTTGACCGTCTTGATCAGGATGACCGTGGGCTGCTCGGTGTTGGCCAGCGCCGACTGATAGGCCGCGTAGACCTTTTTCGGATCATGCCCGCCGCGCTGGAGGTTCCAGATCTCTTCATCGGTCATATCCGCGACCAACGCCTTGGTCTCGGGATACCGACCAAAGAAGTTTTCGCGGGTGTACGCCCCGCCCTTGGCCTTGAAGGACTGGTAGTCGCCGTCGATGGTCTCGTCCATCAGTTGGCGCAACATACCGGTGGTGTCTTTTTCGAGCAGCGCATCCCAGCCCTCGCCCCAAATCACCTTGATCACGTTCCAGCCGGCGCCGCGGAACTCGCCCTCGAGCTCCTGGATGATCTTGCCATTGCCCCGCACGGGCCCGTCGAGGCGCTGCAGGTTGCAGTTGATTACAAAATTGAGGTTGCCGAGGTTCTCGCGTGAGGCAAGGCCGATCGCGCCGAGGCTCTCGGGCTCGTCCATCTCGCCGTCGCCCAGGAAGGCCCAGACCTGGCGGTCGGCCGCGTCGATCAGACCGCGGTTGTGCATGTATTTCATGAACCGCGCCTGGTAGATCGCCATCAGCGGCCCGAGCCCCATCGACACCGTCGGGAACTGCCAAAAATCCGGCATCAGCCAAGGATGGGGATAGGAGGACAGACCCTCACCCGCCACCTCTTGGCGGAACTTGTCGAGCCGGTCCTCAGAGATCCGGCCCTCCATGAACGCCCGCGCATAGATGCCCGGCACCGCATGGCCCTGGAAGAACACCAGATCGCCACCATGCGCCTCGGTCCGCGGGCGCCAGAAATGGTTGAGCCCGATATCATACATGACCGCCGAGGAGGCGAAGGAGGCGATATGACCGCCCGGCGCGGCGTCCGAGCGGTTGGCCCGCACGACCGTCGCCATGGCGTTCCACCGGTTGATGCAGCGGATCCGCCATTCCATCTCGGCATCGCCGGGATAGGCCGGTTCGAGATGGGGCGGTATCGTGTTGACATAGGCCGTCGTCGCCCCGAAGGGCAGGTTGGCCCCATGCTCACGCACCGTTCCCACGGCGCGGTCGAGCAGGTAATGCGCCCGCTCGGCGCCGTCGCGCTCGATCACATCCTCGATGCTGTCGAGCCATTCCCGGGTCTCGATGGGGTCGAGGTCGCTGCTGCGGTCATCCATGGTGGGTCTCCTCCGGTCCCTGGCGGTCGCTCGGTGGCTCAGACGAAGAACTGTGCGCCGTTTGCCGAAATCGCGGACCCGTTGATAAACCCGGCATCCTCAGAGGCGAGGAACACCACGCAGCGCGCGATCTCATCGGGCTCGCCCAAGCGCCCGGCGGGAATCCCAGCCACGATCTTTTCTCGGATCTTCTCGTCGATCGCCATAACCATCTCGGTCGCGATGTAGCCAGGACAGATTGCGTTGGCCGTGATGCCCTTGCGCGCGCCCTCTTGGGCCAGCGATTTGACGATGCCGAGATCGCCCGCCTTCGTCGCCGCATAGTTGACCTGGCCGGCCTGGCCCTTTTGCCCGTTGATCGACGAGATCACGATCACGCGGCCAAAGCTGCGGTCCCGCATGCCGGGCCATACCGGATGGATGGTGTTGAAGACGCCGGTCAGGTTGGTGTCGACCACCTCTTTCCACTGCTCGGGCGTCATGCGGTGGAAGGCTGCATCCCGCGTGATGCCGGCATTCGCCACCACGGTGTCAATCGGCCCGAGATCCGCCTCGACCTGGGCGATGCCGGCCTTAGACGCCTCGTAGTCCGCGACGTTCCACTTATAGGTCTTGATGCCGGTCTCTGCAGTGAAGGCAGCCGCCTTCTCGTCATTGCCAGCATATGTGGCAGCCACCGCGTAGCCGGCCGAATTCAACGCTTTCGAGATCGCCTCGCCGATGCCGCGAGAGCCTCCCGTGACCAATGCAACCCGAGCCATTCTTGTCCCTCCTCATTGGATTGTTTGTCGGGCGGATTGTCCACGGGGTTGGCCCATACCGCTCCGATGCCTAAGAAATGGGGCGCGCTAGCGGCTGAACCGCGGGAGCGCCGTCACGTCATCCGCGCTCGACGCAGAGCGCAACACCCATGCCGCCACCGATGCACAGAGTCGCGAGACCCTTTTTCGCATCACGCCGTTTCATCTCGAAGAGCAGGGTGTTGAGCACGCGGCAACCGGATGCGCCGATGGGGTGACCGATGGCGATCGCGCCGCCGTTGACGTTCACCTTCTCGGGGTCCCAGCCCATGTCCTTGTTCACCGCACAGGCCTGGGCGGCAAAGGCTTCGTTCGCCTCCACGAGATCGAGGTCCTCGACCTTCCAACCCGCTTTCTCGAGCGCGCGGCGCGAGGCCGGAATCGGCCCGGTGCCCATGATCGAGGGATCGACCCCTGCGGTCGCGAAGCTTACGATCCGGGCCAGCGGCTCGATGCCCCGGCGCTCGGCCTCTTCCATCGACATCAACAGGGTGACGGCGGCACCGTCATTTATGCCCGAGGCATTGCCAGCGGTAACAGAACCCTCGCGGTCGAAGGCCGGGCGGAGCTTTTGCATGCCCTCGATGGTGGCGCCGTGACGGATGTATTCATCGTGCTCGACGATCGTCTCGCCCTTGCGGTGCTTGACCGTCACGGGCGCGATCTCATCGGCAAACTTGCCGGCCTTCTGTGCCGCTTCCGCCTTGTTCTGCGAGGCGAGCGCGAACTCGTCCTGCATGTCACGGCTGATTTGCCACTGTTTGGCGACGTTCTCGGCCGTGTTACCCATGTGATAACCGTTGAAGGCATCCCACAAACCGTCCCGGATCATCGTGTCGATAAAGCCGAGATCGCCCATCTTCTGTCCTGCACGCAGATGGGCCGCATGGGTCGAGAGCGACATGCTCTCCTGGCCCCCGGCCACCACGATGCCGGCATCCCCAAGCTGGATGTGCTGAGCACCGATCGCCACGGCCCGCAGACCCGAGCCGCAGACCTGGTTGATGCCCCAGGCAGCCGCCTCGATCGGCAGACCCGCCTTAATATGCGCCTGACGCGCGGGGTTCTGCCCCTGCGCCGCAGTCAGCACCTGACCGAGGATCGTCTCGGACACCTCTCCGGGGGCGACGCCGGCCCGTTTGAGCGCGGCACCGATCGCGGCAGCGCCGAGATCATGGGCCGGCATGGTTGCGAATGAACCGTTGAAGCTGCCGACCGGCGTGCGCGCCGCCGATGCGATGACTACCCCTGTCATGATGTCTCCTCTGTCTGTTCTGGATCCGATTGACGTTGCCGGCACGCTACCAGCAAATTTTTGCACTGCAACATGACCCAGCGCAAAGCCGCACCACCACCGGCGCATAGCTGGTCAAGTTTTTTATCCGCATTGGCGAGGATCGCGAGGGAGCACGGACAGTGGATGCTTGGGCATTCGCACTGATGGACAGCCTGCGGCATCGCCGTCTCCTCGCTGTGACCCGATCGTGGTTCCGAGCGGGCAGGGCCAACGGAGCCCGATTCGCCCCAGTTTACAACCGGACGAGACCGCGCGCCTCCCACGTGTCAGCGATCATGCTCCTGCCAACGCGGATTGATCCAAGGTTGGACATTCTCACGAGCCAGCATCGGCCGACCGAGGATGTGATCGGCCGCCTTCTCGCCGACCATGATCGAAGGGCCGTTGAGGTTGCCATTAGGGATGCGGGGGAAGATCGAGCTGTCGGCCACGCGCAGGCGCTCGACCCCGATGACCCGGCATTCGGGATCGACAACGGCGGAGGGATCATCGGCCCGCCCCATGCGACAGGTGCCGCAAGGATGATAGGCGCTCTCGGCATGGTCGCGGATGAACACGTCCAACGCCTCGTCCGAGGCGACACCGTCGCCGGGCTGGATCTCTCGTCCGCGATAGGGATCAAAGGCCGGCTGGGCAAAGATCTCACGCGTCACCCGGATGCAGTGGCGAAAGTCGATCCAGTCCTGCTCGTGGCTCATATAATTGAAGCGGATCTCCGGCTGATCCGGCTGGCCTTGGCGCAGGCGCACTGTGCCGCGGGACGCTGAGCGCATTGGGCCCACATGGGCCTGCCAGCCATGGCCCTCCGCCGCGGCCTGGCCGTCATACCGAACCGCTATGGGCAGGAAATGGTACTGGATGTCTGGATATTCCACGCCAGCGCGAGAGCGAATGAACGCCGCACTCTCGAACTGGTTCGAGGTGCCGGGACCATCGCGCAGGAATAGCCAGCGCGCCCCGACCAGAGCCTTGCCCACCAGCGACCAGTGTTTGAACAGCGTGATCGGCTGCACACAGGCCTGCTGGATGTAGAGCTCGAGATGGTCCTGCAGGTTGCTGCCGACGCCCGGCCGGTCTGCGACCACCGGCACGCCCTGATCCGCCAGATGATCGCCGGGCCCGATGCCCGAGCGCATCAGCAGCAGAGGCGAGTTGATCGCCGAGGCGGCCAGCACCACCTCGCGGCGCGCCCGGACAATCTCGACCTGCCCATCGCGCTCGATCTCGACGCCCGTGGCCTGCCCCTCTTCAATAACGATGCGACGGACCAAGCAGCGGTGCAGCGAGAAGTTCGACCGCTTCAACGCCGGCTTCAGATAGGCATTGGCGGCCGACCAGCGACGCCCATCGCGGATGGTCGCCTCCATGGGGCCAAAGCCCTCTTGCTTCTCGCCGTTGTAATCGTCAGTCCGCTCGAAACCGGCCTGCGCGCCTGCCTCGACAAAGGCCTGGACCAGCGGATTGTCCCGGCGCCCGCGCGAGATGGTCAGCGGCCCCGACCGTCCGCGCCAGGTCGGATCGCCCCCATGGCCACCGTCGCGCCACTCCTCCATGCGCTTGTAGTAGGGCAGGACATCGGCATAGGCCCAACCGGTCGCCCCCTGGTCTTCCCAATGGTCGAAGTCACGCGCATGGCCCCGCACGTAGACCATGCCGTTGATGGAAGAGGAGCCGCCGATCACCTTCCCCCGGGGACAGGCCAGACGGCGGTTGCCGAGATGCGGCTCGGGCTCGGAGCGGTAGCCCCAGTCGTAGCGGGGCATGTTCATGGGAAAGGACAGGGCGCCGGGCATCTGGATGAGCGGACCCCAATCGGTCCCGCCATGCTCGAGCACCAAGACCGAATGCACGCCGTCCTCGGATAGCCGGGCGGCCATGGCGCACCCGGCCGACCCTGCGCCCACGATGACGAAATCCGCCTCCATTAGCAGCAGACCCACTGGCCCGGCCCGCGCTGGCTCGCCGCTGGAAGACGTATTGTCTGCATCCGTCAATCCACCCGCAGGGACTCGAACGAGACCATCACATGCTCGGCATAGACAGGACGCTCCGTCAGGCGCGTATAATAGGCATCGAGCCGCGGAGTCGCCGCCTTGTCGAAATCGAGGGCATAGTAGCGATAGAGCTGGTGCCCAACCATCACGTCGGCAAAACAGAGCTCGCTCCCGCCCAGATAGGGATCCTCCCCGAGCCGCGCGTCCAACATCAGCGCCAAGGGCTTCACCGCCTCGATGTTACGCGCAATCTGAGCCATATCCCGTTCGGCCGAGGGCGTGCGCACCATCTGCCAAAAGACTCCATAGTTAAACGCTTGGGCGAAGGTGGTTTTGATCCACTCGGCCCACATGTCCAGGCGTGCGCGGACGGCCGGATCCGCTGGCCAAAACGCCTCGCTGCCATAACGCGCGCCCAGATAGCGCAAGATTGCCGCGCTCTCCCACAAAACCAGATCCCCGTCCTTCATCACGGGAATGCGGCCATTGGGGTTCATCGCGCGGTATTCGGGCGTGTTGAGACCGCCAAAAGCCCCGCCCACATCAACGCGCGTGACCTCACAGCCGACCTCGGCCAAGGCCCACATGGCGGTCTGCACATTGGACGAGGTGGCTCGGCCCAAAACGGTGATCATGGCTCTCCCTTCGCGCTCCAATGTCCGCTCAGGGGTGGGAGTGGGCACCGCCCGTGTCAATGCTTTTCGTCGTCTGCATCGAACCATTGGGCCACCACCACCGCAGCGGCCGCACCGGCGAACTGAGCGAGAATGAAGCCCGGCGCGTTGCTGGGCAGGATGCCTGAGAACGTATCCGTCATGGCCCGCGCAATCGTCACGGCCGGGTTCGCAAAGGATGTCGACGCCGTGAACCAATAGGCGGCCGTGATGAAGAAACCGACCAGAGCCGGGATCGCCGCGGGCCGAGCCTTGAGCCCAAGGAAGATCACGAGAACCAGTCCAAAGGTTGCGACCGCTTCGAAAAACCACTGGGCAGGCCCGGTGCGCTCGTTGGCCGAGGCCTGAAAGACCGCAATGTCGAACATCAGATGCGCCGCCCAAACGCCCAAGACCGCGCCGCCGATTTGCGCAGCCACATACCGGATCGCCAGAGCGTCCGCGATTTCGCCACGCTGCCGGAAGGCAAAGGTGACCGCTGGGTTGAAATGAGCCCCGGATAGGGGGCCCAAGATCGTGATCAGGACGAAGAGGATGGCACCCGTCGGGATCGTGTTGCCCAGCAGGGCTATGGCCACATTGCCGCCGGCCAAACGCTCCGCCATGATGCCGGAGCCGACCACGGTCGCGAGCAGGAACGCCGTGCCAAGCGCTTCGGCAGCAATCTGGCGGTTCATCGGCTTTGCCCTCAGTCGCGCTGAGCCTCGATCAACCCTGCGATGCGGCTGGCGACGTGATCCGCCGGCACACTGCCGATGGCGCTCTCGCGTTTGAACTCATAGTGCACCAGCCCGTCGGCCGAGGCGACGCAAACGACCAGGCGCCGAGCGATCCGCTCATCCCCCTCGAGAATATCGACGAACCCGCGCATATGCGGCGGCTCCTCCGCCTCGATGACAAAACCATGTTCGGTGAGCTCGAGAACGGTGAAGAGCTTGTCGGCCGCAGCCACGCGCAGCCGGCTGGCGCGGCGTCGCCGGTCGCGGCGGTCCCGTTCAATCTCGGATGCGATCCCGCGCGGAAGCTCGGTATCCATGTCCCCGTCCTCTCTGACGCAAACCCAGGACCCCTCGTTGCCCGACTCGCGTTGCCCAACGCTTAAACAGACCGTTGCGGCGTGCAAGCATCGATCTGACTGATCCTCAGCATTCTGAAACCATCCGCTGCCATCATGAAGCACCAACGCCCGGTTGAGCCGCGTTCACTAACCCATTGATAGAATCCATCTTTCTGGATTCACACTTATTTCTGAGGGGTTTGCGGAAACTTTCTCTTGCCATTCTTGGCCCAATCGAGTCTACTGACTTCAGAAGAAAAGGGGCCGCCGAAGCGACCCCCAAGTGAGAGATGCGGGTGGGATTCGAACCCACGTGAGCTCAGTTTTCCAGTCCGGCTGCGTGACCACTCCGCCACCGCATCACCAGAGCGGATCAGATCGAATCTGATCCGCTTCTTTTTTAATCTACCGGTGCGAATGGAGCCCATCAACCCAACATTTGCCGCCTATCTCTATATTTTGCGATTGACTTCTTCAGTATCTCTATAATTTGGAGAACAAAAGTGGGTCGGACCGCAAAAGGGTAAACGCTTGCCCTCGGCGCGCGCTTGGATATAACGCTCGCGGTCCCAACGACCCTTGGCGCAGCAGAGGTGGGCAGGCTTTCCGCCGCCCGGCCGGCCCGCGCGCGCATCGGAGAGAGAAGATGCCCAAGCGCACCGATATCCAGTCCATCCTCATCATCGGCGCCGGGCCCATCGTGATCGGCCAGGCCTGCGAGTTCGATTACTCCGGCGCCCAGGCATGTAAGGCGCTGCGCGAGGAGGGGTATCGGGTGATCCTGGTCAACTCGAACCCCGCAACGATCATGACCGATCCCGGGATGGCCGATGCCACCTATGTGGAGCCGATCACGCCGGAGGTGGTCGAGACGATCATCGAGCGTGAGCGGCCCGATGCGCTGTTGCCCACCATGGGAGGGCAGACCGGGCTCAACACGGCGATGGCGCTGGCCGATCGGGGGGTGCTGGAGCGCTACGGCGTCGAGATGATCGGCGCACGCCGCGCGGCAATCGAGATGGCCGAAGACCGCAAGCTGTTCCGCGAGGCGATGGACCGCATCGGGCTCGAGAACCCCCGGGCCGTGATCGTCTCGGCACCAAAGACCGAAACTGGTCACGACATCACCGCCGGAATGGCCGAGGCTGAGGCCGCACTCACCGAGACCGGCCTGCCGGCGATCATCCGCCCCGCCTTCACCCTGGGCGGCACCGGAGGCGGCATCGCCTACAATCGCGAGGACTATCTCAAGATCTGCCGCCAGGGGCTGGAGGCCTCGCCGGTGGGTCAAATCCTGGTGGATGAGAGCCTGTTGGGGTGGAAAGAGTTCGAGATGGAGGTCGTGCGCGACCGGGCGGACAACGCGATCATCATATGCTCGATCGAGAACGTCGACCCCATGGGCGTGCACACGGGCGACTCGATCACCGTTGCCCCAGCGCTCACCCTGACCGACCGCGAGTACCAGGCCATGCGCAATGCCTCGATCGCCTGTCTGCGCGAGATCGGCGTCGAGACGGGCGGCTCGAACGTGCAGTTCGCCGTAAACCCGGCCGATGGGCGTATGGTGGTCATCGAGATGAACCCGCGCGTCTCGCGCTCGTCGGCGCTGGCCTCGAAAGCGACTGGGTTCCCCATCGCCAAGATCGCGGCAAAGCTGGCCATCGGCTATACTCTGGACGAGCTGCGAAACGACATCACCGGGGTCACGCCAGCAAGCTTCGAGCCCACGATCGATTATGTCGTCACCAAGATCCCCCGCTTTGCTTTCGAGAAATTCCCCGGGAGCGTGCCAGAACTGACAACGGCCATGAAATCGGTCGGTGAGGCCATGGCGATCGGGCGCAGCTTCCACGAGAGCGTGCAAAAGGCGCTCTGCTCGCTCGAGACTGGGCTGTCGGGCTTTGACGATATCGAGATCCCGGACCTCTCGGCCGATCTTTCACCCGAAGAGCGGCGGCGGGCCACCCGGGCCGCCTTGGCCCGGCGAACCCCCGACCGGATGCGCCTGATCGCCCAGGCCATGCGCGAAGACATGCCGCTCGACGAGATCCAGGCCGCGACTGGGTTCGACCGCTGGTTTCTCGAGCGCATCGACGAGATCGTGGCCGAGGAGGCCGCCCTGATCGCCAACGGTCTGCCCGAGACCGCTCCTGAACTGCGTCGGCTGAAACAGATGGGCTTTTCGGATGCCCGGCTTGCCGCCCTCACCAACCGCTCGATGAGTACCGTGCGCTCGGCTCGCCGCGGCGCCGATGTGGCGCCCGTCTTCAAACGGATCGACACCTGCGCGGCCGAGTTCGAGGCGATGACCCCGTATATGTACTCGACCTATGAGGCTGATGCGATGGGCGCCAGCGAATGCGAAGCGCGCCCGACCGAGCGCAAAAAAATCGTAATCCTTGGCGGCGGACCCAACCGCATCGGGCAGGGGATTGAGTTCGACTATTGCTGCTGCCATGCCTGTTTTGCCTTGTCGGAGGCGGGCTTCGAGACGATTATGATAAACTGCAATCCCGAAACGGTGTCGACCGACTACGACACCTCGGATCGCTTGTATTTCGAGCCGTTGACCCCTGAGCACGTGCTCGAGATCCTGTCGAGAGAGCAGGAGGCCGGTACGCTGGCCGGGGTCATCGTACAGTTCGGCGGCCAGACACCACTTGGCCTTGCGCGCGAGCTCGAGGCGGCGGGCATCCCGATCCTGGGTACCTCGCCCGATGCCATCGACCTCGCCGAGGATCGCGACCGGTTCAAACGGTTACTGGACCGGCTGGGGCTGCGCCAGCCGCAAAATGGCATAGCCTATTCGGTCGAGCAGGCGCGTCTGGTGGCTGGGGAGCTTGGTCTGCCCCTCGTGGTGCGACCTTCTTACGTGCTCGGCGGACGGGCCATGGCCATCCTGCAAGACAGGCGGGATTTCGACGACTACCTGCTCGGCACGATCCCATCTCTGGTGCCCGAAGACGTAAAGGCCCGCTATCCCAACGACAAAACCGGACAGATCAACACGGTGCTGGGCAAGAACCCGCTGCTGTTCGATCGCTATCTCATCGGCGCGATCGAAGTGGATGTCGACGCCCTGTCGGATGGGGAGACGGTGCATATTGCCGGTGTGATGGAGCACATCGAAGAAGCCGGCATTCATTCGGGCGACAGCGCGTGCTCGCTGCCGCCCCATTCCCTGGCGCCAGAGGTCATCGAAGAGCTGGAGCGCCAGACCCATGCGCTCGCCATCGGCCTCGATGTGCGCGGATTGATGAACGTCCAATTCGCAATCAAGGACGGGGAGGTCTATGTGCTCGAAGTCAACCCGCGTGCCTCCCGCACCGTACCCTTTGTCGCCAAGGCGGTGGGCTCGCCCATTGCAGCCATCGCAGCGCGGGTGATGGCTTGGGAGCCGCTGTCCTCCTTCGATCTGATCGATCCGGATATCGACCATGTGGCGGTCAAAGAAGCCGTCCTGCCGTTTGCGCGCTTTCCCGGAGTCGACACGCTGCTCGGCCCTGAGATGCGCTCGACGGGCGAGGTTATGGGGCTCGATGCCGGGTTCGCCCGCGCCTTCCTCAAGAGCCAGCTCGGGGCTGGCACCGTCCTGCCGCAGAGCGGCACGGTCTTCGTCTCGGTCAAGGACGCCGACAAGCCCGCGATCCTTCCTGCCGCTCGGACGCTCGAGCGCCTGGGCTTTGCGCTGATCGCGACCGGTGGCACGGCCGAGTACCTCCAGGCGGAGGGCGTCAAGACCACGCAGATCGCCAAGGTCTATGAGGGCCGCCCAAACATCGTCGACCGGATGAAGGACGGCGATGTGGTTCTGGTGCTGAACACGACCGAGGGTGCGCAGTCGGTGCGTGACAGCTTCGAGATCCGCGCGATCGCGCTGACCCAGCGGATCCCCTACTACACCACCGCAGCCGGCGCGAATGCAGCCGCCCTGGCCATCGAGACCTATAGCCAGGGTGCGATCGCCGTCTCACCGCTTCAGCAGTTCACCGCGGCGGTATAGCGCAGGCCTCCCTTGCGTCCCCCAAAGCGCCCCGCTACGCTCTGGGGCTACGGACCGCTCTTTTGGGCCGGGCGCCGGGGCCAACAAGCCTGCCGCTCCTGGAACTGCGGACCGCCCGAGCGCCGATCACCCACACATATCAGGGGGACCGCATGGACAAGATCCCGATGACCCGGCGTGGCTACGATGCCCTGAACGCCGAGCTGAAGACGCTGAAGGACGAGGAACGCCCGGCCGTGATCCGGGCGATCGCCGAGGCACGCGAACACGGGGATCTGTCCGAAAATGCCGAGTATCATTCGGCGCGGGAGAAACAGAGTTTCATCGAAGGGCGCATCAAGGAGCTCGAGGGGCTGATTGGTCGGGCCGATGTCATCGACCCCACCAAGATGACTGGGCCGACTGTGCGCTTTGGCGCGACTGTCGAGTTGGTGGACGAGGACACCGACGAAGAGAAGACCTATCAGATCGTCGGCGAGTCCGAGGCCGACATCAATGCGGGTCGGTTGAATATGAACTCTCCGTTGGCCCGCACGCTGATCGGCAAGGATGAGGGCGACAGCGTCGAGGTCGTCACGCCGGGCGGCAGCAAATCCTACGAAATCGTGTCGGTGCGCTTCGTCTGACGCCGGGGTTTCCCTGTCCATTCCCATCGCCGCCACTACAATGTATCGCCGGATTGAAACCCCGGCCGAGCATATCGATATGCTTGGCATCGGGCCGATGTTTGATGGTCCATAAGACAAAGATTGAAACTCAGGTTCTAGGAGAGAGACGATGGAAGTCACCATGCAGAAACTCGCGCCTGCAAAGAAGACCTATAAGCTAAAGGCGAAAGATCCTGAAGCGTTGGTCATCGAAATGAACAAGCGTCATCATGTGGGTGAGTTCGCCTACGACCTTGGCCCGACGCGGATTTCGGTGAACAAGGACGGATCGGTCAAGGCGCTCAAACTGGCTGCCAAGACCCAGATCACCATGCCGTCCTGGGCGGCCTACTCGAAGCAGACTGCCAAGGCGAAGAAGGAGTGGGACCGCTTTTACAAGTGCCTCGCCTTCCATGAGCGCGGCCACAAGCTGATCCTGATGGAGAGCTTTGCCCGGATCGCCGAGAAGGCCCGCCGCCTGCATGAGGAGCGTGAGACCGAGGGCACCCCGCTGACCCCGAAGGATCTCCAGCAGGTGATCCAGAACGAGTGGATGAGCTCGATCGTCAACGACCCGCAGGACGTCTATGACAACAAGACGGGCCATGGGCGCACGCAAGGTGCCGTGTTCGACGCAGCGAAGTGCTGAATAGCGGGTCTCGTGCGCCCTCAGATCCCAAAACTTGCAAAGGGCAGGTAGCGCACGGGATCGCCTCGCTGGACGGTAAAGGCACCGTCCGGCAGTTCGACCAAGCCGGTGGCCCATGAGAGGCCGCCGACCAAACCCGATCCCTCGGAACGGAAAATCTCGACCATGCCGTCCGCGGTCATGCGGGCCCTCAGATACTCGCGCCGTCCCGGCTTCTTCGTTTTATCAAAGGCAGCCGGAACCAGGAAGGCCTGCGGCTCGACCCAGCCTCCGCCCGCCAAGGCGCGCAGTGCTGGCCGACCGAAAATCAGAGCGCAGACAAAGGCCGCCACCGGATTGCCTGGCAGGCCAAAGATGGGAATGCCGCGCCAGAGGCCTAACGCCAAGGGCCGCCCCGGCTTGATCGCGATCCGCCAAGTCTCCACTTGGCCCTCGGCAGCGAGAAGCTGGGAGATGTGGTCCTCGTCCCCCGCCGACGCCCCACCCGAGGTGAGGATGGCATCGGACCGCTCGGCTCCCTTGTCCAGCGCGGCACGGACGGCGCCCGGCTGATCCAGCACTGCGCCGAGATCAACCACCTCGGCGCCCAAGGCGGCAACGATCGCGTGGAGCATAGGCCGGTTTGCGTCGAAAATCCCCGGCTGGCGGGGGTCGGCCCCCGGCTGGACCAGCTCGTCGCCGGTGGACAGCACGCCAACGCGCAGGCGCCGATGGACCGATACCTCCGCAACCCCAACGGCAGCCAGTCGGGCGAGATCTGCAGGCGTCACACAGCGCCGCGCTGGGAGCACCTCCGCGCCATCGGTTGCGTCCTCACCGCGGGCCCGAGCATTCGCTCCGGGCTTTGATGGGCGCGGGAACCGGACCTGGTCGTGGGCCAGGGCGCAATCCTCTTGCAACACGACCGTGTCGCCGCCCACGGGCAGGTCGGCGCCCGTCAGGATGCGGAGGGCATGGCCGGCAGGCAGCGTGCCTGGCCAGGGGGCGCCGGCGGCGGCGCGGCCCTCGGCCAGGTGCAAATCCGCCACCTCCCCAGCGGCGTCCCAGGCAAAGACATAGCCGTCGACAGCGGCATTCGCTGTGAGTGGGTTATCGCGCCGCGCCCGCACCGGTGCGGACAAAAGACGCCCCACCGCTTGGTAAAGCGGCACAGTCTCGGCCTCGCAGACAGGGACCATCGCCTCGCGAAGCCGCGCCAAAGCCACATCGACAGGCGTCCAATCGACCCCGGGCGGCAAAGCAAAGCAATCATTGGCGAGGCGAGCGCTCATGCACGGGCTCCGCGAACCGGGTTCGCCAGTCCCAGATCCTCCAAAATGAAATCGGCGATCGCCGGGATATCGTCGAGACCGATGATCGGTTGGGTCACAGCCGGCACGATCGCGGGCGCATCATTGGTCGCGATGGCGCGGATGGTGGGGTCATCGCGGGCAATCAGAGGCTGGCTCGTCTCGGCCCGCCACGCTTCGATCTTGGGGTGGGCGTCCCGCTTCCATCCCTCGACAATCACGATGTCCACCGGGTCGAGATGGGCGATCAGTGCATCCAATGGGGGCTCCGGTGCGCCGCGCATCTCGGTCATTAGTGCCCAGCGGGCCGACGAGGCGAGGATCACCTGATGCGCACCCGCCGCCCGGTGACGATGGCTGTCTTTGCCCGGGCGGTCCACATCCACGCCGTGATGGGTGTGCTTGAGCGTCGACACCGACAGGCCACGGATCGCCATCTCCGACACCAAGCGCTCGACAAGCGTGGTCTTGCCGGCGTTTTTCCAACCGATCACGCCATAGACCTTCATGCGCCGTCCTCGGCAAACTGCTGCGCCAAACGCTCGGCTTCGGCCAAGTCCAGGGGCGTGTTGACGTTGAAGAAATGGAGGCTGCCGGGGAATTCCACGCGCGCCAGCCCGTGGCGCGAGGCCCAGACGATGATCTTGCGCAACCCTCCACGGGTCAGCGCGTCTTCGAGATCATCAGCCAAAGCGACAGGCCAAAAGGCAAAGGTCGGATGTTCCGACAGGCCTCGGTCGGGCTCATCGGTCGCCGCCATGGCGATCTGGTGCTCGGGTGTCACGGCATCGGACAGGCGCCGGACGAGATCAGTCGGAAAGAACGGCGTGTCTCCTGCGGCCGTCACGATGGCGGAGTGCCGCTCACCCGCGGCCCAGCGTAACCCGGCCAACACGCCGGCCAGAGGCCCCAAGAAGCCGGTCAGCGTATCGGGGATCACGGGATGACCATACGAGGAGAAACGGTCGGGATCTCCGTTGGCGTTAATGGCCAGGCCCGCCACCTGCGGCCGGAGCCGCGCGAGCACATGGCCGAGCAGAGGGCGATCCCCCAAATGCAGCAGCGTTTTGTCGCCACCGCCCATGCGCCGCGCAAGACCGCCGGCAAGGACCACACCCGCAACGCTCATCGCTCGCCCCGCGGGCGCCTTGAACCCTCAGGCATCGTCCTTGGCTCCTTTGCGCCGGTGGCGACGGTCTTCATCGGGTGCGGAGGCTGGATCGAGGTCATAGACCAAGCGCTCATCGCCCGAGAGACAGACAAAACGCTGCCCGCGCAGGCGCCCGATTAGGGTCATCCCAACGCTCTGGGCAAGCTCGACGCCCCAGGCGGTAAACCCCGAACGAGAGGCCAAGACCGGCACGCCCATCAAGGCTGTTTTGATCACCATCTCGGAGGTCAATCGGCCCGTGGTGTAAAGGATCTTGTCTGCGCCCGAGACGCGCTCACGCATCATCCAGCCCGCCACCTTGTCAACGGCGTTGTGGCGCCCGACATCCTCCATGAAAACCAAGGGGATGTCCTCTTGGCAGAGCACGGTGCCGTGAATGGCGCCCGCCTCCAGGTACAGGCTGGGGGCGGTATTGATCTGCTTGGCAAGCGCGTAGAGCCATGAGGTCCGCAACTCGGCCGCAGGCAACCGGATGCCGTCGATCTGCTCCATCATATCGCCGAAAACCGTGCCGACTGCGCAGCCGCTGGTGCGGATCTTGCGGCGCATCTTGTCTTCGTAATCGGTCTCGCGTTCGGTGCGCACGACCACGACCGCAAGGTCCTCGTCATAATCGACTGCGGTCACATGGTCGTCCGATAGCAGCATCCCCTGGTTCAACAGGTAACCCAAAGCGAGGTATTCTGGATGATCGCCGATGGTCATCGCCGTGACCACCTCCTGGGCATTCAGATAGAGGGTGAGCGCTCGCTCTTCGACGACCCGGGTCTCAGCGACAGCACCCGTCTGATCCCGACCGACGACCGCGCGGGTCAGCCGCGGATCAGCCGGATCGGGGGCGATGAGAAACTTGGTCATTCCGAGCGGCCTCGCGCAGCACGGAGGTCAAGAGCAGCCACAGCGCGGCGCGCGCGGCCATCGTTCAGCTTTCGTCGCATGACCCATCACAAACCGCGACTGGTGCGCCGGGTCAAGGGCCGATAGAGGGTGAACCATGGACCATGCTTCGCCGCCCGCCCCTTCCGCGCCCACGGCCGCGATCGGCCGCCGCGGGTTTCGTGCCGGGGTGTTGGCGGCCTTACCAGTGCTGTTCGCCGTCGGGCCATTTGGTCTGATCTTTGGCGTCGTCGCGGCCGAGAGCGGCCTCGATCTGGTCGCGACTATGACCATGAGTGTGCTGGTGATCGCCGGAGCAAGCCAGCTCGCTGCCCTACAGGTGCTGAATGACGGTGCTCCGGCCTTTGTCGCGATCCTGACGGGCACGATCGTGAACCTGCGCATGGCGATGTATTCGGCCTCGCTGGCGCTCCACTGGCAAGGCGCGCCGTTGCGGGTGCGGGCCCTCGCCGCCCTAGCGTTACACGACCAGAGCTATGGGCTCGCGCTTCAGCGCTATGGCGCGATGCCGTCCGAGAGCCTGCCGGATCGGATCGGGTTCTTTTTCGGCGTTGGCCTGCCGACCAGCACGCTGTGGGTGATCATGACCCTTGTGGGAGCCACGCTGGGTGATCAGTTGCCGGACAGCATCGATCTCAGCTTCGTGGTTCCCGTGACCTTCATCTCGATCGCGGCACCGCTGATGCGCGGACGGGCCAATGCGGTCGCGGCCTTTGTGGCCGCCACTCTTTCGGTTCTGTTGGCCGGTGTCCCGTTTTCGCTCGGCCTGATGCTCGGAGCCGCTGCAGGCATTGCCGCAGGGTTGGCTGTGTCCACGGAGCGGACGCCATGATCGAACCGGGCGTGATCTGGATTGTCATCCTGGGACTTGGGCTCACAACCTATGCGATCCGGTTCTCGTTCCTCGGGCTGCTCGGCGGGCGCCCGGTGCCGGAGCGTCTGAGACGCGTACTCGGCTTTGTCCCGGCCACGGTCTTGCCGGCGCTGATCGCTCCGATGGTCTTCACCGACGGCGCTGGAGCTCTGGCCATAGATCCGCCTGTGGCCATCGCAGCAGGCGCGGCCTTTCTCGCAGCCTATCTCCGGCAGAGCACGATCTCGGGCCTGTTGGCGGGTGCGGCCGCCTTTGGTGTGGCGACCGCGGTGGTCTGAGCGTCAGCTGCGCAGCCGTCCGCCCGTGGCTTTTTCGACTGCCGCGACCACCTTGGCCGACAGCGCCTCGATGCGGTCGTCCGTGAGAGTGGCGTCCTTGGGCTCAAGTCGCACGCTCACCGCGATCGATTTTTGCCCTTCGCCGAACTGCTCCGCCGCCTTTGGTCCGGTGAACAGATCAAAGACCCGGGCCTCGGCGATCAGCGCCTTGTCGGCGCCGAGCGCTGCCCGCAGGATCTTGCCCGCCTCGATGCGGTCGTCGACCACAAAGGCGAAGTCCCGCTCGACCGTCTGGTAGTCGGAGGTCTGCAACGCCGGGCGGGCGGGCCCTTTGCGCCGTGCTGCCGGCACGGCATCGAGAAAGATCACCGCGGCCACGGCGCTGCCTTTGATCTCGAGCGCAGAGAGCACACGCGGATGCAGCTCACCAAACACCCCCAAGGTCAATTTGGGTCCGAGCTTGAGCGCCGCTGACCGCCCGGGGTGGAACCATGCCGGCGCCTCCCGCTGGATCTGCAGGCTCTCGACCGGAGCGCCGATCGCGCTCAGGACAGCTTCTGCATCGGCGCGGGCGTCTTGGAGATCGACCGCCCGGCGCCCACCGGCCCAGTGGCGCGGCGTTGTCTGACCGACGCGAAGGGCCGTCGCTTGGGTCGTCTGCTCGCCGGGTTCGGGGCCGTCAAAGACCGGCCCGACCTCAAAGAGGCCGAGATCCGAGAACCCGCGGGCTTGGTTGCGCGCCGCAGCCGAGAGCAATCCTGGCAGCAGCGAGGGCCGCATGTCCGAGAGCTCGGAGCTGATCGGATTGGCGAGCTTGCGCGCCGCCTCACCTCCGCCGAATAGAGACGCCTCTCGATCCGAGACAAAGCTGTAGGTCACGCACTCGTTCAATCCGGCAGCCGCCAGTTTGCGCCGAGCGCCCGCCTCGCGCGCCTGGGACGGCGTCAGCACAGGCCGCATGACCCCCGGTTCCGATCGGCGCAACGGCTGCGAGCGCAGTTTGGTCAAGGAGGAAACCCGGGCGATCTCCTCGACCAAGTCCGCCTCGCCCAAGACGTCCGGACGCCAGGAGGGCACCCAAACCTCGAGCGTCTCGCCAGTCCCTGTGGCCGAGAAGCCAAGCGCCGTTAGGATGCGCACCTGCTCCTCCCGAGGGATTACCATACCCACGAGGCTCTCAACCCGCGCCGGGCGAAGGTGATAGCTGCGCGCCGTGTCAGGGACCTGACCAGCCTGGACCGGCTCGGACGCCTCACCCCCGCAGAGATCGAGGATCATGCGCGTGGCCAGCTCCATGCCCTCCGGCGTGAAGGCCGGATCGACACCACGCTCGAAGCGATAGCGTGCATCGGAGTGGATCTTCAGCCGTCGTCCCGTGGCCGCGATGGTCACGGGATCCCAATAGGCGCTCTCGAGAAAGACGTTCACGGTCTCCTCGGTACAACCGGTGGCCGCGCCGCCCATGATCCCGGCGATCGATTCGACGCCATCCGCATCCGAGATCGCCATCATCCCGGCATCAAAGACATAGATCTTGTCATCGAGCGCCACGAGTTGCTCGCCCCCGGCGGCAGGATGCACGTGCAGCGCAGCACCCTTCACCTTGTCCGCATCAAAGACGTGCAAGGGACGCGCCCGATCGAAGGTCACATAGTTCGTGATGTCCACCAGAGCTGATATGGGGCGCAATCCGATGGCCTTCAGGCGCCGCTGCAGCCAATCAGGCGATGGGCCGTTCTTCACCCCGCGGATCAGCCGTCCGCAAAAAACCGGGCAGTCTTTGTCGATCAGGCCCTCATTGATGGTCACCGAGAGGGGGCAAGGGAAGCCGCTCGCTACGGACTCGATGGCCGGTGTCTTCAGCGTCCCTAGGCCCCGAGCGGCCAGATCACGGGCAATGCCCGCCACCCCAAGCGCATCGGGCCGGTTCGGCGTCACGGCGATCTCGATCACCGGATCGTTCAGGTCCGCGTGGTCGATATAACGCACGCCCAGGGGCGTGTCTGCCGGCAGATCGATGATCCCATCATGCTCATCCGACAGCATGAGTTCCCGCTCAGAGCACAACATGCCATTGGACTCGACCCCTCGGATCACGCCAGGCTTGAGATCCACGCCGGTGCCCGGGATATGCGTACCAGCAGGCGCGAACACACCGACCAGGCCTGTGCGCGCATTCGGGGCACCGCAGACAACCTGCACTTCCTCCGAGGACTGATCCGGTCCGTTCGGCCACGTCTCGACCCGGCAAAGCCGCAAACGATCCGCATTGGGATGCTGTACCGCCTCGATAACCCGCGCCGTCGTGAACGCGCCGAGGCGATCCGCCGGGTCCTCGATGCCCTCGACTTCGAGCCCCAGATCCGTGAGCGCATCGGCGATCTCGGCCGCACTGGCCCCGGTCTCAAGATGGTCGCTCAGCCAAGAGAGGGTGAATTTCATAGGCGGCCTCGTGCGCGTTTCGTTTCCCGGGGGCGTCGGGCAGCCGTCTAACGCAGATCCCCAGCGACGGAAAGGCCCTGGCGTGGGCGGCCTTAACCCTGATCCTTAGGACTTCCTTAGGAACTGGGCGGTACTCACCATACTGTAACTCGGTGTTTTTGCGTTCAGGTGATCGCGTGGCTAAGTGCTGTCTGCTGCCCGGTGGGCTGGTCCATCGCTTTTTGAGCGATACAAGTGGAGTGGTGACCACCGACTGGCTTGCTCTGGTTGGCGCCGTCACTCTGGGAAGCTCCGCAGCCGTTGCCTCGCTCGGCGGTGCTGTTGGCGAAATCGTCACCGGCGCAATGATCGACGATCTCCATCAGGTCGAACGCGCCGCTGGCAATCCCGCCGGGCTGACCCCGGGTTTTGTGCAGACAGGCATCTCCTTTGGAAAACATCGCGGCCGCGCGTCTTCGAATGACGATGGAGAGGGCCAAGCTACTGTGCTCGACGCTATCGCGGACGAGGCCAGCGCTCACGACGTCATTGATGGCTGGCCCTCTTCGCGCCCAATGGATGCTGACCCAGCTTTCTCAGAGCCCGTCGCTCACGAGCAGTAAAGTGCCCTGGACCCATGTGCGACGCCTTGCGGTGCCGGACCGGTCCCTAGGCAGGCGCTCGCACGACCTCCAGCAAGACCGCCGTATAAAACACAAAGCTCGCCGCCAAAACGGCCGCATGCCAGATCACATTCTGAAACGGAAGTCCGTCCCACAGGTGGAAGACCACACCGGCCGTGTAGAGCGCCCCTCCGACGAACAGCAGAACAAGGGCCGGCGTCCCGAGGGCTGCGAGGATCGGCCCACCAACCGCAAGGATCGCCCAGCCCATGGCAAGGTAAAGCCCAAGCGCCAGCCATTGCAGATGCCGCGGCGCCAGCAGTTTGAGCGCGATGCCCGCGCCAGCCGCTGACCACATACCGGCTAGGATCACCACCGTGCGCTCCCCGCCCAGCATGACCGTAAACGGCGTATAGGTTCCGGCGATCTTTGCATAGATCGCCGCATGGTCGAGCCGGCGCAGCCAATCGGTCAGCCGGGGGATCTCGATCAGATGATAGCAGGCCGACGCAGCGAACATAGCCACCAGACAAACCGCATAGACCGCCACCGCGGTCAGTGTCGCCCCTTGCCCGTGCCAAGCTGCCGCCAGACCAACCAGAACGGGCGCCGCGATAACTGCGACCCCAACTCCAGTCATGTGCAGCACCCGATCGGCCATAAGCTCTGCCGCAGTGTAGGCCGGCTTCTGCGACGGCGCCCGCGCCGGTACCTTTGCGTCTGTCATCCCAAGCCCTTGTATTGACCCCCAACCGAGGGGAGGCTAGCACCGCGTGATCGCCGTTGCCACGGTGCCCGTGCGGCAGGCATCATGCCCGCGAGAGGAGCCCCGCGATGTCGGATCGAACCCGTGACAGAGACCGGCGTCCACCCGTGCCCGCCGGGTTCGACACTTGGTCGCATGGCGATCATCCGGCCGCGACCCGCATCGCAAAAGGCTTGGTCGTGCCGGCGGCCCGCCCCGGGTTTGCATTGTCCCCCACGGCCAAGCTGTTCGTGATCGGACCTTGGTTTGCGCGCGAGATGGAGGCTGCGCTCGTCGGCAGCGGTGTCCAGATCGGCTCTCGCGATCCGCGTTCGACCCTCGCCGAACTCCGCAGCAATCCGAGCAAAGGACTCCTGAACAAATACAACCCCGCCGCGATCCGCCAGGAGATCGATTGGGCGGCGGGAAAGGAGCACTTCCCGCGCGAGTTCTTCGTCCCCTTCGGCGCGAACCATCTCGACCCGAGCCTCAGCGAACGGGCGGCGCCTGGCGATATCGATGCCGTGGCGGGTCGGCGCGAGGCCATCACCGACTACTTCGCCCAAGCCTTCAAAGCGGATCTGGTGGTCATCGTCGTCGGCACGACCGAGACATGGTTCGACCGGCGTACCCGCCTCGCCTTGAATGGACCACCCTTGCGGTTCCTCTATCGTGCGGATCCCGAGCGGTTTCGGTTCCGCCCACTCCGACAAGAGGAAGTGCTGGCGCATCTGCGCGCTGTCTGCACCGTGCTGCGCGACCAGAACCGCAAGCAGAAGATCGTGCTGGCGGTCTCCCCGGTGCCCATCGAGCGGACCTATGGCCCCGAGGATATCATCGTCGCAAATCAGATGGCCAAGAGCGTGTTGCACTCGGCAGTGACGGAGGTCGCTGCATCGACACCCTCGGTGGACTATTTTCCCTGCTTCGAGGCCGTCACGACCTCGGACTCGAGCCGGGCCTGGCACGACAACCGCCGGACCGTCCGTCCCGAGATGATGCGCGCGGTGATCGATGCATTCCGCGAGCGTTATGGACTGATTCTTAACGCCGGGAGCCCGACCGCAGGCCGGGCCTAGAGCGTTTCCCGATCAATCTGGCTCATAGCCTGCGGCGGTGAAGAAGTTGGCGGTCTCGCTTGGCGTGATGAGGTCGATGAGCCTGCCGATGGCGTGCCATAGGCCCTCGACGGTTCGCTCGGCAGCTTTGCGCAGG
>JBCCZI010000040.1:0-32569 GCA_039187815.1 Pseudomonadota bacterium | reverse complement strand
TGGCGCTGCACAACAACCGGCTGCTGCTGATGCCCATCGCGCCGGACCATTATGGCGAGACGGCCCAGGTTCCCTATCCCCCGCGTCAGACGGCGCAGCTTGCGGACCGCGAGGAGGCGCGTCGATGACCGAGGCCGCCCGCTCAACCAGCGCGCCGTCGCGCTTGCGAGACCGGTCACGCCCGGTCGGCCGGGATGACTGGCGCCTGGTCCTGGTCATGCTGGTGTTTCTGGCGGCCTACGGTGTTGTCGCGGGCCGCATGGCACTGACCGCCCTGGGCGATCCCTCCGAGCCCGCAATCCGCGCCGATAGCGGCGGCCCGATGCCCGTGCGCGCGCCGATCACGGATCGCCATGGGGAGCTGATGGCCGCCAATCTCCCGGCCTGGGCGCTCTATGCCGACCCGCGCGAGATCCGCGATCCGGCCGCTGCCGCAGATGCCCTGGCGCCCATTTTCCCACAGCTGTCGCGGGACGCCCTGCACGAGCGGCTTTCGGCCGAGCGCAAGTTCGTTTGGGTGGCGCGACCGGTGACACCGGCGCAAAAGGCCGCCGTTATGGATCTCCGCCCAGCCATTCCCGGTTTGAAATTCGGGCGGCGCGAGATGCGGATCTATCCGCGCGAGCGTCTGGCAGCCCATGTGCTGGGCGGTGTGCGGGCCGAGAGCGAACGGGTGAACACCGCTGCCTTGATCGGCCAGGCGGGGCTCGAGGGGCATTTCGACGAGCAGTTGCGCGATCCGGGGCGGGCGGGGCAGCCGCTCCGGCTCTCGATCGATCTTGGCGCCCAGGCGGCGCTGACGGATATCTTGGCCGCCGGCATGCGGCGCACGCGGGCCCAAGCGGCCGCGGCCGTGATGATGGATGTGCGCACGGGCGAGCTGCTGGCGATCGTCTCACTGCCCGATTTCGATCCAAACGCTCCGGTCAAACGGATCCGGGGCGGGGCGGCCAATCCACGCTTTAACCGCGCGGTCAGCGGGGTCTATGAGCTCGGCTCGGTCTTCAAACCGATCACCGCCGCCATCGCGCTCGAGCTTGGCCTGGTAGGCCCCGAGACGATGATCGAAACCGGCAGCCCCGTCGTGCTGGGACGCAACCGGATCCGCGACTTGCATCGCATGCCGGCGACGATGAGTGTCACGGATGTCATTCGGCGCTCCTCCAACACCGGTGCGGCGCGGCTGGCGCGCGCAATCGGGCGCACGCGGTTGCGCGATCATCTGGATGCGCTCGGGATGCTGACGCCGCTGGAGATGGAGGTGGTCGAGGCGCGCTCGGGCCGACCTATGCTGCCGCCGCGCTGGGGCGAACTCTCGACGCTGACGATCGGCTTCGGCCATGGCCTTGCGGTCTCACCGATGCATCTGGCCAGCGCCTATGCCACCATCGCCAATGGTGGGCGGCTGGTGAGCCCCAGTCTGGTCAAGGGTGGTCGCGCGCCTGGGCAACGGATCTTCTCGGAGCGCACCAGCCGCGAGATGCTGCGCATGTTGCGCACGGTCGTGGCTCGGGGCACCGGGCGGCGCACGAATGTGCCCGGCTACGAGGTTGGCGGCAAGACCGGCACGGCGGACAAGGCCCGCCCGGGCGGCGGATACTATCGCGACCGGGTCCTGGCCTCGTTTGCCGGGGTTTTCCCGGTCTCCGATCCGGCCTATGCCATCGTCGTCATGTTGGATGAACCGACCGATCCCGAAAGCGGCAAACGCGAGGCGAGCCGCACCGCCGTGCCCGTGGTCGCGCAGGCGATCCGGCGCATCGCACCGATGATCGGCTTGCGGCCTTTGCCCGATCCCATGCTTGAGCCGACGCCGGTGGCGCTAGGCACCGCCCCGGTCACGCCGGTCGGAGGGCGGCCATGAGCCAGCGGACCTTCGAGGGGTTGGGGCTGATGGCCCTGCCTGTCGCCGGGCCCGCTCCGCAGCCGCAGACCCCGGTGACCAATCTGGCGGTTGATAGCCGACAGGTGGGGGCCGGTGCCCTGTTCGCCGCCATTCCCGGAACGCGCCTCGATGGCGCCGAGTTTGCGCAGTTCGCCGTTCGCAAGGGGGCCGTGGGGGTGCTGGCAACGCCGGAGGGGGCGGAGACCGCGCGCTCCGATCTCGGGACGCTGCCGGTCCCGGTCTTTCTCTCCGACACGCCGCGGGCTGAGCTTGCTCGGCTCGCCGCGGCCTTCTGGCCGGCGCAGCCCAGCACCATGGTGGCGGTCACAGGCACGAATGGGAAGACCTCGGTCGTCCACTTCCTGCGCCAGATCTGGGAGATCTGCGGCCTCCGCGCCGTCTCGGTTGGGACGACGGGGGTGGAGGGCGCAGGCCTCGACGAGCCGCTGGCGGTGACGACGCCCGAGCCTATCACCCTGCACCGCCTGCTCGACCGCCTGGCCACCCGCGGGTGCACCCATGCGGCCATGGAGGCCTCCTCCCATGCGCTCGAGCAGCACCGGGTGGATGGCGTGCGTCTGGCAGCCGGGGCGCTGACGAACATCCAGCGCGACCACATGGACTACCATGGCAGTGCCGAGGCTTATGTGGCCGCCAAGATGCGCCTCTTCGGCACGGTGCTGCCACCCGGCTCAGCCGCCGTGGTGCATGCCTCGCCCGAGGGTATAGAGGCCCGCCGCATCGCCGAGGCGCGCAGGATCGAAGTCTGCACCATCGGACCGCAGCCGGCCGATCTGTCCTTTGAGGCTGAAACCACACCCGACGGGTTTCGCGTCCGCATCGATCTGCCGAGTGGTCGGGCCCCGGGGCGCCTGCGCTCCGCCACCGATCTACCGCCAGGTCTGGAGACATTCGAGACGCCCCTGTTGGGCGCCTTCCAGATCCAGAACGTCATGCTGGCCGCCGCCACGGCCATCGCCACCGGTTTGGGCGCCGCGGATGTTTTGGGCGCGTTGCCCAAGCTGCGCGGCGTTCGAGGACGGATGGAGCGGGTGGCTCGCCGCGCCAATGGTGGCCAGTTGGTGATCGACTATGCCCACACGCCCGATGCGCTGGTGGCGGCCCTGTCGGCGCTCAGGCGCCATGTAACCGGCCGCCTGATCGTGCTGGGCGGAGCCGGCGGAGACCGCGACCGGGGCAAACGGCCCTTGATGGGGCGTGCCATGGCCGAGGGCGCCGATCATGTCATCGTCACCGACGATAATCCGCGCTCCGAGGATCCAGGCGCGATCCGACGCGCCGTCCTCGATGGTTGCCCCGAGGCCGAGGAGATCGGCGACCGGGCCGCGGCCATTCTTGCAGGGGTCGATGCCCTCAAATCTCCCGCAGACTGCCTGCTGATCGCCGGGAAGGGCCACGAACAAGGCCAGGAGATCGCCGGCACGCATCATCCCTTTGACGATGCGACGCAGGCCCGCGCCGCAGTGGCGGCCTTGGACGGAGACGACCCATGGGATCCGGCGCCATGATCCAGCCGCTTTGGACATCCGCAGACGCCGCCGCCGCGACGGGCGGCACCGCGATTGGGGATTGGTCGGTCTCGGGTCTCTCGATCGACAGTCGCGAAATCGTGGCGGGCGATCTCTTTGTCGCGCTCACCGGCGAGGCGCGGGACGGGCATGCCTTTGTCTCTGACGCCTTCGCGCGCGGTGCGGCAGCGGCCATGGTCTCGCACCGGCCCGATGGTCTCGACCCGGCAGCGCCGCTGTTGGTCGTCGATGACACGCTCGACGGATTGCAAGCCCTGGCGGCGGCGGCGCGCGCACGCGCCCAGGCCCAGGTTGTCGCGATCACCGGATCGGTGGGCAAGACCTCGACCAAGGATATGTTGGCCGGCATGCTGCGTGCGCAGGGCCGCTGCCACGCCGCTGTCCGCAGCTTTAACAATCACTGGGGTGTGCCGCTCACCTTGGCCCGGATGCCGGCCGAGACCGATTTTGCGGTGCTCGAGATCGGAATGAACCATGCCGGCGAGATCGGGCCGCTCTCGCGCCTCGCCCAGCCGGATGTCGCGGTCATCACGGCGGTCGAAGCCGTGCATCTCGAGTTCTTTGCCGGGGTCGAGGCGATCGCCGATGCCAAAGCCGAGATCTTCGAGGGGTTGGGCGCGGACGGCATCGCTGTGCTGAACACCGACATTGCGCTCTATGCACGCCTGGATGCGGCAGCAGGCCCACGACCGCGGGTGAGTTTTGGGTCGACGGGCGATATCGCCCTGCGCGCGGTGCGCCTCTCTGGCGATGCGACAGTGGTCGAGGCGCGCATCCAAGGACAGCCCGCGCTCTTTAAGATCGGCGCGATCGGCGAGCATTTTGCCCGCAACGCTTGTGCCGCCTTGGCCGCTGTCGTGGCGCTCGGCGCCGACCCGGCCCGCGCCATGCTGGCCTTGGCTGGGTTCCAGGCTCCGGCAGGACGGGGCGCGCGCGAGCAGGTCCTGCTCGGCCCAAGCGGCGTCGATGGCCGGATCCGGCTGATAGATGAGAGCTTCAACGCCAACCCCGCTTCGATGCGCGCGGCTTTCGCGGTCCTTTCGGCGGTGGAGGTCGAGGATGGGATCGGCCGCGTCGCCCGGGGGCGCCGCATTGCCTTTCTCGGGGACATGCTCGAGCTTGGCCCCTCCGAGACCGGTTTGCATGCCGCCTTGGCGACGGCGCCCGAGATCAACGGTATCGATATCGTGCATTGCTGCGGCCAGCGCATGCGCGCGCTCCACGAAGCGATGGAGCCGCCCCGCCGCGGACACTGGTTCGAGGATAGCCGTGCCATGGCCGCGCGCGCCGCGCGCTTGGTTGACGCCGGCGATGTGGTCATGGTCAAGGGCTCCAAGGGATCGGCCATGGGGCCGGTTCTGGATGCTATCAGACGGCTGGGCGATGATCCTGCCAGGACCGAGGACGGCTGATGCTCTATTATCTCGCGGGCCTGAGCGACGGCGGCGATGTATTCAACCTCTTCCGCTACATCACGTTTCGGGCGGGCGGGGCGCTGATGACGGCGCTGCTCTTCGGCTTTGTGTTTGGGCGGCCGATCATCGAATGGCTCCGGCGCAAACAGAAAAAGGGCCAACCGATTCGCGAGGACGGGCCGCAGTCCCATCTCCTCACCAAACAGGGCACACCAACCATGGGCGGGGTCATGATCCTGGGTGCTGTGACCATCTCGACGCTGCTCTGGGCGCGGCCGGACAACGGCTATGTCTGGATCGTCCTGCTGGTCACGCTGGCCTTCGGGCTGATCGGCTTTGCCGACGACTACGCGAAGGTGACAAAGCAAACGCACAAAGGGGTGCCCGCTCGCCTGCGCCTGGCGCTCGGGATGGGCATCGGGCTTGCGGCGGCGATCGCGTCTACGACGCTGCAGCCCGAGGCGCTTCGCCATGCCGTGGCGATCCCGTTCTACAAGGACACCGTGATCCAAGCGGGCGTGTTCTTCCTGCCGTTTGCGATGCTGGTGGTGGCTGGCTCGGCCAATGCGGTGAACCTGACCGATGGGCTCGATGGCTTGGCGATCGTCCCGGTAATGATTGCCGCCGGCTCGCTGGGGGTGATCGCCTATGTGGTGGGCCGGACGGATTTCACTGTGTATCTGCAGCTGAATTATGTGCCGGGCACGGGCGAGATCATCATCATCGCGTCTGCCATCATCGGCGCGGGGCTCGGGTTCCTCTGGTACAATGCCCCGCCGGCGGCGGTCTTCATGGGCGATACGGGCTCGCTCGCTCTGGGCGGCTGTCTCGGCGCAGTGGCCGTGGCGATCAAGCACGAGATTGTGCTCGCCATCATCGGTGGGCTCTTCGTGCTCGAGGCCGTTAGCGTCATCGTCCAGGTCGCCAGCTTTAAGCTGACCGGCAAGCGGGTCTTCCGCATGGCTCCGATCCACCACCATTTCGAGCAGAAGGGCTGGCAGGAGCCCACCATCGTTATCCGCTTCTGGATCATCGCCGTCATCCTTGCCCTGATCGGGCTCGCCAGCCTCAAGGTCAGATGACGGTCCCGGGCTCCATTCGGGTGATCGCCAGCTTGGCCCCGCTTTGCGCCGCAGAGCGCGTCCAGGGGGTGCCGGAATGATCCCGGTCGCAGCCTATGCGGGACGCCGGGTCGGGGTTTTGGGCCTTGGGCGCTCGGGGATGGCAACGGCACGCGCCTTGGCAGCCGGCGGCGCGGAGCCGCTGCTCTGGGACGACGGCGAAGCAGCGCGCGAGCGCGTTGGGGCGGAGTTCCCACTCGGCAACCTCGCACGCCCGCGCGAGGCGGCATCGCTTGCCGCCCTCATCGTCTCGCCCGGAGTGCCGCATCTCTATCCCATACCGCACCCGGCCGTGGCAGCGGCGCGCGAGCATGGCGTGCCCATCGACAACGAGATCGGCCTGTTCTTCGCTGCCCTCGCCCAGCGTGATCTCGACTGGGAGGATGAGGGGCCGGAGCCAAAGATCGTCTGCATCACAGGCTCGAACGGCAAGTCCACGACGACGGCCCTGCTGCACCATGTGCTGAGGGCCACCGGTCGGCCGGCGCAGATGGGGGGCAATATCGGCCGCGCGGCGCTGGATCTCGATCCACCAGGGGCTGGCGAGACGGTCGTGCTCGAGCTTTCCTCCTACCAGACCGAGCTTGCCCGGTCGCTCTCTCCAGACATCGCCGTCTTTCTAAATCTTCAGCCCGATCATCTCGGCCGGCACGGCGGCATGGGGGGCTATTTCGCCGCCAAGCGCCGGTTGTTCGAGGCGGGCGCGCCGGAGCGCGCCATCATCGGGATCGACGAGCCCGAGGGCCTGGCGCTCGCCGCGACGGCCGAGCCCGAGACGTTGATCCGCCTCTCGACCGCGCGGCGCCTGAAGGGCGATGGCTGGTCGGTCTTTATGAACCGCAACCATCTGACCGAGTGGCGGGGCGACAAGCAGGTCGCGGCCTTTGATCTGCGCGACTGCCCGGGGCTGATCGGCCGCCACAACCATCAGAACGCCTGTGCAGCTTGGGCGGCGGCGCGGGCGCTGGGGCTTGGCCCGGGGCGGATCGGACCGGCGATGGCAGGCTTTCCCGGCCTCGCCCATCGCATGGAGCGGCTGGGTGAGCGAGGCGGCGTCACCTGGATCAACGACAGCAAGGCGACGAATGCTTCCGCCTCGGCCCACGCCCTGGCGGCCTGCGAGCGGATCCGCTGGATTGCCGGCGGGCGGGCCAAGGAGGATGGCGTCGCGGCCCTGGCGCCCTTCGTCAACCAGATCGCCCATGCCTATTTTATCGGCGAGGCTGCGGAGCGGTTTGCAGCCGAACTCCCCGGCCTCGGGCACCGCATTGCAGGCACGCTCGAGGCCGCCGTGGCCGCAGCGGCCGAGGACGCGGCGCCAGGAGACACCATTCTCCTCTCCCCCGCCGCAGCAAGTTTCGACCAGTTCCCCGATTTCGAAGCTCGGGGCGAGGCCTTCCGCGCGCTCGCCCGCGCCCATATCGATCAGAAGGAGCCAGACGCATGACCGAGATGGCCCATCGCGGGATGGCCCCGCGCGCCGAGAGCTCGGGGCTCGAGGATTGGTGGTATAGCATCGACCGGCTCACCATCGGGGCCGTGGTCGCCTTGGTCGCGTTGGGGCTCGTGCTGGGGCTGGCGGCCTCGCCGCCGCTTGCCGAGAAGAACGGGCTCTGGACCTATCACTATGTGCTGCGCCATGCGGTGTTTCTCGCGGCGGCCATGGGCGTCATGATCGCATTGTCCATGGTCTCGATGGTGCGGCTGCGGCGCATTGGCGTGCTGTTGTTCCTGGTCTTTTTGGCCGCAACGGCGCTTTTGCCCTGGCTCGGGACCGATTTCGGCAAAGGGGCGGTGCGTTGGTACTCGCTCGGCTTTGGCAGCCTGCAGCCATCGGAGTTTCTGAAACCCGGCTTTGTGATCGCCACCGCGTGGCTGATGGC
The DNA here is from genome assembly GCA_039187815.1 of Pseudomonadota bacterium. GTDB lineage: Bacteria > Pseudomonadota > Alphaproteobacteria > Rhodobacterales > Rhodobacteraceae > Thermohalobaculum. The sequence goes on along the minus strand of JBCCZI010000040.1, from coordinate 24,715 downwards.
GGCGTCGGTGCATCCGAACGGCCCGCCCGGGCGTGTGGTCTCGGGAGCGTTTGCCGTTGCGATTGCCGGCTTGCTCGCGCTCCAGCCCGATTTCGGCCAGGCCATGTTGGTGGTCGCGGTCTGGACGGCGATGGTCTTTGTCTCGGGCGCACCGATCTTGCCGCTGATCCTGGTCGGCGTCGCCGTGGGGGCGGCGGGAGCCTTTGCCTATGTGCACTCCGAGCATTTTGCCGGGCGCATCGATGGCTATCTGGCGGGCTCTGTCGATCCGCACACGCAGCTGGCCTATGCTCTGTCTGCGATCCGAGAGGGCGGGTTGTTGGGCGTCGGTGCGGCCCAGGGCTCGGTGAAATGGACGCTGCCGGATGCCCATACGGATTTTATCATCGCGGTCGCAGCCGAGGAGTTTGGCCTCTCGCTCGTGCTCATCATCATCGGGCTCTACCTGTTCATCACTCTGCGCGCGCTTGCGCGGCTGGTGGAGGTCACCGATCCGTTCACCCGGCTGGCGGGCTCCGGCTTGGCCGTGCTGTTCGGGTTGCAGGCCTTCGTGAACCTCGGAGTGGCGATCCGGCTCTTGCCCGCCAAGGGGATGACGTTGCCGTTTGTGTCCTATGGCGGCTCGTCGATGATCGCGGCGGGGATTGCCATTGGGGCGCTCTTGGCGCTCACGCGGGCGCGGCCGATCGATCCCGCATCGGTGCTGCGGCAGAGGCTGTGAGCCGGCTGCTCGTCATCGCGGCCGGAGGGACCGGAGGGCACATGTATCCGGCCCAGGCGCTGGCCGAGGCGATGCTCTCGCGCGGCTGGCGCGTGCGCCTGGCCACCGATGCGCGGGGGCTGCGCTATGCGGGCGGGTTTCCGGATGCGGTCGATCGGCTGGAGCTTCGGGCTGCGAGCCCCGGCCAAGGGGGGCTGACGGGGCTGTTGGCCGCACCGACGACCCTGGCGCGCGGCATGATCCAGGCGGCGCGTGCCTTTCGGCGTGACCCGCCGGCCTTGGTGGCGGGGTTTGGTGGCTACCCAGCCTTTCCCACGCTGGCCGCGGCCGTGGGCATGGGCCTGCCGCGGATTATTCATGAGCAGAACGGCGTGCTTGGGCGCGTCAATCGGTTCTTTGCGCGCCATGCGGCCGTCGTGGCGTGCGGCATCTGGCCTCTGGAGAACGCGCCGGCGCGCGCCCGGCTCGAGCATGTCGGCAATCCCGTCCGCTCGGCCGTGATCGAGGCCTCGGCCACGCCGTATGATCCGCCGGCCCGAGGACCGCTGCGGCTGTTGGTCTTCGGCGGCAGCCAAGGCGCGTCGGTCTTTGCAACACTGGTGCCCGCGGCCGTGACCTCGCTGCCCGAAGCGATGCGCCATCGCCTAACGGTCGTACAGCAGATCCGCGGCGACGAGGGGGCCGCCGTGGAGGCCGCCTATCGCGGCGCTGGAGTCGAGGCCGAAACCGCGCCGTTCTTCGAGGATATGCCAACCCGGCTTGCCGAGGCGCATCTCGTGATCAGCCGGGCGGGGGCATCGACGGTGGCCGAGCTTGCGATCATGGGCCGGCCCTCGATCCTGGTGCCCTATCCGCACGCAACGGCGGACCATCAGTCCGCCAATGCCCGCGCGCTCGGGGCCGCAGCGGCCGCGATCGTTGTGCGAGAAGCGGCGTTGACAACCAGCGATCTTGCCGCGCACATCCGCACTTGCCTCGCGCAGGACCGCGCCACCGAGATGGCCAAAGCGGCCCGCGCCATCGCCCGTCCCAATGCGGTGACACAGCTTGCCAAGATGGTCGAGACCCATGCTCGGCCACAATGAGGCTCCCGCGCCGCACGCCGTCCCACCCGCGCCGCGCGCTGGTCTTGGCAGCGCCGCACGGGGCTGCTAGGGCGTCGCGAAACCGACATGAAGGACAGAGAGCAGACCCGTGAACCCACCCACCGCCCTCCCGCTCGACATCGGTCCAATCCATTTCGTCGGCATCGGCGGGATCGGCATGTCCGGCATCGCTGAGGTCTTGCTGAACATGGGCTACAGCGTTCAGGGATCGGACATCCGCGAGAGCGCGATCGTGGCGCGGCTGCGCGATCTGGGGGCCCGCATCGCGATCGGCCATGCCGCCGAGCACATCCAGGGTGCCGGCGTCTGTGTGATTTCGTCAGCGATCCGCGCCGGCAATCCCGAGCTCGAGGCGGCCCGGGCGCGCTCGATGCCCGTGGTGCGCCGGGCCGAGATGCTGGCCGAGCTCATGCGGCTGCGCTGGAACGTCGCCGTGGCGGGCACCCATGGCAAGACCACCACGACCTCGCTCGTCTCGGCGCTGCTCGATGCCGGCGGCGAGGACCCCACCGTGATCAACGGTGGCATCATCCAGTCCTATGGCTCGAACGCCCGGCTGGGAGAGGGCCGCTGGATGGTCGTCGAGGCGGATGAGAGCGACGGCACCTTCGTCAAGCTGCCGGCCACCATCGCGATCGTGACCAATATCGACCCCGAGCATATGGATCACTACGGCACCGTCGATGCGTTACGCGATGGCTTCGACGCCTTTGTCTCGAACATCCCATTCTATGGCGCCCTCATTGCCTGCATCGATCATTCGGAGGTGCAGGCGCTGATCGGCAGGGTCACCGACCGGCGTGTGATCACCTATGGGCTCTCGCGCCAGGCGGATCTGCGTGCGGATGAGCTTCGCTATGAGAACGGCAACATGGTCTTTGACCTGGTGATCCGGAGTGCCGACGCAGACGAGCGGCATGAGGGCCTCTGCCTGCCGATGCCGGGGGACCACAATGTGCTGAACGCGCTGGCAGCGATTGCCTCGGCGCGTGAGCTGAAGATTGGGATGGACGATATCCGCGCTGGTCTCGCCCGGTTCTCGGGCGTCAAGCGGCGCTTCACCCGGGTCGGCAGCTGGAACGGCGTCGAGATCGTCGACGATTATGGCCATCATCCGGTGGAGATCGCGGCGGTGCTGCGCGCCGCCCGCAGCGCGACGGACGGGCGCGTGATCGCGATCCACCAGCCGCACCGCTTCTCGCGGCTGCACGATTTGTTCGAAGAGTTCTGCGCCTGTTTCAACGATGCGGACGTGGTCGGGATCACGGATGTCTTTGCCGCCGGCGAGCAGCCCTTGGACGGGGTCAGCCGCGATGCCCTGGTCGGCGGGCTGCGCGCCCATGGTCACCGCGCAGCCCATGCGCTGCGCGCCCCGGACGGGCTGGCGGCTTTTGTAGCGGCCGAGGCGCGCCCGGGCGATCTGGTCATCTGCCTGGGCGCGGGCACGATCTCGGCCTGGGCCAACGCATTGCCGGGGGAGCTGGAGAGCAACGATGCCCCACCGCCGCGCGCTGCGGCCGGCCAGGCAGGCTGAGCGACACAGGGGACCGTGAGCATCCAAGGACGGGAGCGTGCGATGACCGAGGATGCATCCAATGCCGATGCCGCGATTTTGGCGCGCTTGCCCCAGGTGCGCGGGCGGCTGACCACGGGCCGCCGGCTCGCCGATCTGACCTGGTTCCGGGTCGGCGGCCCCGCGGAGGTGCTGTTTCAGCCGGCCGACATCGCCGATCTGGCACTGTTTCTCAAGCTGTTGGACCCGGCAATCCCGGTGTTGCCGATCGGCGTGGGCTCGAATCTTTTGGTCCGCGATGGCGGTGTGTGCGGTGTGGTCGTTCGCCTCGGACGCGGGTTTAACCGGATCCAGCCCTATCGCACGACGATCGAGGCCGGGGCGGCCGCGCCCGATGCCCGGCTCGCCGAAGCGGCGGCCGAGGCGGGGCTCGGGGGCCTTGAGTTCCTGCGCGGCGTGCCTGGCACGGTGGGCGGAGCGCTGGCCATGAACGCGGGCGCCTATGGCCGTGAGATCAAGGATATCCTGGTCGAGGTCGAAGCGGTGCTGCGCGACGGTCAGGTCGTGCGCATTCCCGCCAGCGAGATGCGGTTTGAGTATCGCAATGCCCAGGCCGCCGCCGGTGCGATCTTTACGCGCGCGGTGTTTCGGGGCGAGCCGGATGATCCGGTAGCGATCGGCACCCGGATGAGCCGGTTGCTGGCCGAGCGGGAGGCAGCGCAACCGGTGCGCGAACGCACGGGCGGCAGCACGTTCCGCAATCCCGCGGGCGCGTCGTCGGGGCCGGGCGGCGCCTCGCCTGGCCTGCGCGCCTGGGAGCTGATCGATGCTGCAGGGTGTCGAGGATTGTGCATAGGCGGAGCCAAAGTCTCAGAAATGCATTGCAACTTCCTGATCAACCATGACAACGCTACCGCCGCTGATCTCGAGCGTTTGGGCGAAACCGTTCGCGCCTCTGTAAAATCGCATTCCGGCGTCGATTTACGCTGGGAAATCCGGCGAATAGGCGTTAGTCTGGAACAATAAAGACACACTACAGTCCCGGGCACTCCAAAAAAACACAGGCCCGGAGATCAGAGGCGCGGATGTCGAGCAGGGCTTCCCGCGTGGCAGTGCTCAAGGGCGGCGTGTCCCGAGAGCGTGACGTTTCGCTGGTGTCCGGCCGTGAGTGTGCCGGCGCCTTGCGCCATGCGGGCTATGATGTGACCGAGGTGGATGCTGGGCGGGCGCTTGCTCGCGACCTTGATGCTGCGCGCCCGGACGTGGTGTTCAACGCGTTACACGGCCGTTGGGGCGAGGACGGTTGTGTCCAGGGCCTGCTGGAGTGGATGGGGGTGCCCTACACCCATTCGGGTGTTTTGGCCTCGGCGCTGGCCATGGACAAGTCGCGGGCAAAGGCCGTGTTTGCCGAAGCCGGGTTGCCGGTCGTCGAGAGCCTCATCTGCGCGCGCCAGGATGTCTCGGCCGGCCACCCCCTCGCGCCTCCTTACGTGGTGAAGCCGGTCAACGAGGGCTCCTCGCTCGGGATCTGTTTTGTCCTTGAGGGCGCGAACGGGCCGGCGCGGCTGGACGCGGATGCACCCGAAACCCTTATGGTCGAGCGCTATGTCCCGGGGCGCGAGCTGACGGTTGCGGTGATGGGGGAACGGCCGCTGGCTGTCACCGATATCCTCTCCGACGGCTGGTATGATTACGAGGCGAAATATGCCGAGGGCGGCTCGCGCCATGTGGTGCCGGCCGATCTGCCGGCCGAGATCACCGAGGCCTGTCTCTCGCATGCCTTGGCCGCCCACAGGGCGCTTGGATGCCGCGGCTTGTCGCGCACGGATTTCCGCTGGGACCCGAGCAAAGGCCTCGACGGGCTGATCCTGCTGGAGATCAACACGCAGCCGGGGATGACGCCGACCTCGCTCGCGCCCGAACAGGCCGCCCATTGCGGGATCGACTTTTCCGGCCTCTGCGCCTGGTTGGTGGAGGATGCCTCATGCGGCCGCTGAGGGAGGACACATCCGCCGCAGCCCATGCGGCCAATGCGGGGCCGTCGCGCTCGGCCTATCGCATGCGCCGCGCCTGGGCTTTGCCTTGGGTCCGGACCGCGGTCACGGTCTACCTGCCCCTTGGGCTTTTTGCGCTGGTCGCCTGGGGCGTGATCTCGAACGATCGCTTGCGCATCGCAGTCGAGACCCGCGTGAGCGCGATGGTCGACGCCCTGGCCGCGCGTCCGGAGTTTGTCGTCCGGGGTGTTCGCATCGAAGGCGGCAGCCCGACGATGCGCGAGGAGGTGCGCGCTGTCGCCGGGCCCATTGCAGGCCAAAGCTCACTCCATCTTGATCTAGGGGCGCTGAGGGCCGAACTCGAAGCCCTGGGTCGCGTGGCCTCGGCCTCCGTCGTGTTCGACCCAAACGGCACCTTGCGGATCACCGTGCGCGAGCGGCGCCCCGCTGCCTTATGGCGCGACCCCGACGGTACGCTCTGGGTGCTTGACAGGGCCGGCGTCGTGATGGTGGCGGCAGATCGGCGTTTGGGCCATGCCGAGTTGCCGCTGCTGATGGGGCTCGGCGCACCGCGCATGATCGACGAGGCGCTGCAGCTGATGGAGACCGCGCCGGCGCTGATACCCCGCGTTCGGGCGCTGGCCCGTGTGGGAACCCGCCGCTGGACGCTGGTGCTAGACCGCGAGATGGTCGTGATGCTGCCCTCCGAGGACCCCGTCCGCGCGCTCAAAGGCGTGATGGCCTTGCAATTCGGCGAAGAGGTCTTTTCCCGCGATCTCAGCGTCATCGATCTGCGGATCCCGCACCGCCCCGTGTTGCGTCTGGCACCGCGTGCCGCCGAGGCCATGGTCCTGCGCCGTGCGGTGGATTTGGTTTTAGGAGAAGAGACATGAATTTCTCCGCCTGCGAGGTGCACCGGTCGATGCGCGTCCGATTGGGCCAGGCGATCCGACGCGGACGCATCGCGCTTCTCGACATGGGCAGCGCCAAGATCACCTGCATGGTTCTCAAGATCGACGGCGAGAAACTGGACGGCGTGCCGCGCCAGCCGGGCACGGCCGCTCCGTTCTCGGCAGTCGAGGTGGTCGGGGAGTGCACCGTTCAAGCCCGCGGGATCAAGCGCGGCGAGGTCATCGACATGGACGCGGCCGCCCGCTCGGTGCGCCGTGCGGTGCTGGCCGCCGAGCGCTGCGCCCAGCCAAAGATCGACCGCGTGGATCACGTCTTGGTCGCCTTTTCAGGCGGGCGGCCCGAGAGCTTTTCGACCGTGGGAGAGGTCGAGACCGAAACCGGCCAGGTCACCGAGCGCGACATCTCGAACGCGCTCGGCATGGCGGCCGATCCGCCCATTGGGACCGATCGCCAGATCTTGCACGCCCAGCCGGTCGAGATCAGCCTGGATTTTCAGTCGGGGCTCACGGATCCACGCGGGATGGCCGGCCGCGTGCTCTCGATCGCGAGCCATGTGGTGGCGGTCGATGCGCGCTCGCTGGCCAATCTGATGGAGTGCATCCGCCAGTGCGATCTGGATCTCTGCGGGATCGTCGCCGCGCCCTATGCGGCCGGTCTCGCGGCTCTGGTCGAGGATGAGCAGCGCACCGGGGCAATCTGCATCGATATGGGCGCAAGCTCGACCGGCATCTCGGTGTTTCTGCGCGACCATCTGATCTGCGCCGAGCAGGTGCGTTGTGGCGGTGACCATGTGACCTCGGACATCGCCGGTGGCCTGCTAATGCGCAAGGCGCTGGCCGAGCGGATCAAGTGCGTGCACGGCGGCGTGGTGCCGACCCAGGCCGATGACCGCGAGATGATCGACGCGCCGCGGCTTGGCGAGGAGGACGCGCCCGAGAGCCGCCAGATCTCCCGCGGCATGCTGATTGGCGTGATCCGCCCGCGGATCGAAGAGACCCTGCGGATGGTCCAAAGCAGGCTGATCGAGCTCGGCATCACCCAGATGCCCGGAGGCCAGGTGGTGCTGACCGGCGCGGCCTGCCAGCTGCCGGGGCTCGACGAGGTCGTAACCCGCATTCTCGGCCGGCGCCCGCGCATTGGCCGACCCCTCAGGCTCTCGGGTCTTGGGGCCGGGCTGACGGGGCCCGAGCACTCCACAGCCGTGGGTCTCGGGATCTATGCGCTGCGGCCCCATGACGAACTCTGGGATTTTGAGGCGCCCCGGCCCATGGGCGCCCGCGGCCGCGCCAACGAGATGCTGCGCTGGCTGAGAACCGCGTGGTGAGCAGACCAAAGAGAACGGAACCCCAGCCCGGAGAGGGCACACAACCGGCCAAAAGGCCAAGAGCAGTGAAGTGAGGCAGACCATGGCACTGAACCTTAAGGACCCCTCCGACTGGGGCATCGAACCGGAACTGACGGCCAAGATCCAAGTCTTTGGCGTCGGCGGCGCCGGGGGCAACGCCGTCAACAACATGATCGAAAAACAGCTGCCGGGGGTCGAGTTCATTGCGGCGAACACCGACAGCCAGGCCTTGGCGCATTCCAAGGCCGAACGGCGGTTGCAACTCGGCTCGGGCGTGACGCGCGGCCTCGGCGCCGGCAGCAAGCCCGATGTGGGCTACTCGGCCGCCGAGGAGACCATCGAGGAGATCGCCAAGGCGCTCGATGGCAGCCATATGTGCTTTATCACCGCCGGCATGGGCGGGGGCACCGGCACGGGGGCAGCGCCCGTGGTCGCCCGGGTCGCGCGCGAGCTCGGCATCCTGACCGTGGGGGTGGTGACCAAACCCTTCCATTTCGAGGGCGCGCGCCGCATGGCCGTGGCCGATGCCGGGGTCGCCCAGATGCAAAACGTGGTCGACACGCTGATCGTGATCCCGAACCAGAACCTTTTCCAGGTCGCCTCGGAGCGCACGACCTTCGTCGAAGCCTTCGTCATGGCCGATGATGTGCTCTACCAAGGCGTGCAGGGCGTGACCGATCTGATGGTGCGCCCGGGTATGATCAACCTCGACTTCGCCGATGTGAAATCGGTGATGGAGCAAATGGGCAAGGCGATGATGGGCACCGGCGAGGCCGAGGGCGACACCCGCGCCATCGACGCCGCCGAGAAGGCCATCGCCAACCCGCTGCTCGACGAGGTCAGCCTCAAGGGTGCAAAGGGCGTGCTGATCAACATCACCGGGGGCTATGACCTCACGTTGTTCGAGATGGACGAGGCGGCCAATCGCATCAAGGACGAGGTCGATCCGGAGGCGATGATCAAGTTCGGTTCGGCTCTGGACCCGGACATGGAAGGCAAAATGCGGGTCAGCGTTGTCGCCACCGGCATTGATGCCGAGGCTGTGGCCAACCTGCCGCCGCAGGAGCCACCTGCGCCGCGCCGGCGCCCGGCCGAGACGGATTCCAGCATGATCTCAGCGCTTCGCGGCTCGCTCCGGCGGGCGGCAGAGGCCCCGGCGGCGCCCCAGCCTGCCGCGCAGCCGCCGGCACCGGTCGCGGCCCCGTCGGCCCCGTCGGCGGCATCGGCGCCGACAGCCCATGCGCTGGCCCCGGCCGCCCCTGCACCCGCCACCTCAGCGTCGATGGCGCGAGCCGCTGAACCTGCTGGTGGTACGGCCATGGTCGAGGACAGCCCCGCGACCGCAGAGGTCCCCAGCGCTCCGGTGCATGGCGCCATCACGCCGGCCCCCGATGAGATGCGCCGCCGTGCTGAGGAAGTCCGGCGCCGGGCGGCCGAGGCACGGGCCCAACGGGAGGTTCCGGCGCCCCAGCCCGATCCGGCGCTGTTCGATATGGATGACGCGGCACTCGATCCGGGCTCGTTGGCGGCGCCCGAGCCGCAGCGGTCCTCCGGCGACCTCATCGCGTCCCGCCGTGAGCCGGCGCGCGACAGCGCTCCACGCCAGGGGCTCTTCACGATCAACAAGCTGATCCATCGCGTGGCCGGTGGCGGCACCCCAGGCCCCAACCACCATGACACGCTGGGTCTGGGGGCGGCGCCGAAGCCCGAGGAGGACGAAGCCGACGGGGACATTCCCGCCTTCCTCCGCCGCCAGGCCAACTGACCAATCCAGCGCGCGATCACATCCGCGGCAGGATCAGCGACCGAGTAGTGAGACCATGCCGCCCCTCCCAGGGGCGGCATTTTCGATGAATTAGAGCGATTTGGAAAAAGATTGCGTTTCCAAGACATGCCGCCGAAACCTCTGAAACCGCAAGGAGAATGACGGTTCATCCAGTCGTGTTGCACTCGGTTACAAAGCGTGATTTGTGCAATGCGGCGCATCCGCCTAGCTAGAGGCGCGGCTAGATAATGGAAGATCCGTTAAAGCGGACCAATCTGGCGCCAACGAGGTAGCAGAGGGCAGGCTCATGCGCAGTACTGTGAAGTCGACCGTGGCATTCCAAGGAACCGGGCTGCACAGTGGCCGGCCCTTGCGCGCCCGGATCTGCCCAACCGCAGCCGGGACGGGTATCGTCTTCCGCCGCACCGATGTGAAACAGGGGCAAGGCGATATCCCCGCGCGTTTTGATCACGTCACCGACACGATGCTCTGCACGCGCCTCAGCAATGCCGAGGGCGTCTCCATCGGCACGGTCGAGCACCTGATGGCCGCGCTTGCCGCCTGCGGCGTGAGCGACGCGTTGATCATGATCGACGGCCCCGAAGTGCCGATCATGGATGGCAGTGCGGCACCCTTTGTGCGTGGCATCCTGGGTGCGGGCCTCAAGGCGCTGCCAGGCAGCCGCCAAGCGCTCAAGGTCGTGAGCCCGGTCGAGGTGGTCGACGGCGACCGCATTGCGCGCCTCGTCCCGGCCGAACGTTTCCAGATGTCTTTCCTGATCGATTTCCCTGATCCGGCCATTGGGCGCCAGATACTGGCGCGCGATCTGGTCGGCCCGGCGGTCGTGCATGAGCTGTCCGATTGCCGCACCTTTGGACGCCTCTCCGATGGCGAGGCGTTGCGCCTTGCCGGCCTCGCCCGTGGCGCGAGCCTCGAGAACGCGGTGATCGTGGATGGCGGCCGCATCCTCAACAGCGCCGGCCTGCGCCGTGCGGACGAGTTTGTGCGTCACAAGATGCTCGATGCGGTGGGCGATCTGGCCTTGGCCGGCGCGCCGATCATCGGACGGTTTGAGGGTGTGCGTGGCGGGCATGAGATGACAAATCGCCTGCTTCATGCGCTGTTCGGCCGGCCCTTGGCCTTTCGCAGGGTGGAAGCCGCAGCGGACCAGGTCCCGGCCACTGGCGCCCTCACGCTCGAACGCACCCGCCTGGCGGTCTAAGCCCGGGCGGCGTCGAGCCCTCGGCACGCCAGCCCCCTTTCCCGCCCCAACACAAGCGTTTATCGTGCGCGCCAACGCGCCCCGATACGGGGGTCTTGGGAGGGTTGATCCAATGGCGGTTCGCAGCGTGCTGATGGCGGGGCTTCTGGTTGGCGCACTGAACGGCTGTTCGGTGTTCGACAGCGAGGAAGAGGTCCCGATCGAGTCGCTCTCGGCCGCCGAGATCTTCCGCCGCGGCGAGGCGCAATTGGCCAGCGGGGATCATGTCCAGGCGTCCAAGAGCTTCGATGAGATCGAGCGGCTCTATCCCTTCTCCCAGTTCTCGAAGCGCGCGATCATCATGTCGGCGTTCTCGTCCTATGAGGGCGGGCAGTACTCTGCCGCTCGCACGGCCGCGCGGCGGTATGTGGAACTGTATCCCTCGGACGAGGACGCGGCCTATGCGCAGTATCTGATCGCGCTCACCTACTACGACAACATCGTCGATGTCGAACGCGATCAGAAGATGACCGAGAACGCGCTCCAAGCGCTGAACGATCTGGTCCAGCGCTATCCGGACAGCGACTATGCCAGGGACGCAGCCCTGAAGGTCGACCTGACGCTCGATCACCTGGCCGGCAAGCAGATGGCAGTCGGGCGCTATTACCTCAAGCGCGGCCACTATACTGCGGCGATCAATCGGTTCCGACTGGTCGTGGATGACTATGAGACCACCAGCCAGACGCCCGAAGCGCTGCACCGGATCACCGAGGCCTATCTGGCGCTCGGCCTCGAGCGAGAGGCGATCGCGTCGGCCGCGGTGCTGGGACACAACTTCCCAGGCTCCGACTGGTATCTCGCGAGCTATGAGCTGCTGACCGGCCGCGATCTGGTGCCCGATGACGAGGACGCAGATGGCTTCTTTGGCCGGGTCTATCGGCGGGTCATCCAGGGCAAGTGGCTCTGAGCGTCCGGTCTCGCCCCCGTGCTCCGTGCGCTTGAGATCCGGGACATCGTGCTGATCGACCGGCTGGACCTCGCCTTCGAGCCCGGGTTGAACGTGCTGACCGGGGAGACCGGGGCGGGCAAATCCATCCTGCTCGATGCGCTCGGCTTTGCGCTCGGCCGGCGGGGGCGGCACGACATGGTGCGTGCTGGGGCCATACAAGGCTCGGTGACGGCGGTGTTCGAGGTCGGGCCCGCGCATCCCGTGCGCACGCTTCTGGACGAGCTCGGCCTTGGCGGCGGGGACTGCGATGAGCTGATGTTGCGCCGGGTCCAGCCAGCAGGCGGCTCGGCGCGCGGGTTCGTCAATGACGGCCGGGCGAGCGCCGACACGCTGGCCCGCATCGGCGCCGCCTTGGTCGAGGTCCATGGCCAGCGCGATGATCAGGGCCTGTTGGATCCGCGGGTGCATGGCGCGCTGCTCGATGCCTTTGGCGGACTCGAGGGCGACCGGGCGGCTGTGGCCGAGCGGTGGCGCGCGGCGACCGAGGCCGAGGCGCGCCTGTCCGCGGCCCGTGCCCGCCTGGAGAAGGCGGCCGAGGATGCCGACTATCTCCGCCACAGCGTCACCGAACTCGACATGCTGTCGCCCAAGGCGGGTGAGGATGCCGCACTCGATGCGGAGCGCCGGCGGATCAAGGGTGCGGCGCGCCTCATCGAGGAGATCGGTCGCGCCGGTGAGCTGGTGTCGCCCCAGGCCGAAGGGGCGGCGGCGGAGGCGCTCGATCGCCTCACGCGCTTGGCTGAGGACGAGGCCGATCTCGTGGCCGAGGCGGTGTCGGCCCTCGACCGCGCTTTGGTCGAGCTTGGCGAGGCGGAGCGCGCCGCGACGGCGGCTCTTGATGCTTTGGCCTATGATCCTGGGCGCCTCGAGACGGTCGAAGAGCGTCTCTTTGGCATCCGCGCCCTCGCTCGCAAGCACCAGGTCGAGCCCGATGCGCTCGAGGACCTGGCGACCGAGATGACGGGTCGTTTGGACGAGATCGATGGTGGGGCCGAACAGATCGCGGCTCTCGAGATGGCGGCCGGCGAGGCGCGCGCGGCCTATGACGCGGCCGCTGCGGCGTTGACCGACGCGCGGCGCGGGGCCGCGGCCACCCTCGACCGCGCGATCGCCGATGAATTGGCGCCGTTGCGTATGGAGAAGGCGCTGTTCCAGACCGACCTCGCCTCCGGCCCGCCTGGGCCCGACGGGGTCGACCGGATCCGATTCTTGGCCTCGACCAATCCGGGCATGCCGCCTGGCCCCATCGACCGCGTCGCCTCGGGCGGGGAGCTGTCGCGCTTCCTCCTGGCCATGAAGGTCTGCCTGGCCGGCCGGTCCCGCGAGCTCTCGATGATCTTCGACGAGATCGACCGCGGTGTGGGCGGCGCGACGGCCGCTGCGGTGGGGCGGCGCTTGGCGCGCCTCGCCGATGCCGCACAGGTGTTGGTCGTCACCCATTCGCCCCAGGTGGCCGCCCAAGGCCGGCACCACTGGCACATCTCGAAGACGACCGATGGCGATACCACGCGGACCGGTGTGCGCGGGCTCTCGTCCACCGAGCGCCTGGACGAGATCGCCCGCATGTTGGCCGGAGAGCATGTGACCGACGAGGCGCGCCTGGCGGCCCGCGCGCTGGTCGATCAGGCAACCGCGCCGTAACGCCGCCCCTTGGCCACCCTGGGTCGGATGCAGTAGGGTCAGACGAGCGGGTATCGGGGAGGCGGCTGCGGCCGATCGTTCAATGGACGGAGCGTCTAAACTCATCAACGGCATCGTGAACGGGGCCATCGAGAAGTGGAACGAGGGTCTCATCCCCTTCTTCACCAGCCCCTACGGCATCGCGATTCTGTTCGTCGTGTTGTTCTTCTTCCTGAACTCGATGCGCATGAAGCTCTAGCGCGCTCAGTTGCCAGGCAGCATTTTTCCCGGGTTCATGATGCCACCCGGATCGAGGGCAGCCTTGATGGCCCCCATCACCTGCCAGCCCTCACCGTGCTCGGCGGCCATGTATTTGCGCTTTCCAAGGCCGATGCCGTGCTCGCCGGTGACCGTGCCACCCAGACGCAAGGTGCGCTCCGAGATGCGCCCGGCCAGCCGCTCGGCCTCGGCCAACTCGTCCGGATGCTCGGGGTCGATCAGGATTGAGAGGTGGAAGTTCCCGTCCCCCACATGGCCGACCAGCGGTGCGAGCAGCGGGCTTTCGGACAGATCCGCCTCGGTCTCGAGGATCGCCTCGGCCAAGCGCGAGATCGGCACGCAGGCATCGGTGATGAACCCTTTGGCCCCAGGCCGCAGCGACTGCTGCGCGTAATAGGTGTTGTGGCGCGCAGACCAGAGGCGGGTGCGCTCTTCCGGATCGGTCGTCCAGTCAAACCCGATACCGCCGTTCTCGGAGGCCAAGGCGCCGAGCAGCTCCGCCTGTTCGGCCACGCTGGCCTCGGAGCCGTGGAACTCGAGGAACAGCGTCGGTTTTTCCTCCAGCGCATAGCCTGCGTACTGGTTGAAGCCGCGGATTGTCAGCGGGTCCAACAGCTCGATGCGCGCCACAGGGATGCCCATCTGGATGGTCTCGATCACCGTCTGCACCGCGCCTTCGAGCCGGTGGAAGGCGCAAGTGGCGGCCGACATGGCCTCAGGCTGTCCGGCGAGGCGCAGCGTGAGCTCGGTGATCAGCCCCAACGTGCCCTCGGAGCCGACAAAGAGCCGGGTGAGATCATAGCCGGCCGAGCTCTTGCGCGCCCGGGTGCCGCTGCGGATCGCGCGGCCATCCGCCAGCACAACCTCGAGCGCCAGCACCGCTTCGCGCATGGTGCCATAGCGCACCGCACAGGTGCCCGAGGCGCGCGTTGCCGCCATGCCGCCCAGCGAGGCATCCGCACCCGGATCGACAGGGAAGAACAGGCCCGTTGCCCGCAGCTCCTCGTTCAGCCGCTTGCGCGTGACCCCGGGTTGGACGACGACGTCCATATCTTCTTGGTTGATGGCCAGCACCTGGTCCATCCGCCCCATATCCACCGTGATGCCCCCTCGCACCGGGATCACATGGCCCTCGAGCGAGGTGCCGGTGCCCCAGGGCACGATGGGGCAGCCATGCTCGGAACAGGTCCCGGCGATGCGTTGCACCTCTTCGGTCGTTGCGGGCCAGATGACCGCATCGGGCGGCTGGGGCGCGTGGTGCGCCTCGTCGCGGCCATGCTCGGCCCGGACCGCCTCGGCTCGGCTAAGCCGCGCGCCGAAATGGGGCTCAAGGGCGGTGATGGCGCTCTCGATGGTCATGGCGGTCCTCCTTGCGCATGGCACGCGAGCCTAGCCAAGCCCCGCCGCTTGTGCCAGATCCGAAGCGGACTGAGGAGAGCGCCATGGACCAGACCGAGAGCCGGCCGATCCGCACCGCCGAGCAGCGCGTGCCGGCCGATTGGATCGACTATAACGGGCACATGAACGTGGCCTATTACATCATGGCCTTCGACCGGGCCCTCGACGAGGTCTACGAGGCACTGGAGTTCGGCGCGGTCTCGGCGCGGGTCCACCGGATGGGTCCCATGGCGCTGCAATCCCAGATCCACTATTTGGGCGAGTTGCTCGAAGGCACGCGGTTCGTCTGTGATGTGCGGGTGCTGGATGCCGATGCCAAGCGCATCCACATCTTTGGCGAAATGCGCAATCTCGACGCGGGCGAGAGCCTGGCTGCAACCTATGAGAGCCTGTCGGTCAATGTCGATCTGGAGGCGCGCCGGTCGGCCCCGTTCCGGCCACAGACCGCCGCGCTGGTCGAAGCGATGCGCGTGGCCCATGCGGCGCTCCCGCGTCCGGCTCAGGCAGGTGCCGCACTCGGCATCCGCCGCAAACCGCCCGGGGCGGCCTGAACGCGCGTCACCTGCCTCAAGGGGCTTTACTAACGGGCGCTCATGTTATCCCATGCCCCCAGTTCAGGGTGTGCCAAGGGCGGCCATACCAGGCCTCCGTCGGCATCTTGCGCGTTGCCGTGCCAGCGCTTGAGTTCCGATGTCATGTGCTTGTCGACGCCCCGCGGGCCCCGATGCCCAGCGCGCGACCGGCAAAGCCGCCGACAACCATTGTCCGTGACGGGGGATAAATCATGTTCTACTTGGTCGACGCGACCGGCGATCTCTACTATGGGACCGAGGCTACGGACACACTGCTGTTCGTCACCCAAACCAGGCAAGCGCTGACGGATGTGGCGGCCGCCCCGGACGGGCGCTTGTACGCGATCGGCGCGGACACGCTCTTCGAGTTCGACCTGACGGATTTCACCATCGCCCCACTCACAGGGCTCAGCATCGATGACGCCACCGGGCTCGAGGTTGGCGCCGATGGCACGCTGTTTGTGATCGCCGAGGACGGTGCGATCGGCTCGGTCGATCCCGAGGAGGGCATCGTCACCGTGATCGCCGAGACCGGCGTCAACATGAGCGCCGGAGACCACACGATCATCGACGACGAGATCCTCGTGGTGAACGGCACGGGCCAAGTGTTCTCGGTCAGCACCGCCACCGGGGAGATTGTGGACGGCAACATCTTCGAGACCTTTGTGCCCGGATTGTCGGGCATCGCCGTGTTGCCCACCACGGTGCTGACCTTCAGCGACGAGCTGGCCTACGCCCTCGACCCCGAGACGGCCAGCAACCCGGTGTCCCTGATCGGCCCGCTGATCTCCCCGGAGGACGAGCCGATCGGCGATGTGACTGGAGCCGCCGGCATCCCCGGCGCCGGCCTCGGCCTGTCGGTCGAAGAGTCCCGCGATGTCGCGCTGCTCTACGAAGCGGCCCTCGACCGCGACGGCAATATCGACCTAGACGGCTTGAACTTCTGGATCGACCAACGCGAGGCCGGCCTGACCGAGCGCCAGCTCTCTCAGGCCTTCCTGAACAGCCCAGAGTTCGAGGCGAGCTTTGGCGACCCGGACATGCTCAGCGATATGGAATTGGTCGAGGTGCTCTACCGGAATGTTCTGGATCGGGCCGGTGAGCCGCTGGGCATCGCTTTCTGGACTGGCGCCTTGGAGGATGAGACGATCGATCGCGCCGATGTGCTGCTGGCCTTTGCCGACAGCGTCGAGAACCGCGAGGGCTCGCCCCAAGTCCAATCGTTGGTGGAGATCAGCGCGGGCGACTACATCTTCCTCGCCTGATCTTCGCAGATCCTCGGAGGTTGTCTGTCCGCCCTGGGCGGAGCGGCGTCGGTGCCACAGCATCGGCGGAAGCGGATTTTGGCTCCCGAGGTCTCTTTTCCTCTCGGTCGCACGGGCCTAGGCTGCCCGCGAGCGTATGGGCGACCGATATCGATGCATCCCGAGCCGCCATCCGACCAGACCTCCGGCGCTCCGCGCAGGGCCTTGCGCGGGCCGCTGGCGCGGCTGCGCCGTCGGCTGGACGCCGCACTCGACCAGTTCGGCCGCCCTTCGATCCAAAGCCAGGCGACCCTTTGGCCCGTGGCGCTGCTGATCGGCGTGGCGGTTGGCTATGCGGTCATTGCCTTTCGCCTTGCGATCTCGGCGCTGCAGACCCTGTTCTATGGGGCCGACGATATCATGCTGCACTCGGCAGCGGCGGCACTGCCCTGGTATCTTGTGCTGCCGGTGCCCATCCTGGGCGGGCTGGCCGTCGGGCTCTTGCTGACCCATTTCACGCCCGATGCGAAGGCGCGCGGCGTGGCAGACGTGATCCAGGCCGCGGCTCTGCGCGGCGGGCGGGTTGAGCGCAAGCCGGGCCTTGCCGCCGCGGGCGCTGCCCTGATCACCCTCTCGACCGGTGGCTCGACGGGGCGCGAGGGGCCGGCCATCCATATCGGGGCCGTCATCGCCTCTTGGGTCTCCCACCGGCTGGATGCGACGGGGCTGACGGGGCGCGATCTGCTAGGCTGCGCGGTGGCGGCGGCGGTGGCGGCCAGCTTCAACGCGCCGCTGGCCGGGGCGCTCTTCGCGCTGGAGGTGGTGCTGCGCCATTTCGCGCTCCACGCCTTCGGACCCATCGTGCTGGCCGGCGTGGCGGCGACGGTGGTCAGCCGCATCCATCTCGGCAACATCACCGAGTTCACGCTGCCCGGGCACACGGTCGAGTTCTATTGGGAGATGCCGGCCTTTGCCCTGCTCGGCCTCTTCTGCGGCGCGATCGCGGTCGTGATGATGCGCTCGATCTTCTTTGCCGAGCGGGTGGGCGATCGGCTGCAACGGCACCTCGGCATCCCCGACTGGGCCCGCCCAGCCTTGGCCGGAGCCATGCTGGGCCTCCTCGCGCTCCAGTTCCCGCACATCATTGGGGTCGGCTACGAGACGACGACGCTTGCGCTGACCGAGGCTATCCCGTTCTGGATCGCCGTCGCCTTTGCCGTGATAAAGGTGGCGGCCGTGGCGATCACACTCGCAGGGCGCATGGGCGGCGGCGTGTTCTCGCCCGCGCTGATGCTGGGAGCGCTGGCCGGCTCGGCCTTTGGCGAGGTGGCGACGGATATCTTCCCGGCCGTCTCGGGCTCCCAAGGGCTTTATGCGTTGGCCGGCATGGGGGCGGTGGCGGGTGCGGTCTTGGGGGCGCCGATCTCCTCGACGCTCATCGTCTTCGAGCTCACTGGCGACTGGCAGGCGGGGATCGCCGTGATGATCTCGGTCTCGCTCGCCAGTGTGATCGCCGATCGGATGGTGGCGCGGTCCTTCTTCCTCACGCAGCTCGAGCAGGCCGGGCTGCATCTGGCCGGAGGGCCACAGCACTATTTGAAACGTACGCTTGCCTGTACCCATCTGATGCGCATGCGCGGGGCCGAGGACGGGGCCTCGGACACCGCCTGTTGGGAACTGCACGCGCAGGGCGCCTCGCTCCGCACAACGGACACGCTCGAGCGCGCCATGCCGATGTTCGAGCGCTATCGCGGGCCGTTTTTGCCGGTCATGCGCGTGCCCGCGCGCGGCGAGGAGGGCACGCCCGAGCTGATCGGCGCGCTCTACCAGACCGATGCACTCCGCGCCTATACCAGGGTCCTGGAGGAAGAGCTCCGCGAGGAACACAGCTGACCGGAATGGTATGCCCATGAGCATGATGATGACGCTGCGCCGCTTGAGCGAGGCGGTTATCGCGGCGCTGCTTGCGGATCCGGATGAAATCGTGCCGCGGCTGCGCGATGTGGACGGGGTCGAGGGGTATCGCCGAGGGGCTCGAGCAGCGGCGCATGGAGGCGGCGCTGGCCTCGGTCCCGCGCGCGCATTGGGCCGAGGTCGGGGCCGGGGCCAACACGCTCGGCTGGATTGCCGCGGCCGTTCTGGCCCATCTGCGGGACCATGCGCTGCCGGACATCTCGAAGCCGGAATTTCTCGACCTCGATAAGTCCTGGCACATCCTCCACTGGCTGCTGGCCGGTCGCGCGGAGCCCGCGGGTGCGCTGCTGGGCGGAGAGGCGGTCGGCCCCTGCGGAGGCTATGGCCCGGTGCGCCTGCTGCGCCCGGCTGAGGTCGCGGCCTTTGCCGAGGTGCTTGCCCCGCTCGACGTGCCTGGCCTGCTGGCTCGGGCCGATGCCTCTGCGATGCATGCGGCCGGCATCGCCTTTGTCGCCTCGCCCGGCGACGACATGATCCCCATCGAGATCGAAGAGCATATCCCGCGGCCGAAGAAGTTCGTCGCGGCCACGGTCAAGAAGAAGCGCGGCCTGTTGGTGATGCTCGAGTGACGCCTAGAAATCCTTGCGCCAGTTCACGCCGACCGAGGCTTCGCCGGCCTGATCGATCTCGCTGTCGACGGTGATGTCCTCAAAGACCTCGACCTCGACGAAGACCTTGCTCTCCGAACCATCGACCGATTGCTTTGCCCCGACGAAGACATCGTCGCCGATGTTCTTGCCGACGGTCACGGTGGCACTGTCGCCTTCGGGGTCGATCGAGAGCTGATCGAGGCCCACAGCCCCGCGTACATCGTCCACCAAGCCGCCCGAGCCGTCCATCAGCGTCGCCAGGCCCGAGGCAAGCCGGATCGCCTGGCCCGTGGTCAGTGACTGCGCGGGCTTGCCGAACAAGAGCCGCGGCAGCACCTCGTCCTCCGGCAGGACAGGGCGCGAGTAGAAGCCGACCTCGGGCTCCGATCCCGTGCCGCTCACCATGATACCGCCCGTGATGCCGTTCTCTTCGGCCTGGAATTTGATATCCAAGCGGGGGTCGACCGAGCGCCCACCGGTAAAGGTGATCTCGCCGGTCTCCAGATCGAACTCGGTGCCGATCAGGAGCAGCCGGCCACGCACGCGCTCGATGGCGCCTGTGATCCGTGGGGCGGCGGCAGTCCCGGTCACATCCATACCAATCTGCCATTCGCTGTCGAGGCCGCGCCCCCGGACAAACACGTCCCGAGGGGCGCGGATCTGCACATCGAGCCCGATCGCCGCGCCGGCCGGCTCTTCGGCCTCGGGCGGCGGCGCGCCCTTGATCCGCACATCGCCGAGCGTGACCACGCTGGGGGGTGTTGCGTTGACCAGCCGGATCTCGGCTTGGTCGATGGTCACCGTGCCGGCGATGTCCGGGCCCGCGAGCGGCCCTTCGGCGCGAATGTCGAAGCTGATGGCCGCGGTCGCATCATCGCGGCGCACCAGCACGGCGCGTTGGCTGCGGAGTGCGGCCTCGACCCGCTCGGGATCGACGGCGACCGTGCCCTCGACCCGCCCCTCGGCGGCATCGCGGGCCACCATCTGCAGCTCGAGCGTGTCCAACCCCTTGATGTCCGAGCGCACGGTCAGATCGGTGAGGATCGTGCCGATGTCCAGGTTCTCATAACGGCCATCCGCCAATCCCAGAGCGCCCTCGATGGCCGGTTGCGCCACGGTGCCGCCGAGCCCGAGATCGATGTCGAGCTGGCCATCCAGCACATGCCCCGGCGCGGGGACCAGCGCCCAGAGATCGCCGATATCCCCAGACCAGCGGATGCGGCCATCAAGCCGTCCGCCGTCGTCCAGCCGCGGCAGCGGTCCGCCCGAGGGGCGCACGGGCAGCCCGGCCTCGACCGCCACGGGCGTGCCAAAGGGACCGGCGAGCTGGGCATTGACGCCGGCCCGCCGACCGTCCCAATCGCCATCCAGTTCGAGATCGAGGGCACCGATATCGGCCATGGCTTCGGCAAAACGCAGGCCCGTCGCGGCCATCTCGGCCTGACCTCCGGCGCGACCAGCCCGGCTGTCGAAGCTCAGACGCGCATCGAGGGCGCCGGCGCTGATCGGCGCATCGAGCAGATCGGCAAGCGGCATCAGATCGGCAAAGGCGAGGGCGAGCGCGGCTTCGGCCCCGTTCGGGTGCAGCGCCGCATCGCCCGAGATCGCGCCGCCCGGAAGCACCAAATCCAGCCCACGGAGCCGCGTGCTCGGCCCGAGGCTGACGTCGAGCGGGGCGCGCAGGAACGCCCGCGCCGCGTCATAGCGGCCCTCGAGCGCGGCCACCCGGATCGTGGGGGTCGAGGCCTTGGCGTCGATCCGCGCCTCGGTGCTGAGCGACAGCGGCTTGCCCGCCGCCTCGCCTTGGGTCGACAGCGTGAGGCCAAGGGCCGAGAGCACCCCGTCCAGCGCGGCCTCGACGCCGCTCAACGCCATCGGGGCAGCCGTGACCGCGCCGGTGCTGAGTTTGGCCGAGATCGCAGGATCATCGGCCAACAGGTCGGAGATGCTGGCCTCGCCTCGGGTGCCATCGATCCAGGCGTCGCCAGCTGTAATCGCGCCGGTCGCCAGCGTGGCGGAGAGGCCCGGCGCGGGTCCAAGCGCTCCGCTCACCACCGCATCCGCCCGCACCGATGCCAGGCGCGCACCATCCGCGGCGACCGCCCCGGTCCGGAGCGCCGATGTCAGCCGGCCGCTCTCATCCTCCCGGGTCAGGGTGGCATCGACCTCGGCCTCCGCCACGGTCACACCGGCGGCGGCCAGCCCTTGGGTGCGGACCTGGATGTCAGCCAGAGGAACAGTCGCCAGCGCATCCTCGATGCGCCCGGTCAGCGTGGCCGTCTGCACCTCGGCGCCAAAACCCGAGGCGGCCTCGAGGCGGAGATCGAGATCGGCCGATGGCGCGTCGGTCAGGCCCGTCGCCGCGATGTCGGCGGTCAGCCGGGCGACCCGCGCCTGGTCATAGCCGAGCGTGGTCGCTGTCAGCCGCGCGGCGGCCGAGGCCTTGCCGAGCGCATCGTCCAGCGCGCCTGTGAGGGCGATCCGCCCGATGCTGGCGCCGGCGGCCGCCAGGCCCGCGCCCGTCAGATCGAACCCGACCCGTTGGCTCTCGGCGACCGGCGCCAGGGTGACCCGGCCTGTGAGCGCGCCCTCCATAGACTGATCGAGCGCCGCGCCGAGGGGGACGAGATCGGGCGCCTCGAGCGCCAAGCCGCCCTCGGCCAACGCCTGCCCAAGGTCATAAACCACCGCCCCGTCCAAGCTCAGGCCGAGGATCGAGGCCGATAGCCGGGGCAGGGACAGCCGCTGCTCGACCAAGGCAAAGTCCACATCCGCCGCCAGAGGCCCAAAGCGGGAGCCGTCGCCGCGGAGGCGCGCCCCACCCCGGACCGACACGCCCGCGACCACGTCATGGCTGAGCGAGAGGGCACCGTAATCCTCGCCCTCGAAGGCCAGGTCCTCGATCGTCGCCTCGCCGGTCAGCCGCACCGCATCGAGCGGGCCCTCCGCCCGACCCGAAACCGACAGGCGCCCCCCCGCCTCGACGTCATAGGCCGCGGCGAGGGGCGCAAGATCGGGTGTGTCCAGGCGATAAGCCAGCGCCGCTGCCTCGGCGGCCAGATCGAGGGTCCCGCTCGCATCGACGGTCAGCGGGCGCGAGCGGAACCCCAGCGCCTCAAGCGTCAGCCGGTCCGCCTCATAGGCCCCCCGTGCGGTGAGATCCGCATCGCCCAACAGCGTGGGGTCGAGCCGGTCGAGCCGCACATCCGTGACCGCGCCATCCACGCCGAAATCGATGCGGCTGCCGACGATGCGGACCTCGGTCGAGAGCTGTGCCCCACCGATATCCGCAGGCTCGGTTACAAGGCCGGTCAGCTGTGCCTCGCCGCGGGCGGTCAGATCGTCGAGTGCCCCCTCGACCCGTCCGTCAAAGCCGAAACCGGCAAAGGAGACCCCCTCGGCCAGGCCGGCCAGCGCGGCGTCGCCCTGCAGGTCGATGTCGAGATCGACCAGGCCCCCGGCGCGGGTGTAGGACCCGCGTGCGTCCAGTCGCAGCGCCGGCGAGGCGAGGCGCGCCTGGCGGATCGCGATCACGCCGTCGGTCTCGGCAACGTCGATGTCGAGCCGCGCCTCGGCGCCCAGCAGTGCTGCGGTCTGGCGCGGCAGATCGGCGCCCGGGCGCACCGAGGCAAGGGCCTGGACCGCCAGTGGCCCCTCGAGATCGATCCGCGCCCGGGCCTCGGCCTCGAGCATGCGCTCGGCCAGCAGGGCGATGTCCAGCGACCAGTTCGTCAGCGGCCCATCGGCGCGCACATCGAGGCTGGCGGCGGCATCGGGGGGCAAATCGGCCAGCGCTGCCACCAGACCGCCCGGCGCCTCGAGAGCGGTGAGATTGGCGCGCAGCGTCCCGGCGGCAAAATCCCGCACATAGTCGAGCTCGATCTCGCCAGCCACCGCATCTGTGCGCCGGACCGAGAGCTTGACCGCCTGCACGTCGCCTTCGTCCCGCGCAGCGCCCGAGGCATCGAACTGCATCGCATGGGGCGCGACCACCCCTTCGGCGATCGAGACGCGCTCGAACCGCATCTCGTCGATCCGGGTGGCAAGCGGCGCCCGCGGCCAATCAAAGGGTTCGCTGTCATCCTGGGCGATCTCGGCGTCTTCCTTGACCTCGATCGAGCCCACGGGCTGGCGCAGCACCTCAACCCCAGTGGCCGTCAGCCGGTTGATCTCGAGCTCGCCCGAGAGCACGCGCTGGGCGTTCCACTGCAGCCCCATGCGCTCGGCGCGGAACCACACCCCCTCGCGGTCCGAGATCGTGACGCCCACCAGATCGGTCACGCCGTCGCCCGGGCTCTCGACCGTCTCGGCGGTGATCGAGAAATCTTCGGTGCTGATCTGCTCGAGCGCGAACTGGATCAGCGAATTCTTGAGGTTGAAAAGATCGAGCGCGCGGGCTGGGGCGACGGCCAGGACCATGCCCAGCAAGATCAGCGCGAGGAGGGAGTGATGCCGCATCAGAAGGCCTGTCCGATGGAAATATAGGCTTGGAAACTGTCGTCGACATCGCGCGGGTCGATGGGGAAGGCGACATCGATCCGGATCGGGCCGATGGGCGAGTAGTACCGCAGGCCGCCGCCGACGCCGACCTGCACGCCCTCGGCCAAATCGATCACCGCGTCATCCGAGACGACGCCCGCTTCGGTGAAGACCGCGATGCCGAAATCGCCGTAGACCCGGGCGCGCAGCTCGAGCCCCGCCTCGGCCACCGAGAGCCCGCCGAGCGGATCGTTGTCGTCGTCGATCGGCCCGATGAAGTCCTCTTGGTAGCCGCGCACCGAGCCACCGCCGCCCGAATAAAAGCGCCGCGTGGCGGGCACCAGATCCTCGTCCGCCGCGACGATCGAGCCGATGCGCCCGCGCTGTGCCAGCACAAAGCGCCGGTCGCCCAGCAGATCCTGATAGGCCGAGCCGCGCGCCTCAAAGCGCGTGAAGAGCGTGCCCTCGCCATCGAAGCTGCCGGCAAAGGGGGTGACCGACAGGCGAATGCGCTGGCCCCGTGTCGCATCGAGGCTGTCATTGGTGCTGTCGTATTCGGCAAAGAGCGGGAGGCCCGCAAGCAGCACGGTCTCGTCGCCTTCGCCCTCATCGAGCAAGCTGGCCTCGAGCAGCCCGCCTCCGCCGACCAGCCAGTGCTCGCCCAATTCGCGCTGCAGACCCACGGTCAGGGTCGCGCCCAGCTCGTCGAAGGCGTCGTCCTCCACATGCCGAAGCTCGAAGCCTGCTGTGAAGTCCTGGCGGGGCCGCAGGAATTGCGGCTCGAGATAGGTGATCCCGGCGACCTGTTCGTCGAGCCCAGCCTCGAGCGTCAGACCCAGTGTCTCGTTCGAGCCGAAGAGGTTGCGGTGCTCGAACGTCCCGCGCACGGCTGGGCCGTCATCGGTGCCATAGCGCGCGCCCAAGGTGACGGTCCGGAAGGGGGCCTCCTCGAGCTCCACCAGGATCGGTACCGTCTCGCCATCGGGCGGGGTC
>JBCCZI010000039.1:0-32868 GCA_039187815.1 Pseudomonadota bacterium | reverse complement strand
GCTCTTCCGATCTGCGATTTCGGGCCTGTGCGGGTGCTGCCGACACCCACCTTCTTCTATGGCATGGAGCCGGGCGAGGAGATCGCCGTCGACTTGCGCCCGGGCGTCACCTTGGTGATCCAACTCCAGGCGATCTCGGAGCCGGACGAGGCCGGCGACGTCAAGCTGTTCTTCGAGCTGAACGGCCAGCCACGCACGATCCGCGTCGCGGATCATCGCTTCGCCGCAACCGCTCCCAAGGCCGAGAAGGCCGAGGACGGCAATCCCGCCCATGTACCAGCGCCCATGCCGGGGGTTGTCGGCTCGGTGGCCGTGCGGGCCGGCCAGACGGTGCATGCGGGCGATGTGCTGCTGACACTCGAGGCGATGAAGATGGAGACCGCCATCACCGCCGACCGCAACGCGACCGTCGAGCGCGTCGTGGCCCCGGCCGGCACCCAGGTCGACGCCAAGGATCTGCTGCTGGTCTTGCGCTGAGCGGTGCCAACCACCAAACGGTTGTGGATGCGCTCAAGGCATGGACGTGGCCGGCGCGGTCTCGCCCACCCGCATGGCCTCCAGGGCGTCCCGGTCCAACGGGAAGCCCCACATCAGCGCCACGGCCGCCAGTTTCAGGACGATGGGCGCGCCGGCATAGAGCAGGGCCAAGGCCCAGAGCGCGCCCTCGTCATTCACGCCCGTCGCCTCGAACCCGGCGCTGGCCAACAGCATGAGCGCAATCCCCGAGGACAGCGCCAACGCCGCCTTGGTCGCCACTTGCCAAATCGCGAAGAACAGCCCCGCCCGCTCGGCGCCGGTGGTGCGGCGGTCGATCTCGACCACATCGGCTTGGATCGCCGGCGGCAGCGACAGATCGGCCCCGAGCGCCAAGCCCGTCAGCACGCACACCACGCCAAAGGCCACCACATCGCCGGGACCGAGAGCAAGCGCCGCTGCAAAGACAGCCGAGGCGTAGATCATCGCCACGGCCCAGGCTCGGTGCTTTGAGATCCGGTCTGCGACCAAGCTCCAAACCGGCACCCCCAGGATCGCCGCGACGAAATAGAGAAGCAGAAGCGGGCCTGCAGCCTCCGGTGCCGCCAGCCTGTGCTCGACAAAGAAGAGGAACAGCGTCACAGGCAATCCATTGGCAGCACCGTTGACGAACCAGGCCAAAAGCAGCCGGCGAAAAGGCGCATTGGCCTGCATTGCGCGCCAGCCCGCTGCCAGCGTAAGGCGCACGGTTGCGCGAGCGGGCGCCTCGGGCGCCATCCAAACCGCCAGACCAACCGTCAGCGGCAGCAACACGATCACCGTCAGCGCAACGGCGCGGAGGCCGGCCCCGCCCTCACCGGCGCCGAAATAGACCAAGGTCGCGACCAGGGTTCCGACCAGCACAACGGCTTCGCGCCAAGCCGTGACACGGGTGCGCCCGGCATAGCTGGTCTCAAGCTCCGCTCCCCAGGCGGCATAGGGCGTCTGGGCCATGGTCCAACCGAGCGTCAGGACAAAGAGCCACAGCGCCGCGTGCCCGATGCCAGCGCCGTCGGGCGGGACAAAGGCTTGCCAGGTGGCAGCCGCAATGAGCGGGATCGAGGCGACCAGCCAGACCCGCCGGCGCCCCCAACGCCCGGTGGTGCGGTCCGACAGCCACCCCATGGCCGGGTCGGTGACCGCATCGAACATCCGGATCAGCACCCAGGCCAGCCCCAGGGCCGCCAGATCCACCCCCCGCTCGGCCGCGTAGAACGGGGTGACATAGCTGTACAACGGCAGATACAGCGCAGCCAGCGGCAAAGCCGGCAGCGCATAGCCAAGATTTCGAAGGGTTTTTCCGCTCATGCCCGGGACATGGCGTGCTGGGTCCGGGGATCAAGCCAGCTGACGTAAGCGTGTGGGAAAATTTCCCTCAGTACATCGAGGGCCGATGTGCGCGCCGGGTGTTGCGGTCCTTAAGGCCACGATTGCGACGGAGACGCACCAGCGCCCAATGGATGATCTCGGTGATGACGCCCACCAAAGCGCCGGCACCGATACAGAGCACTAGGAACCCGGGGACGCCCATCAGATCGACCAACAGAGCAACCGTCTCGGAAAACCGGTCGGCGGCGAACTCAAAATCCACATCCCCGATCCGGGCGGTATCGAGAAGCCCTGCTCCCAACAGCAAAACTGCCGTCACGAAGACAGCGAGCACCCCGGCCCATATCCCGTTGGCAATGGCCACAACCAAACCCCAACCCTGGCGGCGCGCGAGGTTGATCGCACCGACGATGGCGCCGGCCAGCGGAGCGATGAAGGCCGTCTCAGGCATCTCTTCGAGCAAGGGCAAGGCCGCCGGGCGCGAAAACGCCCAGTTCATCGCCCAGGCGAGAAAGATCGCGCAGATGAGTCTAAAAAGGACCACCCTCGATGCCCCGCCGCCCTCTGTCTCCAATTGGCGTGCAGCCTTCCGCACGCCCCAAAACGCCTTCACGTTGACCGACGCATAGCAATCTGCATCACATCGGTCGTCCCGGCTTCAAAGCATGCTGCACAACTCGCCAGGTAAAAGTCCCACATTCGCCGAAACCGATCATCAAACCCGAGTGGCGCGATGTCCTGCCATTGGGCATTAAACTGTTCACGCCAGACGCGCAGTGTGGTCGAATAATCCCTACCGAACTCTATCGACCCAACGAGTTCCAGACCGACTCGCCCAACTTGCCGTCGAAATTCTGACGCGGACGGCAGCATCCCCCCCGGGAAGATGTACTTTTGAATAAAATCCGTTCCTCTGCGATAGCCGGCAAACAGGTGATCTGCAACGGTGATGACCTGCATTGAGGCAACCGCTCCCGGTGCGAGGCGTTCATGCAACGCGCGGAAAAAGGTCGGCCAGTACCGCTCGCCAACCGCCTCGAACATCTCGATCGAGGCGATCCCGTCATAGCGGCCGCGCTCGTCGCGGTAGTCCCGCAGAACGATATCGGCGCGCTCGGCGAGCCCCGCCTCGAACAGGCGCCGCCGGGCATAGTCATGCTGTTCGCGCGACAAGGTCAGACCTGTGACCCGTGCGCCCCGCTCCCGGATCGCATACTCCGCAAACCCGCCCCAGCCACAGCCGATCTCGAGCACATGTTGATCGGGTCGCAGATCCATTCGGTCGCAGATCGCCGCGTATTTGTTGGTCTGAGCCTTATCCAGCGCTTCGTCCCCGCTTTGGAACAGTGCCGAGGAATAAGTCATCGTCGGATCGAGCCACTTGGCATAGAACTCGTTCCCGAGATCGTAGTGATGGGCGATGTTGCGCCGCGAGCCCTTCTTGGAGTTCGTCCGCAGCCAATGACGTGCCCGCTCATAGGCCCGCACCAAAGGCGCGCCGACGAAAGGCCGCGCGATCGCCTCGTTGTTCTGCAACAGCGCGTCCATCAAGGCCTGCAGATCGGGGGTCGTCCACCACCCATCCACATACATCTCAGCAAAGCCGAGCTCACCTTCGCGCACCAACCGCCCGAACATGTCCGGATGCACCACGTCAAAACGTCCAACCGAGCCCGGCTGACCGCTCTCGGCGATGAACACCCGCCCATCGGGCAGTCCGACCTCGATGCGGCCCGTCTCGACCCGCTGCAGAACCGAAAACACCCGCTCGAACCAACGCGGCAGGTCTCGCTGATGCGCGACGCTGTCTGAATTCATGCAGTCACTCCCGTCTCACCCTGATGGTTAACAGGTTATCCACGAAGGGGGCTAGTAGAAACCATCCTAGACCCGGCGCGAGATCACAGCTTTATTGGGATAGGGACCACGGTAGCGATGGAACCGCGCGCCCCGCAGCCACAACCGCAGCGCCTGCCAATGGATCATCACGATCACCTTGGCCGTCATCAACGGATGCGCAAGCCATTGGCGAAGCAGTTCGGCATCGTTCAGCGGCCGGCGCCGCCCGGTTTGTGTGGCGATCAGCCACGGCCCGGTCTCGTCGCGCTGGCGGATCCGCACCGACAGGCGCGCGCGCGGGGGCCGGATGGTGAAGGCATAGGTCTGGTCCATCCCGATGAACGGCGAGACGAAAAAACCCTTGTCGGCCTGGTGGCGGATGGCGCCGTCCGGATCGGCCGCAGCGTCAAGCACATAGGTGTGCTGGTCGCCAAAGGTGTTCTTCACCTCGTAGATCACGCTGTCGAGCCGACCGGTCGCATCACAACAGAAATAGACCGACAGCGGGTTGAAGGCATAGCCGAGGATGCGCGGAAAGCTCAGCAGCCAGATCTGGTCGGGGCGCGGTCGCCCAGACCGGGCCAGTTCGGCCTCGACCCAAGGACGCAGCGCCGTGCCGTCTCGCGGACCATGATCGCGGAGCCGGAAGGAGAGGAGCCCCCAGCGCTCGAACCGCAACAACCGCAAGGGCTTGAGCGTCTGCTCGATGCGATCCACATCCAACAGCATTGTGAAGACCCGGTAGCGGAAGCGATGCGCGAACGGGGTCAGGCGCATGTGCATCACATGGCCCGCATAGAGGCAGGTGCGAATCATCTCCTCCTCTGCTGCGTCTGGCGCAACGGCAGCGATATGGGGCTCAGGCCGCATCGGCCTCGGCCATCGGGCGTCCAAGATCCGCTGCCCAGTCCGGTACCGACCCGAGCGCGGCCGCAACCCGGAGCCCCGCGCGCAAACCGTCTTCGTGGAAGCCATAGCCGAGCCAGGCACCGGCATACCAGACACCGCCCCGGCCCTGGATGGTGTCCATGCTGCCTTGGGCATCAAAGGCCGCCTGGTCAAAGAATGGGTGGGCATAGTCGAACACCGCATGGGTCTCGATCGGATCGATCTCGGCCCGGGCGTTAAGGCTGACGAACAGCGGACGGTCCTCTCGAATGCCTTGGAGGCGGTTCATCCAATAGGTCACCTGCGCGGGGCGCTCACCGTCATACTCGGCCGCATCCGCCAGGAAGTTCCAGCTGGACCAGACCCGGCGTCGTTTGGGCATGAGGCGGGTGTCAGAGTGGAGCACCGCCCGATTGGTCGTCGTGCGGAACGCGCCCAGCAGCCCCGCCTGCGCATCGTCCGGCACATCGAGCAACCGCAGCGCATCCGGCGCATGCACCGCGAGCACGACCTGGTCAAATGCCTCCTCGGCCCCATCGGAAAACCGGACCTTGGGGCGCGCAGAGGTCGTGATCACCCGAACCGCCTCGCGCCCGGGCAAGACACGCGGCCCGAGCCGGGCATGGGCACGCCGGACATATTCGCGCGAGCCGCCCTCGACCGTGCGCCAGCGCTGCGCCGCGTCGAGTCCCGTCATCAGATCGTGATTGCAAAAGAAGTTGACGAAGTTGACGGCCGGGAAGTCCAAAATCTGCTGGGCCGAGGTTGACCAGATGGCCCCGCCCATGGGCAGCAAAAAACGCTCACGGAACCAGCGGCCAAAGCCCCGCTGCCCCAACCACTCGCCCAGGCTGAGCCCAGCCAGACGGCCGGCCGCCATGTCGTTGGGCGCAACCTTGGTAAAGCGCAGGATCTCGCGCGCCATGCCGACAAAGCGCGGATCCAGGGCCCGCCAGCGCTGGGCGAAGATCTTGTCGAGGCTGTCGCAGGCGTACTCGCAACGCCCCTCGGACAGTGAGAAGCCAAAGGACATATCCGACCAACGGGTCGGCACCTCAAGATGCTCGAAAAACGCGCAGAGATTGGGGTAGTTGCGCTGGTTGTAGACAATAAAGCCCGTATCGACCGGCTGCATCCCGTCGCGATAGGCGACCTCGACCGTGTTTGCATGCCCACCCACCCGGCTGTCACGCTCGAAGAGCTGGACCTCATGCTTCTCCGACAACGCCAAGGCGGCCCCGAGGCCGGAGATCCCTGAGCCCACCACTGCGATCTTCATACGCGCTCCATCTCTTCTGATGCCCGGCGCCGCGGCGTTGGGCGGGTGTTGGGTCTAGGCGGCATCGCGCAGCCTGCGATAGGCATCGAGCGCACGCTCGCGGCCCGCCCTCAGTCCGATGACCGGCGCCGGATAAGGCGCGTCGGACGCGAGTCCCCAAGACCGCGGCACCGCATCGAAATAGCTCAGCGCATCGGCATGCGGCGCGCGACGGCCTTCGGCGATCCAGCGGTCGCGATAGGCCCGGTTCGGATCGAAGCGCTCGGCCTGAGTGTCGGGGTTGAACACTCGGAAATAGGGCGCCGCATCGGGCCCGGTGCCCGCCGCCCATTGCCAGCCCATGGCATTCGAGGCCGGATCCCAATCGACCAGGCAGTCGCGGAACCAGGCCTCGCCGGCGCGCCAGTCGACCAAGAGATGCTTGGTCAGGAAGCTCGCCACCAGCATGCGCGACCGGTTGTGCATAGTGCCGGTCACGTACATCTCACGCATGGCGGCGTCGATCACCTCGATGCCAGTGCGGCCCTGGCGCCAGCAGAGCGCCTCGGCGCTGTCGGCGGCCCAGGGGAAGCCGTCCCATTCCGGGCGCCAATTGCGGCGCGTGATGTGCGGCGTGTGGTAGAGGAGATGATAGGCGAACTCGCGCCACACGATCTCGGAGACAAAGGCGGTGGCGCCATCGACGGCCGGGCCCGCCACGCGCCGGGCGGCGTCCCAGCCCGCATGCCAAAGGATGCGGGGCGAGATCTCGCCACTGGCCAGGGCGGCCGAGAGCCGCGAGGTGCCATCGAGGTCGAGCCGGTCGCGGTCGGCTTTGTAGCGCCCGACCGCGGCCTCGCTGGCCGTACCCAGGAACTGGCTGAGACGCCGATGCGCGGCCTCTTCGCCGATCTCGGCATATTGGGCGACGATCGCGCCGCCCCGGTGCATTGGCGCCCCAAGCCGCCAGTCTGCGAGGCGCTCGCTGGTGGGCCAGCTCTCCGGTGCCTGCAAATCCCCAGGCTCGGGCAGCGGCGCGGTCAGATCCGCCCCTTGCACCGATTTCCAGAACGGCGTGTAGACCTTGTAGAACCCGCCGGTCTTGGTCGCGACGTCCCAGGGCTCGAACAGCAGCGAGGCGTTGACGCTGACGGCGTCGATCCCGGCCGCCTTGAAGCGAGCCTTCAGAGCCGTGTCGCGCGTGCGCGCCTCCGCCTCGTATTGGCGGGACCAAACGATGCGGCGCGCGCCGGTCTCCTGCAGCAGCGTGGTCAAGACGGTGCCAGCCTCTCCTCGGCGCAGGATCAGCCGGGAGCCTCTGGCCTCGAGCCGGCGCGCCAGATCTTCGAGCGACCGGGCCAGTCGCCAGGCCGGAGCCGCCCCATAGGCCGCCTCGATTATCGGATCTAGGATGAAAACTGGTATCACCGGACCGCCGCCTTCCAGTGCCGCATGCCATCCCGGGTGATCCGCCAGACGCAGATCGCGGCGGAGCCAGAGCAGGGTGGCGGCGTTGGCCTCGGACATGCGGGGGAGCGCTCTTTCCGGCGAGGGCACGGAGCGGTGGCACCGCGCCGTGGGAGGGTTGCACACGTCGATCTGCCGCAGGGAGATAACGCATTGCCACCAAGGTCAAGACCGTATGCACCGCTTGCCCTTGCGGTCCGCGCCCGAGGGACGCAGGGTCGCGGGATGGACATCCGGACCAAATGCGATTTCGACACGCTGAACACCGAGCGCATCGCCTATGCCGGCTTGGCGGACCTGCAGGCGGTGCAAGGATCGGCGGAGCGCGCCGAGGCGCTGGCACGGCTGATCCTGGCGGTCTTCGATGATTATTATCTGCGCTCGCGCCGGATCCCTTGGCTGGCCAAAGAGGCCTTTGAGCACCGCGATTGGCCGACCGCGATCGCGCTCAGCCATGAGCGGATCGCGATCTATTCAGTCTCGATCGCCAAGGCCGTACCGGTCCTGGAGCTGGCCATCCGCGAGACCCAAGGGCAGGCGCAGTTCTGGCCCCTGGTCGAGGCCGCCTTCACCCGCTGCCTCGGCCATCGCTATGAGGCGGACCTCGCACTGGCCTATCTCGCCTCGATCCGGCGCTGGGTCTACCGCGACCGCTGGGAGCCGATCCCGTACGACACCATGCTCGACCAACGGGTGCCGGCGCGCTTGCCCTTCCTTGCGCAATGGCAGCCGCCCGAAGGGCGCATGACGTCCGACTGCGCGGCCCGGCTCTTGGCCGCGCCGGGGCTGGAGGCACCCTTTCGCGATGCCCCTGAAGATGCCTCGGCGGTCGCGGCGCGGATCAATGCCGAGCTCGGCCTCGATGCCCAGCCCGCGCTCACGGATGTCGAGGTGGCCGGGGCAGGCTTCTACCGCAACCGCGGCGCCTATGTGGTGGGCGCGCTCTCGGTCGGCGGCCGGCTGACCCCCTTCGCACTCGCTTTGCTGAACGGCGCCGAAGGGATCTATGTGGACGCCGTGATCCTGCGCTCCTCGACGCTGCGGCACGTCTTCTCCTCGGCGCTCGCAAATTTCCACGTGACCGAGCCGGCCTATCACGCGCTCTGCGCTTTTCTCTTCCGCCTGATGCCCGAGCGGCCGATCGGCCAGCACTATTCCACGGTCGGCTACAACCATGTGGGCAAAATGGCCGTGATGCAGGAGCTGCAAGGCGATCTCGACCGCTCAGAGGACCAGCTTGGCCACGCCCCCGGTCCCCGTGGCAGTGTCGCCATCGGCTTCACGGCTCCCGGTACAGAGTACGTGCTGAAGGTGATCCGCGACACGCCGACCGAAAACTACAAATGGGAACGCTTCGACGGTGTCGGCCCGGTGCTCGACAAATACCGCGCGGTGCACGAGCTGAACCGCTCGGGCTCCATGCTCGACAATATCCTCTACCAGAGCGTCGCGCTTCCCCGCGCCCTGTTCGGAGAGGCGCTGCTCGAGGACCTGATGGAGGCCGCCAGCGGCACGGTCGCGCTCTATCGCGACGAGGTCGTCTTTCGCCACCTGATCGTCCAGCGCAAAATGGTGCCGCTGCCGCTCTTTCTCGAGCGCTGCACCCGCGCCGAGGCCGAGATGGCCGTGATCCGGCTCGGCCAATGCATCCGCAACAACGCGGCGACCAACGTGTTCAACCGCGATCTCGACGGACGCAATTACGGCGTCTCAGCCCTGCGCTTCGTCTATCTGTTCGACTATGACGCCATCCTACCGCTCTCTGACGTCAAGGTCCGCACCAATACGGGCCGCGAAGAGGGCGAGGAGGACATTCCCGACTGGTTCTTCGAGGAAGGTCCGGTCTTTCTGCCCGAGGAGCTCGAGGCCCATCTCCACCTGCCAGACAAGGGTCTGCGCCGGCTGTTCCGC
This sequence comes from Pseudomonadota bacterium, assembly GCA_039187815.1. GTDB lineage: Bacteria > Pseudomonadota > Alphaproteobacteria > Rhodobacterales > Rhodobacteraceae > Thermohalobaculum. The sequence continues at coordinate 23,663 of JBCCZI010000039.1, read as the reverse complement.
GAAGCCCATGGCGAACTTCTGACCGCCACCTGGTGGGAGCGCATGCAGCGCCTGCTCGCCGAGGGCCGCGTGCCCCGTGTGCGCACCTATCCCAGGGCCGCGCAGCTCGACCGCGCCCGACCCGAGGCGGATCTCACCCTTCGCACCCCGCGCTGAGCGCCAACCGGTCCGGCTCCCCGCTGCGATCGAGGGCGCGGGTGGGCGGGCGGGAGCGCCCTCGGAGCGGCGGGGAGCCGGACCCTTAGAACCGGAGTTCAAAGCGTTGCTCGCGCACCGGCATGCCCCAGGTCTCGGCCTCCCGCTCGGCGACCAAGCCAAACCCCGCCTTCTCATAGACCGCGCGCGCCGCGTCCAATCCCGCGAAGGTATCGAGATAGAGCCCGGCCATCCCGGCGTCACGCGCTGCCGCCAACGCCTCGGCCATCAGCCGCTGGCCAAGCCCCTGTCCCCGCGCCCGGGGATCGACAAAGAACCACCGCAGATGCGCCAAGCCCGCCTCGGCCTCGCCCGCATCGACCGACACGGTGCCGAGATATCCCGCCGCATCCCCTGCCCAGAAGATCTGCGTGCCCGGCGGGGCGAGCCGCTGGACAAACGCCCCCATGCCCTCGGCAACCAAACCTTCGAAGACCGCGCCAAACCCCCAATGCTCGGCATAGTGGCGGCCATGGCAGGCCACGGTCCAACCCACAAGACCCGGCGCCCAGCCTTGCTCGATACGATTTTTTACCATCTTTCAGCTCCTTATGCGCCGTCACGGTACCGCGATTGACCGCCCGTTTCATTGGGCGCAGGATCGCACAAACAACTCTAAAGGGGATCCGCCGATGAACACCGCCTTTCAGGGGACAGCTGAGCCCGGCTTTCGCGACAGTGTCGACATGATGTTTAACCAGGCGGTGGCCCTGATGGACCTTCCCGAGGGCCTGCCTGAGAAAATCCGCATCTGCAACTCCACCTATGCGGTGCGCTTTGGCGTCAAACTGCGCGGGCGCATCCACACCTTCACCGGCTATCGCTCGGTGCATTCCGAGCATATGGAGCCAGTCAAGGGCGGCATCCGCTATGCCGACCATGTGAACCAGGACGAGGTCGAGGCGCTGGCCGCGCTGATGACCTATAAGTGCTCGCTGGTCGAGGTGCCGTTTGGCGGCTCCAAGGGTGGGCTCTGCATCAACCCGCGCGAATGGGAGGCGGATGAGCTCGAGCGCATCACGCGCCGGTTCGCCTATGAGCTGGTCAAGCGCGACCTGATCAACCCCTCGCAGAACGTGCCGGCCCCGGATATGGGCACGGGCGAGCGCGAGATGGCTTGGATCGCAGACCAGTACAAGCGCATGCACACCACGGATATCGACGGCAATGCCTGCGTCACGGGCAAGCCGCGCAACGCTGGCGGCATTGCCGGCCGGGTCGAGGCGACGGGCCGCGGCGTGCAATACGCGCTGCGGGAGTTCTTCCGGCACCCAGAGGACGTGGCGATTGCGGGCCTTGAGGGCAGCCTCGAGGGCAAGCGCGTCCTGGTCCAGGGCCTCGGCAATGTGGGCTATCACGCCGCGAAGTTCCTCGAGGGAGAGGACGGCGCCAAGATCATCGGGATCGGCGAGCGCGACGGGGCGATCATGAACCCCGAGGGCTTCTCGGTCGAAGCGGTGCGGGCCTACCTGATGGAGAACGGCGGGGTGAAAGGCTTCCCCGGCGCGACCTTTGCCGAGCACGGGGCGACGCTGCTCGAGGAAGACTGCGACATCCTGATCCCGGCGGCGCTCGAGGGCGTGATCAACCTCTCGAACGCCCAGCGGATCAAGGCGCCGCTGATCATCGAAGCCGCCAATGGCCCCATTACGGCGGGCGCCAACAACATCCTCCGCGAAAAGGGGACGATCATCATCCCCGACCTCTACGCCAATGCGGGCGGTGTGACGGTGAGCTATTTCGAGTGGGTCAAGAACCTCAGCCATATCCGCTTTGGCCGCATGCAGCGCCGCCAGGAGGAAAGCCGCCACCAGATGCTGATCAACGAGCTCGAATCGATGGTCGGCAAGCCTGTGTCCTCCGAGTTCCGCGAGCGCTATCTGAAAGGCGCGGATGAGTTGCAGCTGGTACGCTCGGGCCTGGATGACACCATGCGGGTGGCGTATCAGGCGATGCGCGAGATCTGGCATTCGCGCAGTGATGTGCCCGATCTGCGGATCGCGGGGTTTCTGTTGGCGATCGACCGCGTGGCGCAGACCTATCAGGCCAAGGGGCTCTGAGCCCACCGGGCGTGGCGCGTCTCAGAGCGCCGCGTCGGACCCGTGCGCCTTTGGGAGCGATGCGCCCGCGGCGCCCCCAACCGTCACGCCCGTGGTGACGGGGATGTGTGTCAGCCGGTCGCGAGATCGGCGGTGAACTGCGCGATGCGGGTGAGGGCCGGGGCGAGGATATCCTCGGGCACGGTCAAAGCCACGCGGACATGGCCCGCGGCGGCTGTGCCAAAGCTCTCGCCCGGCATCACGGCGATGCCCGTCTCGGTCAGCAAGCGATCGGCAAACGCCGCCCCTCTGAGACCCGTCGCGCGGATATCGAGCAAGAGATACATGCCGCCCTGGGGCGGGCTGACGCGGACGGGGCCACCCGCGGCGGCCAGCGCGGCGAGCCCCGCCTCCCGGCGCGCGCGGTATCGGGCGGCCAGCGCGTCCTCGGCCGGATTGCCATCGGCGAGCCCGGCGGTCACCGCATCCTGGATGAACCCGGGCAGGCCATAGCTGGTGGCGATGGCGAGGTCCCAGAGCCGAGCGGCGACCTGGGGCGGTGCAACGGTCCAGCCCAGACGGAAGCCGGTGATCCCCAGCGCCTTGGAGGCCGAGTTCACGACGATCGTGCGGTCTGCCATGCCCGGCAGGTCGCGTGGGCTAAGATGGCTGCCCTCCCAGACCTGGCTGTCATAGACCTCGTCGGAGATCAGCCAGAGACCCCGGCGCCGGCAGAGATCGGCCAGCGCCTCCAACGGCCCGCGGCCATAGACGGCCCCGGTCGGATTGTTGGGCGTGTTGATCAGAATGGCGCGGGTCCGGGACGTCAGAGCGGCCTCGATCGCGGCGGCATCCGGTTGAAACCCGGCCTGGGCCGGACAGGCGACAGGGATGGCATCCCCACCCGCAGCCCGCACGGTTTGCGCATACGTCGCATAATAGGGATCGAGGACCACACAGGCATCGCCCGGATCGAGGACAGCACACATCGAGGCAAAGAGTGCGGCCTGACCGCCAGCGGACACCGCGATCATCTCGGGCGTGGCGGGAACGGCGGTGCGCGCCGTCACGCGCGCCGCGATGGCTGTGCGGAGGGGCCGGACGCCCTCGACAGGCGTATAGCCGGTGTGCCCGGCGCGCACGCTGTCGCAGAGCGCATCGATCAGCGAGCCATGGGGGGCGATGTCGTGGTCGCCGATGGTGAGCATGGTCACAGGCTCACCCGCTGCGATCATCGAGCGCGCCCGGTAATAGACGCCCCAGCCGTCATCGCCGCCGCCGACGATGTCCTGCACCCGTCGTGAAAGCATGACCGGCCGGGTCGCGGGGGCGAGGGCGTCGGCGCTCATTCTCCCACCGCGAGCGGCACAAAGCGCAGATCCTCACCCGATTGGACCAGCAGCAAGACCTGGGCACGGCCCGCCTCGCGGGCGGCCTCGATGCGCTCGGAGACATCTTCGGGCTGGGTCACGGGCTCCTGGCCGATCTCGACGATCACATCACCGGCTTCGAGGCCCTTCTCCGCCGCCGCACCGCCGGGCTCGACCTCGGTCACCAGAACGCCGACCACGCTGTCGTCCAGCTGGTGCTGAGTGCGCCCGGCCTCGGTGATGGGCGCGAGCGCCAAGCCGACGCCCGGAAGCTCGGTCGGGGTCGGCGCCACCTCGGTCGGCCCGCCCGCATCGGGGTTGGCGGCGGCCAGCGCCTCCTGCCCCTCGAGCCGGCCGAGCTTGACCTTCACGGTCTGCGTCTTGCCCTTCCGGAAGAGCAGGACGCGCACCGCTTTGCCGACCGGGGTCTCGGCAACCATGCGGGGCAGATCGCGCATCGTCTCGACCTCGCGCCCGTCAAAGCGCAGGATCACGTCGCCGGGCTGCACACCACCGGTCTCGGCCGGGCCATCGGGCGTGACGCTGGCAACCAGCGCGCCAGAGGCCTCCTCGAGCCCCAGAGCCTCCGAGATCTCGTCGTTCACCTCCTGGATCCGGACGCCCAGCCAGCCGCGGCGGGTCTCGCCGAACTCTTTGAGCTGTGAGACGACATTGGCCGCCAAGTTCGCCGGCACCGAAAATCCGATGCCGATGGACCCGCCCGAGGGCGAGATGATGGCCGTGTTCACACCGATGACCTCGCCATCGAGGTTGAACAGCGGCCCGCCCGAATTGCCGCGGTTGATCGCCGCATCAGTCTGCAGGAAGTCGTCATAGGGCCCAGCCCGGATGTCCCGGTTGCGCGCCGAGATGATGCCCGCCGAAACCGAGCCGCCGAGGCCAAAAGGGTTGCCGATCGCCAACACCCAATCGCCGACGCGCGCGATGTCGCTGTCGCCCCACGGCACAAAGGGCAGCGGCTGATCCGCCACCACCTTCAGCAGCGCGATGTCGGTCTTGTCGTCGGTGCCGACCACCTGCGCATCCAGCGAGGTGCCGTCCGGGAAGTTGACTGTGACCTCATCGGCCTCGGAGATCACGTGGTTGTTCGTCACCACGAAGCCGTCCGGGGTGATGACGAAACCTGACCCCAGCGACTGCACCTGGCGCGGACCGCTCGGGCGCCCGCGTTCAAAGAACTCGCGAAATAGATCGTTGAAGGGCCCGTCCGGCAGGGCCTCGACATCCGGCCGGTCGACCGTCTGGCTGGTCGAGATGTTGACCACGGCGGGGCTCAGTCGCTCAGCCAAATCAGCAAAGCTGCCCGGCGCATCGCGCGCCGCGGCCGGCGCCACCACCACACCGAGCGACAGTAAGGCCGCGACCAACAGGACGCCCAGCCTGGGCAGCCGCATGCCCTGAGAGATCAGATCGGCACCCATGGGTATTGCCCTCCGTTCTGGCCCGTATCCGCCGGGCATCATCCTGCCGTTCTCAGCCGTTCAACCAGAGATAGGCCACTGTGCCGACCACTGCCAAGGCCAGACCGCCCCACCTCACCCTTTCGGGATCGATATGGCTCAGCTGCTCTAGCAGATCGTGCAGCCGACTCGAGGCGAGGGCGATCACGACGCCCTCGACCACTGCCATCAGCGCGAGCGCGCGCAACAGGTCTACGAAGGCGCCGGACACAGGCCGTCACTCGGCCGAGAGCCCGCCATCGTTCTTGAGGTACTCGAAGAACTCGCTTTCGGGGCTGATCACCATGGTCGAGTTTTGGCCCTGCAGCGCCCGCTCATACGCGCGCAGCGAGCGGTAGAAGGCAAAGAACTCGGGGTCGCGCCCAAAGGCCGCGGCATAGATCCGGTTCCGTTCGCCATCCGCCTCACCGCGGATCTCCTCGGACTGGCGCTGGGCGTCGGAGACGAGCTCGACGGCCTCACGTTCGGCGGTGGCGCGGACCTCCTGGGCCCGCTCCTGGCCGCGAGCACGCTCATCCGCGGCCTCGCGCTCACGCTCGGCGCGCATGCGGTTGAAGGTCGCGTCGAGGTTCTCGTCCGGCAGATCAGCCCGCTTGATGCGCACATCGACCATCAGCACACCCAAGGTCAGCGCCTCGAGACGGACCACATCGGTGATCTGCTGCATCAATTGCGTCCGCTCTGCGGACAGCACGGCATCCGACGGCACCGCACCCAGAACCTGGCGAAGGGCGGCGTTCAGAATGCGCTCGAGCCGCTGGAGGGCCGCAAACTCGGTCTGCACCGCCTTGCGGAACTGCACCGGATCGACAATCCGCCAGCGGGCGAACGCATCGACCACCAGACGGCGGTCATCGATCGGCGTGACTTCGAGCGGCGAGGTGTCGAGCGCCAGGATCCGGTCGTCGTAGAAAACGACATCCTGGACCAAAGGGATCTTGAAATAGAGGCCGGGGCCCGACTCCACCTCGATCTTCGCCTCGCCTTGGGCCTCGGACTCGGCCTGCGACCGGGCGGAGACCGCAGCGGCGATCTCGTCCTGGGTCACCGGAACGCCGCGCACCTCGCGCACCACGTCTCCGAACTGAAGGACCAGGGCCTGTTGACGCTCATCCACGATGAATATCGACAAGCGCACGGCGATGGCCACCACCGCTAGGAGGCCGATGATGATTGGAAGCTTGCGGATCATCAGTTGCTCCCCCGGCTGGACTGGCGACGCAGTTCGTTCAGCGGCAAATAGGGCACGACGCCCGAGCCCGAACCGCCACCGCTCGACACGCTGTCATCGATGATGATCTTGTCGACGTCGCCAAAGACCTTCTCCATGGTCTCGAGGAACATCCGCTTACGGGTCACTTCGGGGGCGAGCGCGTACTCGTCATAGATGGCCGAGAAGCGGGCTGCCTCACCTTTGGCGTCGTTGATCACCTGGGCGCGGTAAGCTTCGGCATCTTGTAGGATCTTAGCCGCCTCACCGCGCGCATTGGCGAGCGTCTCGTTGGCAAACGCCTCGGCGCGCTTCTCGGAGGTGTCGCGGTCCTGCTCAGCCGCCTGCACGTCGCGGAAGCTGTCGATCACCTGGCCGGGTGGGTCCGCCTCGTCAAAGTTCACGCGCACGATGTTCACGCCGGCGGCATAGCTGTCCATAGTCGATTGGATCAGGTTCTCGACCTGCGACGAGATCTCGGCACGGTCTCGGTTCAGGATCGGCTTCAGCTCGCGCTGGCCGATGACTTCGCGCATGGCCGACTCGGCGACTGCGCGGATCGTCGGCTCGGGCTCGGCCACGTTGAACAGAAACTGATCCGGGCGGTTGATGTTCCAGACCACCTGGAAGCCGATATCGACGATGTTTTCGTCGCCCGTTAGCATCAGGCCCTGGTCGCCGCGGGCCGCACCCGGGCCGCCGAGACCGATGCTGATCTGGTTCTCGCGCGTCACGGGCAGGATATCGTAAGTCACCAGCGGCCAGGGAGCAAAGTTCGGGCCAGGCTCACCGATCTGGTAGAACTCGCCCAGGAACAACTCTACCGAGCGCTCGGAGACATCGACGAAATAGATCGACTGGAACATCCAACCGACGCCCAACACGGCCGGCACGATGACCGGCAGCGCCTTCTCGAACCAAGTCGGGCCACGGCGCGGGCCGCGCGGGCCGCCAGGACCACCGCCGCGACCACCGAGGATCACGCGCAACTGGTCGCGGCCCTTGCGGATCAGGTCGTCGAGGTCAGGCCCTTGCCCATCGCCCCCGCCGCCCCCGCCGCCGGATCCTCCGCCCCACGGGTTGCGTCCGCCACCACGGTTGCCGCCTCCCCAGGGGCCGCCCCCGCCTTGGTTGCTGTTGAAGGGCATGTGCTGCTACCTCTTGGTATCTCGCTCCGCGCGGCGCGCGGACAAACAAATCGTCAGGCCCGGACGCTCACGCGTCGCCTGCCACCCACACTTGGGTTGAGCCCGGCAGGCTTCAAGTCCTGGCCAGCCCGATGGGCGAGGCGCCAACCGGGGTCTTCATGGTCACCAGCTCTTCGGCCGCCGTCGGATGCACCGCGACGGTTCGGTCGAAATCCTCTTTGGTCGCACCCATCTTCACCGCGATGCCGGCCAGCTGGATCATCTCCCCGGCGCCGTGCCCGACAATGTGAACGCCCAGGACGATGCGCGCCTCTTTGGCGACGACCAGCTTCATCAGCATCCGCTCAACCCGGTCCGACAGGATCGAGTTCATCGGGCGGAACGCGGATTTGTAGACCTCGATCTCACCCTCTTTGGCGGCCTCCGCCTCGGTCAAACCGACCGTGCCGATCTCGGGTTGGGTAAAGACGGCTGTGGGCACCAGCGCATGGTCGGCCTTGGTCGGATTGGCGCGGAACACAGTCTCGGCAAAGGCCGCGCCCTCGCGGATCGCCACCGGCGTCAGCGCCAGGCGGTCGGTCACATCGCCCACCGCATAGATCGAGGGCACCGAGGTCTGGCTGAAGGCATCGACCGCCACCGCTCCGCGCTCGAGCCGCACACCGGCCGCCTCGAGGCCGATACCGGCGGTGTTGGGCCTGCGCCCCGTGGCATAGAGCACGAGGCCGGAGGGACAGCGCTCACCCGAGGTCGTGTGCACCGTCAGCGCCCCGGGAACGCCTTCGATCCGGGCCACATCGGTCTCGACCCTCAGATCGACCCCCTTGGTGCGCATCTCCTCGGCCACATGGGCCCGCACATCGTCGTCGAAGCCGCGCAGGATCTGGGCGCCACGATAGAGCTGCGTCACCTGGACGCCCAGCCCCTGAAGTATGCAGGCAAACTCACAGGCGATGTAGCCGCCGCCGACCACCACCGCGCGCTCGGGCAGCCGCTCGATGTCGAAGATCTCATTCGAGGTGATCGCGTGCTCGGCGCCCGGGATGTCCGGTAAAAAGGGCGCGCCGCCGGTCGCGATCAGCACATGTTTGGCACACACAAGACGGTCTTCGTGCAGCAGCCGCACCTCGTGAGGCCCTTCGAGCACCGCCCGCGTCTTGAAGATCTCGCAACCGGCGGACGCCAGATTGCGCTCATAAATCGCCTCGAGCCGGGTGATCTCGGCCTCTTTCGCCGCGCGCATGCGGGGCCAGTCAAAGCGGGTCTCGCCCACCTCCCAGCCATAGCCGCGCGCATCCTCGAACATCTCGGCATAGTGCGAGGCATAGACCAGCAGTTTTTTCGGCACGCAGCCGCGGATCACGCAGGTGCCGCCATAGCGGAACTCCTCGGCCACCGCGACCTTGGCGCCGGCCTGGGCCGACATCCGCGCCGCCCGGACGCCACCCGATCCGCCACCGATCACGAACAGGTCATAGTCGAAGGCCGTCATGGGGGGCTCCGGTTCGGGGTTGTTCGCGCCTTCTACGGTCAGCGCTGCGGGGGCTCAACCCCACACACAGCTTTTTGTCGATCGGTTCCGGCTTGCAACGCTAGGCGGTCCGGCGATGCACCGTACCGTCGGCCTGCCCGATCAACGCCACCGAGGCGAGGCCGACAAAGAGCCCTGTCTCGACGATCCCGGTGACCGCGTTCAAGGCGCCATCCAGCGCGGCTGGATCTGGAATTCGACCAAGTGATAGGTCAAAGAGGTAGTGCCCTTCATCGGTGACGTAAGGCTTCCCGTCCCGCAGGCGCAGCGCGATCGGCGCACCGCCCATCCCCTGGCGCGCGAGCTCGGCCGCCAAGCGCATCCGCGTGGTCTCATGCCCAAAGCGCACCACCTCGACCGGCAGGGTGAAGGCGCCCAAAACCTCCACATCCTTGGAGGCATCGACGATGACCAGCATACGCCGGCTAGATTCGGCGACGATCTTCTCCTGGAGCAAGGCGCCGCCCGCCCCTTTGATCAATGCAAGATCCGGCCCGATCTCGTCCGCCCCATCTATCGTCAGGTCGAGAACAGGCGTCTCGGCCAGGGTCGAGAGCGGGATGCCGAGGCCGCGCGCTTGGCGTTCGGTGACCGACGAGGTCGGCACGCCAACGATATCCAACCCCGCGCGCACCCGATCGGCCAAGGCATCGACCATCAGCGTCGCCGTGGAGCCTGTGCCAAGACCGACGGCCATGCCGGGCTCCACCTCCATCACGGCGGCGCGCGCGACGGCCAGCTTGGCAGGATCGGGATCGGCCATCGGAACCTCCATGCGCCTGGGCGGCGCCGTTCAGAGAACCTCGAACACGAACAGACGCGTCAGCAGGTCGGGTTCGGTGAGGAGAAAGGGGCGGAAGGCCGGCGACCGCTCGATCTCGCGCCAACGGCCAGCGGTCGAAAGCGCCGCGAACTCCCTCGGAAACCCCTGATCGGCATAGGTGGTCTCGACCACGTTGAAGACAGCGATGCCACCGGGGTGGGTGATGCGGACCAGTTCGCGCAAGCTGTGGGGCGGCGCGTGGCCGGGGCCGAAGCTGCCGGTGCACACAAAACCAGCAAACGCGCCGTCCGGTTCCGGGATCGGCTGGCCAAGCTCTTGGGCATAGAGGCGGTCATAAACGCCCAACCGGCGGCTCGCCTCAAGCATCTCGGGCGTCAGATCGACGCCCACCACCCCGCGATAGCCGAGGATGGCCAGGGTTTCGCCCACCAGACCGGTTCCACATCCGGCATCAAAGATCGCCCCCCTATCTATCGGCAGATGGCGCGCGAGAAACGCCGCAGCCAAAGCCGGCAAGCGGTATCCATTGCCAATGTTCTGATGGTCGTAGTCCGCCGCCCAGTCTTCATAGATGGCCCGTACGGCCTCGGGACCATCAGCGCCGTAAACATCCCTCAGATCTTCGGTTTTCAACGGCATGCCCGTCCCCCGCGGCTCTAGGTTTCCGGCACAAACGACGAGGTCGCGGATGTTCCTGAGCCTGTTCGACATCTTCAAGATCGGCATCGGGCCGTCAAGCTCGCACACCATGGGCCCTATGGTGGCGGCCGGGCGGTTTATGGCCTCGCTGCGCGATGGTGAGCGGATCCCGGGCGCGGGCGCCGTCGCCCGCCTCGGATGCCGCTTGCACGGCAGCCTCGCCTTCACGGGCAAGGGCCATGCCACCGACCGCGCCGTGATCCTGGGCCTGGCGGGTTTCGATCCAGCGACCCTCGACGCGACCGCAGCCGATTCAGCGCTGGCCCGCATCGCCCGCGAGACAACGATCGAGGCCGACGGGCTGCCGCCGCTGGCATTCGACCCAAACGCCGATCTGATCTTCGATTATGGTCCCGCCCTGCCTCGCCACGCCAATGCGCTGGTCCTGTCCGCTTGGGATGGCGACGGGCACCTGTTCCAGCAGGAGACCTACTACTCGATAGGTGGCGGTTTCGTGCTGACCGAGGCCGAGATGGAGGAGGACGCCGCGCAAACCGGGGACGATGACAGGCCAGCCGTCCCCTACCCGTTCTCCAGCGCCGACGAGATGCTGGCGATGGCGGGAGCCTCAGGCCGGTCAATCGCCGCGATGAAGCGCCACAACGAGGAGACGCGGCTGTCCCGCACCGAGCTGGATGCGGCGATCGACCGCATCCGCGCGGTGATGATGGACACGATCGACCGTGGCCTCGCCACGGATGGCATCCTGCCGGGCGGTTTGAACGTGCGCCGGCGGGCGGCCAGAATCCATGCCCAGCTGCATGAGGAGCGGGGCCGCAACCTGACTATGCCGCATGTGGCCAATGACTGGCTGTCTACCTATGCGATGGCAGTCAACGAAGAGAACGCGGCTGGCGGACGGGTCGTGACCTCACCGACGAATGGGGCGGCCGGCGTCTTTCCCTCGGTCCTGCGCTACTACCGCGACCATATCGTCGGGGCGAGCGAGGCGGGCGAGCGCGAGATGCTCCTGACTGGCGCGGCCATCGGCGGCTTGGTCAAGCACAACGCGTCGATCTCGGGCGCCGAATGCGGCTGCCAGGCCGAGGTGGGCACCGCCAGCGCCATGGCCGCAGCCGGGCTTTGCGCGACGCTCGGCGGGTCCGCCGCCCAGGTCGAGAACGCGGCTGAGATCGCGCTCGAGCACCACCTGGGCATGACCTGCGATCCGGTGAAAGGCCTTGTCCAGGTGCCCTGCATCGAGCGCAACGGTCTGGGGGCAATCAAAGCGGTCTCAGCCGCCTCGCTCGCGCTGCGCGGGGATGGCGGCCATGTGGTCTCTCTGGACGCCTGCATCCGCACTTTGCGCGAAACCGGCCAGGATATGAGCGAGAAGTACAAGGAGACCTCGCTCGGCGGCCTTGCGGTCAACGTGCCCCACTGCTGACGGCGCCGGTTAGGGTGGCGATGGCCGATGTCAGCGCCCGGCGATCGAGGGTCATCAGCGCGCCGGGCCGGTCGAAGGCCACGGCGATGTCTCCAGCGAGTGCCTGGTTCGAGGTGCCGATTTGGTGCCCTGGCGCCAAGGTGAGGCCCCGGACCGACCAGCGCAGCCCCTCGGACAGAGTCCCCGTCGTCTCGGCCAGCGGAAACAGCGAGACGGTGCTGCCTTGGGCAACCCGGAAGCCTATCGATCGGTCGGGTGGGACGAAGAAGGCGATTTCTCGGTCTCCGATCAACAACACGCGTTTCTCGGGCCGGCGCAACATGGCGTGCAGCACGGCCAGGCTGTGATCGATCCGCCCGCCCGTGAAGCCGACCGCCAGATAGAACGGGGCGTCGGTGGCATAGAGACATTTCTCGAAATCGGTGGTATCTTGCTCGGGCAGATGCAGCACCGGAACCCGGCGGCGGCGCCAAGCCTCGAGATCGGCAATCGAATCCATATCGCCCACAACCAGGGCGGGCGTCTCGCCCATATCTGCCAATCGGTCAGCCGCTTGGTCCGCGGCGACCAGCACCGGGGCCAGGGCCTGTGCCTCGGCCAAGGATGCGCGGTCGAAGGGCCCGCCACCGACCAAGGTCAGAGCCGCCTCAAACCGCTTTGGTCGATCATGCATCGCTTGGTCTCCGATCCACGGGCGTTGGCCCTACAAACCGCCCCATCTGCACGTCTGCGCCCTGCCCGTGCCTTGACCAGAGGGGGCAAATCGGCGACGGTCGCGTCTCGGGCGGGCCTGCCCGTCACCTAGCACGAGGGACCGTGAGGGAACCATGCCCGATCAAGCCAAACGGATCGATCTGCGTCTCGGAGACTTGGCGGTCTCGGCCGAGGGTTTCGACGACCCGGTTCCTGTTCTTAAGCAGGTGATCCGATTGGCCCAGCGCGCATTGGAGGAAACGCCAGAGATCTCGCAAACGGGCTTTACCCTGTCGGAAGAGCAGGCCGATGGCCTGATCAGCGGCGTTGCGGAGCGCATGCAACTCCCGCGAGAGCAGATTTCGGCGCAACCGGGACTGATCATCTCGGCGGTGGCCGCGTCGTCGCTGGACGCCGCGCCTCAGACCGCGGCGGCCTCTCTGGACCCGGATGACACGGCCGATGAGGGCACACCGGACGCGCTGACTTGGAACGCTGATCCCGAAGCGGGCGACGAAGCCGATACGGCCGCGGATCCAGTTGAGGCTCCAGCGGAGATGGGCGAGCCGGAGGACACGAGCCTGCCCGATCCGGAGCCCGAAGAGCCGATGCCCAAGCCGGCCACGATGACGGTCCCTGAGACGGACCCAGTGACGGACCCAGTGACGGACCCAGTGACGGACGTCGTAGTACCAGAGACCGATCCCGAGCCAGCCATGGCTGAGCCTGTCGCGCCTGCTGACATACTGCCGGAGCAGCCGCCCGTGGACGAGATCACTCCAGAGGCGGACGTGGCCGCTCTTCCGCTCGATGCGAACGCGGATGCTGAGCCGGCTCCCGAATTGTTCGCCGATGACGACATCGCGGCGCTCCCGGCACAGACCGATGAGCCGAGCGAGCCGGTCTTCGAAGAAACCGACGCGCTCGTCCCGGCCGCGTTCGCTAACCCGACGCCTGTGCCTGAGCCCGGTCCAGATCGCGATGCTCCTGAGCCTATCGAACCGAACGAGGCCAATCCGTCCGGCGATCAGACGATCATCCAGTCGCCTGGTGCCTTGCTCGGCGGGGTCGCCGCGCAGGCCGGATTGGCCAACATCTTCGCTGGTCGAGAGAAGACGCTGGAGGGGCCGCCCGAAGCCCTTGTCCCCACGCCGGAGCCAACCCCGACGGCCAACGACTCCGCGCCGGAGGAAACACCGGCGCCCGCCGCGATGAACATCTTTGCAGGGGCCAGCAGCCCGTCGGTCTCAGAGACCCCTGCCGATCCCGATCCGGCCGCGGAGCCCATCGCCCTGGCGGACCCTGCGCCATCCGAGCCGCGCTTTGCCGAGGCCCCCGCATCGCTCGATCCGGCCGCGGAGCCGGAACCAGCCGCCTTTGCGCCTCCTCCGCAGTTGCCCTCGCCCGAAGAGCCGGTGGCATCGCCCATGAACATTTTTGCTGGAACCGGCTCCGCTCCGTCCCAGGACCCAGGTCTAGCGGCCGAGGCTCCGGTCAGCCGTTTGCAAGAGGTCGTGTCTCGCTACCGCTCGGAGACCGGCGCGCCCGAACCGGCCACCGCACCGCCCGCCCTCGATCCCGAGCCCGAGCCGATGCTTTCGGACCCGGATCCAGCCTACTCGCCCGGCGGGGGCGGCGGGTCGCTGGACCCATCCGAGCTCGCCTCACGGGCCGAGGCAAGCTCAGTGCCCGATCTTTTGGCTGCTGCCGCCGCTTGGCTCACGCTGGTCGATGGTCGTTCCAGCTTTGGTCGACGCGAGGTGATGGATGTGTTCGACCAGATCCCTGGCGACCATCCCCGGACGCTCGAGGCCCGCATCAAGGGCTATGGCAAGCTGGTGCGCAATGGCAGCCTGGAGCTGGTGGATGACGGACGCTTTGCGCTCTCGGCCCCAGAACTCGAACGGTTCCGCTCCCTGACCCACTGAGCGATAAGGCCGGGCGATCAGGCCGGGTCGCTCGGTCCTTGGCGGTCCGGGTCCTCGCGCCCGATGCCAAGGAAGAGGCGTTTGAAAGGCAGCGCCCAGAGCAAGCCCAGCACCACATAGATACCGAGCTCCACCCAAATGGGCGGCCGGTCGAACAAACCGACGATGGTGAGCGCCACCACGATATAGAGCGGCAAGCCAACCAACAGGACGATCGCCGACCAAAATTTGCGAGCGCGATAGGTCATGGCTGGTGACATAGGGCAACCCAGGCCGCTCGCCCAGCTTTGTCGCCGGTCCTGCGGCCACCCCAAATGTCGCAGGCCGCTCAAGCGCCCGCCAGTGCGCTAGCCGCGATAGGGGTCGGTTACCAGGATGGTGTCGTCCCGCTCGGGGCTGGTTGAGAGGAGCGCCACCGGCGTCTCGATCAGCTCCTCGACGCGCTTGACGTATTTGATCGCCTCGGCCGGCAGATCGAGCCAGCGGCGCGCGCCATATGTGCTCTCGGACCAGCCGGGCAGGGTCTCATAGACCGGCTCTACCCGCGCCTGGGCATCCGCCGCCATCGGCAGGTGATCCATCTCCGCGCCATCCAACCGGTAGCCGGTGCAGATCTTCAACTCCTCCATGCCGTCCAGGACGTCGAGCTTGGTCAGCGCGATGCCCGAGACCCCGCCCGTGACACAGGTCTGGCGCACCAGCGCCGCATCGAACCAACCGCAGCGGCGTTGGCGCCCGGTGACGGTACCAAACTCGCGCCCCCGCTCGCCGAGGCGCTGGCCGATTTCGTCATGCAGCTCGGTGGGGAATGGGCCCTCGCCCACACGGGTGGTGTAAGCTTTGACGATGCCAAGCGTGAAGTCCACCGCGTCGACCCCGATGCCGGAGCCGGTGGCGGCCATGCCGGCCATGGTGTTGGAGGAGGTCACATAGGGGTAGGTCCCAAAATCCACGTCCAGAAGCGCTCCTTGTGCGCCCTCGAAAAGGATGCGCTGCCCCCTGCTGCGCGCGGCGGCGAGCTCTCGCCAAACCGGTTTGGCGAATGGCAGAATCTTCGACGCGACCTCGGCCAGGCTCTTTGCCAAGGCCGCCCGGTCGACCGGCTCGGCACCGAGCCCGCGGCGCAACGGATCGTGGTGTGCGAGCAGCCGGTCAAGCCGCGCCTCCAGGGTCGCCGCATCGCCAAGATCGGCAACCCGGACCGTGCGCCGGCCCACTTTGTCCTCATAGGCCGGGCCGATGCCGCGCCCCGTCGTGCCGATCTTGCCGGTGGTGTTGCTGGTCTCGCGGATGCGGTCGAGTTCGGCATGGAGCGGCAGGATCAGCGGCGTGTTCTCGGCGATCAGGAAGGTCTCGGGCGTGATCTCGACCCCTTGGCCACGCAGCTTGTCGATCTCCTCAAGCAGAGCCCAAGGGTCGAGCACCACGCCATTACCGATGACCGAGAGCTTGCCCGGCCGCACGATGCCCGAGGGCAGCAGCGAGAGCTTATAGGTCACGCCGTCGATCACCAGCGTATGGCCGGCGTTGTGCCCGCCCTGGAAACGCACGATCACATCGGCCCGCTCCGAGAGCCAGTCGACGATCTTGCCCTTGCCCTCGTCGCCCCACTGAGCGCCGACCACCGCCACGTTCGCCATGTCTCACGCCCCCGGGCCGCTGCCAAACCGCCGCTGTATAGGCGCATATCCCTCTGGGAGGAAGGGCCGAGCGGGCTTGTCCGTGAGGCAAAGACACGTTAAGGTCACTCCCGGGTGTGTTAAGGAGTGCTGCCGTGGGAAAGATTCGCAACGTGTTGGCCCTTGCGGGCGCTGTCGCCATGGGTGCAACGGCATGGCAGGGCGCGGCTCAGGCCTCGGTCGTGGGCTCGTCTATCACCTGCCAGGTGATCAATGCTGGCGACGGCGTGGTCAACGCTTCCGGTGGCAGTGAGCGCAACTGCGACCCGGGCCCTTATGTCGTCACCGATACCGAGCCGACGATTTTCATCAATTCGAATGGGACCACCCCAGGACTTGAGATCATGTTCATGGGTGGCTGGATCGACATCACCGGCTTGGCAGATCAAGTTTTTACCGACGAGATCATTCGGCTGAGTGGGTTCGTGGACAGCAATGGCGACACGCCCGTGATCGGCGGCTTTTCGGATACCATCAGTGATGGCGATTTCGGCCTTGGTGATCTCAGCTTTGCTGATGGTGTGCTCGAGATCGACCTGGCGGGGGTGACCTGGCTCACGGGTGAGACAGTCGGCTTCGATGTCGCCGTGCCGCTGCCGGTTCCGGCGCTGTTGCTGCTCAGCGGGCTGGCAGGCCTCGGTCTTGTGGCCCGCCGTCGTAGCAAGGCAGCCTGAGGGCCCGCTCAGCCCCCATCACAGCCCCTAGTGGCTGCGGTCAAAGCCCGGCGTATTGGCACTTGCTTTACGTCCACAGAAGAAGACGCGCCCGTCCTTCTCTGCTTGGCACCTCAGCGGCCCGAGCTCCGTGCCCTGGTGGCAACCATCGAAGAAGCACTGTTTGGCTGGCCGGCCACATGAAGACAACAAATGGGTTTTTCCGGCCTCGACCTCAACCTCGACCGGATAGGGCGCCGTCTGCGCTGGGATGAGGGCGTCGCTCATGGGTTTCCCCGTCAGGGCCGGCTGAGAAGATCCCGACCGTCACAAATGCGATATAGAGGTGCGATAAATCCCGTCGACAGCGCAGGCGGGACGGGATCCGGCCTGCCCGGCACATTCCGGAGGAGCGCCCATGGCCCGCATCGCACTCAATGGCCTTGGCCGCATCGGCAAGCTGGTGCTCCGCGCGCTGATCGAGGACGGCCCGCCGGGCGAGATCGTGCTGCTGAACGACGCGGTCGGCGGACCCGAACAGCACGCCCATTTGCTGGAATTCGACACGGTGCATGGACGCTGGGCGGCGGAGTTCGCCCACGGGTCGGACAACGTGACGGTGAACGGCCACGCCATGCGGCTGACCAACGAGCGGGCGATCGAGGCGCTGCCGCTGGCCGAGCTCGGCGTCGATTTGGTGATCGACTGCACCGGCGTGTTCAAGACGGTGGCCAAGACGGACCCCTATTTTGCCGCCGGAGTTGGCAAAGTCCTGGTCTCGGCCCCGATCAAGGAGGCCGGCGCGCTGAACCTGGTCTACGGCGTCAACCACACGCTCTATGATCCGGCCGAGCACCGGCTGGTCACAGCGGCGAGCTGCACCACCAACTGCCTCGCGCCCGTGGTCAAGGTCATGCATGAGGAGATCGGGATCCGCCACGGCTCGATCACCACCATCCACGATGTGACCAACACCCAGGTAATGGTCGACCGGCCGGCCAAGGATCTTCGGCGCGCGCGCTCGGCCTTGAACTCGCTGATCCCGACGACCACCGGCTCGGCGACCGCGATCGGGCTGATCTATCCAGAGCTGGCGGGGCGGCTGAACGGCCATGCCGTGCGCGTGCCGCTGCTGAACGCCTCGCTGACCGACTGTGTCTTTGAGATGGCCCGCGAGACCAGCGTCGACGAGCTCAACGGGCTGTTCGCCAAATGGGCCGAGGGGCCGCTGGCCGGCATCCTGGGATACGAGACGCGCCCCCTGGTCTCGGCGGATTTCGTGAACGATCCGCGCTCCTCGATCGTCGACGGGCCGAGCACCATGGTGGTCGGCGGCACCCAGGCCAAAGTCTATGCCTGGTACGACAACGAATGGGGCTATGCCCGGCGCATGGCGGATCTCGCGCGCCTGATGGCGGAGCATATGGCATGAGCGACACAGCGCGCGCGCGGCCCCAAGGCTTGGCGGCCTATGTGGCGGTGACGGCGGCCTATTGGGCCTTCATGCTCACCGATGGGGCGCTGCGGATGCTGGTGCTCCTGCACTTCCACACGCTGGGCTTCAGCCCGGTGCAGCTGGCCTATCTGTTTCTGCTCTATGAGTTCATGGGGGTCGTCACCAACCTCTCGGCGGGTTGGATCGCGGCGCGGTTCGGTCTGACGGCGACACTCTATGCGGGACTCGGGCTGCAGATCCTGGCGCTGCTGGCCCTGGCGCAGCTCGATCCGACTTGGGCCGTCGCGGCCTCGGTCGCATTCGTGATGGCGGTGCAGGGGGTCTCGGGCGTGGCCAAGGATATGTCCAAGATGAGCTCGAAATCCGCCGTCAAGGTGCTGGCGCCCGAGGGCGACGGGGCGCTCTTCCGCTGGATGGCCGTGCTGACAGGATCCAAGAACGCGGTGAAGGGCCTCGGCTTCCTGCTCGGCACCGTGCTGTTGGGAACGGTTGGGTTCGACGGATCGGTGCTGGCCATGGCGGCCGTTCTGGGCGTGATCCTGGCGGCGGTGGCGCTCTTTATGCCAACCGGCCTGCCGCGCGGCTCAAAGGGCGCGAAGTTCCGGGAGGTGTTCTCGAAAGATCCCAACATCAACCGGCTCTCGGCGGCTCGGCTGTTCCTGTTTGGCGCGCGCGACACCTGGTTCGTGGTCGGCATCCCGGTCTATTTCTACAGCGTGCTGTCGGATGGTTCCGAGGCGGGAAACCGCGCGGCCTTCTTCCAGATCGGCGTTTTCATGGCCGTGTGGATCATCGGATATGGCGCCATCCAGGCCTCGGCGCCTATACTGTTGCGGGCCCGCGAGAAGGGCTTGGCCGAGACCGTGGCGCTTGCCCGCACCTGGGTCGGCTGGCTGGCCGTCATCCCCGCCGCGCTGGCGTTGGCGGTTTGGCTGGCCGGAGCGCCCGCCCCCTGGCTGACGGCGGTGCTCGTGATCGGGCTCTTGGTGTTCGGCGGGGTGTTCGCGGTGAACTCCGCGCTGCATTCCTATCTGATCCTGGCGTTCACCAGTGCGGGACGGGTCACCATGGATGTTGGGTTCTACTACATGGCCAATGCTGTGGGACGGTTGCTCGGCACGCTGCTATCGGGGCTCAGCTACCAAATCGGCGGCGTCGCGCTCTGTCTGGCGACCGCCGCGTCTTTGGCGGGGCTCAGCTGGCTGGCGGCGATCTGGCTGGCGCGTCCTCGCGCCGCCTGATGGGCAAACGCGCCCGAGGGTGCTAGATAGCGCCCGATGACCGGAGTTGATCTTGCCCGTGCGCGCCGTCTCTCGGTGGCGCCGATGATGGAGTGGACCGACCGCCACTGCCGGATGTTTCACCGGCAGTTCTCGGCCCATGCGCTGCTCTATACAGAGATGGTTACGGCCTCTGGCCTCGTGCTGGGCAAGGCGGACTGGCTGCTGGACCACGACGCGCGCGAGCATCCGCTGGCCTTGCAATTGGGCGGCTCGGATCCCGAGATGCTGGCGCGCGCGGTCGAGATGGCTCGCCCCCGTGGCTTTGCCGAAATCAACCTCAATGTGGGCTGCCCCTCGGACCGGGTGCAGTCCGGAGCTTTTGGCGCCTGCCTGATGCGCGAGCCGGATCTGGTTGCCCGCTGCATCGCCGCCATGCGCGCTGCGGCCGGGGCGGATGGCCCGGAGATCACGGTCAAGTGCCGCATCGGGGTCGATGATCAGGATCCAGCCGAGGCGCTGCCACGCTTTGTCGACACCGTGGCCGATGCCGGGGTTCAGGTCTTCACAGTGCATGCGCGCAAGGCCTGGCTGAAGGGGTTGAGCCCCAAGGAGAACCGGACCGTGCCGCCGCTGGACTATCCGCTGGTCGCCGAGGTGGCGCGCGGGCGGCTGGAGCTCAGCTTTGTCCTGAACGGGGGCATTGCCGATCTGAGCGAGGCGGCAAGGCATCTCGAGCGCTTTGCCGGCGTGATGATCGGACGGGCGGCCTATCACGATCCGGGCGGCATTCTGGGGGGCGCCGATGGGATGATCCTTGGCCAATCCGTGGCGCCCATCGCTGCCGAGACCGCTGTCACACGCATGCTGAGCTATATCGAGGCCGAGCTCTCCCGCGGCACGCGGTTGAACCAGATCACGCGGCACATGTTGGGGGCGTTTGCCGGACGCCCCGGTGCGCGGGCCTGGCGCAGGCGCCTGTCCGATGGTGCGGTGCGTCCAGGTGCTGGCCCCGATTTGATCGAACAGGCGCTGGCCGAGATCCGCGATCGGCCCCAGGCCGCTGCATGAGCGCCGAGCGAGACGCGCTGCAAACGCGGGGCTGGGCGCGCTTTCCCGCCGATGACGAGACCGCCGCCTGGGTCGCCGCCGCGGCACCGCTCGCCGCCGAGATCGCCGCCGATGCCGAGGCGCGTGCCGCCTGGCTCCGCTGCGGGGGCACTTGGTTTGCCGGCGTGAACATCCTGCCGAACGGCGCCGATGGTGCGGTGCCGGGGCGCGTCCCGCCGCTCGCCGGCCGAGCGACGCGCTTTGTCGCCGAGGAGCTTGGGCTGCGCGATGTCTCCTGGGATCGCGCGCAGATCTCCGTCTGCTATCCGGGCTATCCGCAGCCGGGCGAGGAGGAGAGTGCCGCGGCCTTTCGCTTTCGTCGCGACCGGGATGCCGCGCATGTGGACGGGCTGCTCCGCGATGACCAGCGCCGCCGGCAGCTCGGTGAACGGCACGCCTTTGTGCTGGGCCTGCCCCTTAGCGAAACACCGGTCGATGCCGCGCCGCTCGTCGTGTGGGACGGCAGCCATGAGCTGGTCCGAGACGCCTTTTTTGCCCGCCTGGCCGGGATCCCGTCCGAGCGCTGGGGTGAAGAGGACGTGACCGACATCTACACCGAGACGCGCCGGCAGATCTTCGAGACGTGTCCGCGGGTGGTGGTCACGGCGCGGCCGGGCGAGGCCTATATCGTCCATCGGCTTGCCCTGCACGGCGTGGCGCCGTGGCAGGCGCCGCCAGGCCCACCGCGCGTCATCGCCTATTTCCGGCCCGAGCCGCCCGCGCGGTATCCCCGAGATTGGTGGTTGGCCGCGCCTTGAGCGCCAGCCCGGCCCGCCTCAGCGGTCGAGCATCATAACGCCGCGATCGGTCACCGATTGACGCAGGATCAGCTTTTCGCTGCGAAAGGTGGTCTCGGTCAGGCGCGAGAGAAAGCTCATGCCCAACAGCGGCGACTCGAGTGAGCCCTCGGTGGCCACGGCCGCGATGACGTCGCGCACCAGGATCGGGCCGACCTCCATGCGGTCGAGATTGATCGGCGCCACCTTGGTCGGGCCATTGGCGGTCAGAACCGGAAGAGAGTAGCGCAGCAGATCCGGGTCGATGCCCAGCAAGCGAGCGTGCTCAAAGGGGATCAGCACCATGCTGGCGCCGGTGTCCACGATCATCCGCATCTTGTGGCCATTGATGCCGATATCGGCGCGGTAATGGCCGTCCCAGGCGCGGCGGATTTCCACCTCGCCCGGTGCGATGGTCAGTGCGAGACTGGGGTTCAGCTCCCCTCGCACCCGGTTCCAGGCATCACGGAACTCATCCCAAAAGATATAGCCGCCTGCGCCGAGGATGCCGACGACGCTCAGGACCATGCCGTTGATTAGGGTGCGCTGGCCGCTGCGCAGTACCATACGTCCGACCGCCGCCAGTGCGATCGCGCCGACCATCAGAACGAGGTACAAAGCGGTGACATCCTCGTCCTTGGGCGAGGTCAGATCGACGTCCGGATGGGTCGCGACAAAAATCGCAAGTATCACCGTGCCGATGATCGTAAGCGGCCAAAACAGCATTACCGGCGGATTCCAATCCCTAACTCCGCGTCCGGATTCTAAGGTCCGGACGGACACACACCCCCTGCCATATTCGACAGTAACATGGTTACCGGGAGGACGGTAGACGATAAGTTAATGGGTAGTGTCTCAGTTTGAATTCTCTTTCTTGCGGTAGGTCTTCGGACGGTTCGGCTTCGGAGCCCGCGCGTCGATAAGCTCGCACATCCACTCGAAGTCCCGCAGCGCGTCGCTAACGCCCGCAGCCATCGCGGGCGACATGCGCAGGCTCTTGTGCATCCGGCAGAAGTTGTAGTGCACGAAGCAGATCGAGAGCATGTGCAGATGGTTCTCCAGCTTTTTGCTGAACCCATTCGTCAGCCGCGTGAAGCGCCGCATACCCATGCGCATGGTGAGGTTCTGCCGCTCGATATGGCTGGTACTGATCGCGGCCACATCCGGGTTGCCCTCGATAGGCTGCTTGCGCGCACCCTTGCAGACTGACGGGCTGTACTTCCGCTCCGGGCCTTTCTGCGGGTCGTCGCCGTAGATCTTCACAAGCTTGGCGAAGTCTAGATCAGCGCCGAAAGCGCCCTCGACGGCCTCCAGATACGCCTTGTGCCCGTCCTTGGCGAACTGCACCCGGTTCGCCAGACGGTTGCGCAGATCGTCCATGAACTCCAGGGCAGTCGCCCCCGAGCGGTCCCCGACCTCCCATGCCAGGATGAGCTTGGTTTCGCTCTCCAGAGCCGTCCACGTCCACACATCACCAGCGCCCTGCGCAGCGGCCTTTGCGGTCGGAACGTTCTTCGCCTTAGCGTAGCGGAAGGACCAGATTTCATCGCACTGGACCTTGCGGGCCTCTACATCGCGCACCGTCTTGTTATGGTAGGCCGCGCAGGCTTCGCCAGCATCCACCAGCATCTTTGTCACAGTGTTGATCGAAACCCCGACTGTCCGAGAGATCGACCGCATAGACATGCCCTCGACGAGCATGGAAAGGATCATGGTGCGCTTGTGCAGGGGAAGCTTGTTCATGCTCCTGATATGGTGATGCTATCGAATTTTATCAAGCAAAAAGTTCATTTTAATCATTTCGGTATAGACCTGTGAGTATCACGCTGACCAATCCAATTACGGAAACGGCAGTGCTGCCCGCCATAATCGATAGGACCGTAGGGTCGATCTGTGCGCCATCGCGAAACGCATCTACACCAATAAGCCAAAATATCGCAGCACAGTATACTACGGCAAATACATAAATCCATCAATAAAATAGTCTAATCAGCTTTGCCTTCTCCTCATCAATATCAACTATAGGGGATAGCCGTTGAATTTCACCGTCCTTTTTTTCAATTTTATAGTGAATATGAGAATTCTCAGACATTACTTCAAAGAGTTCGGTTGATATAACATCAGTTTCAGGCTCAAGTGGAGCCCGTTCGATATTCGAAAAGTCAATATCTTCACGCCGCTTTTGAGGCGAGGCGCTCGTAGTTCTCTTTGATTTCTCGAATATCGAACGGGCTCCACTTGAGCCTGAAACTGATGTTATATCAACCGAACTCTTTGAAGTAATGTCTGAGAATTCTCATATTC
>JBCCZI010000038.1:0-33641 GCA_039187815.1 Pseudomonadota bacterium | reverse complement strand
GTTCACGGCGAGATCGGCCTCCGAGACCGGGCCCTGGCCGCCCTCCTTGTCCCAGGATTTCACCGCACCTTGGAAGAACCCAAGCGCGACTGCTCCGCCCGCCTCGGCGGCGGCCACCAACAGGGCGCGGTCCTCGGCGGCGCGCGTGGCCGCGGTGTCAGGCACCGACGGTCAACCCCTCGACCAGCAGCGAAGGCACCGCCATCCCTTTGCTGAGATCGGCATCATTGCCCGCGGTGACAGTTGTCAACATCTGTTGGAGATTTCCAGCAATGGTGATTTCGTTCACCGGATGGGTGATTTCTCCCCCCTCGACCCAGAACCCGTTGGCGCCGCGGCTATAGGCGCCGGTCGTGGGGTTGATCGAGCTGCCGATGAGCCCGGTGACCAGCAGGCCGCGGCCCATCTCGCGGATCAGGCCGGCGCGGTCCCGGTCGCCCAGGGTCATGCGGATGTTCGAGGTGCCAGGGCGCGGCGGGCCACCGGTGCCGCGCCGGGCATTGCCGGTGGTGCCCAGCCCCAATTGCCGCCCTGTGGCCAGATCGAGCACCCAGGACACCAGCCGGCCTTGCTCGACCAAGGGCCGGCGGCGGGCGGCAAGCCCCTCGGCATCGATCGCGCGGCTGGCCCGGCCCCGGGCAATGGTCGGATCATCGAACACATCGATCCCCGCAGGCAGCACCGCTTGGTCCATCAGATCGGCCGCCCAGCTCGATCCGCGCGCCACCGATTGGCCGTTGATGGCCGAGAGCAGATGGCCGATCAGGCTGGCCGCGACGCGCTCATCATACAGCACCGGCACGGGGCCCGTGGGGGGGCGGCGGGCGCCGAGGGCCGCCACGGCCCGCTCTCCCGCGCGCTGGCCGATCACCGAGGCGGCCGGCAGATCGCTCCGGTGCCGGCGGATCTCGACGGCATAGTCCCGCTCGCGCCCCAGACCCTCACCGGCAATCGCCGAGGCGCTGATCGCCCAGGTGGTCCGCGCGGTCTGGTGGCGCAGCCCGTTCGAGGCCGCCAGGGTCACCCGATCCGTGGACCAGCTGGCGCGCGCCTGCTCGACTTGGCCGACGCCCTCGATGGCGAGCGCTGCGTCCTCGGCCTCCCGCGCCAGGGCCTCGAGTGCGGCCGGATCCGGGCTGGCGGCCGCATCGGCCAGATCCAGCGCGCGCTCGGCGGCCTCGGCGTCCCGGGCCAAGGCATCGGGCTCGGCCAGGCCGCAATGGGGATCATCCGGCGCCTCGCGGGCCACGGCGACGGCGCGGGCGGCCGTCTCGGCCAGCACATCCGCGCTGCGCTCGGAGGCCGAGACGCAGGCCTGGCGCTGTCCGATCAGCACGCGCAGGCCGATATCCACGCTCTCGGAGCGCTCGGCATCCTCGAGCGCGCGCTCGGCCACGCCGACCTCGAGCGCCGTGCTGGCCGCCACCAGCACATCCGCCGCATGGGCGCCGGCCGCCAGCGCCGCGTCCAGCAGCGCCTCGGCCGTAGCGCGGTCGGCCGCCTCGGGCCCGCTCATGGCGTGGCTCCGCCGCCGAGATGGCCGATGCCGTGCGCCAGCAGACCGAGCGCCAGCACCAGCTGCACCAGCGCCGTGAGCCCCATGCCGACCGAGCGCAACGCCAAGACCCGCGCCCCGCCAAAGAAATACATCCCGTGCAGCACCCGCGCGGCCACCAGCCCCAGCCCCAGCAGATGCAGCGCGATGGCCGGCGCCCCGATCGACTCCGCCAACGCCATCAGCAACAGCGTCAGCGGGATTGTCTCGACCGCATTGCCATGGGCGCGGCTGGCATGGAGCACCGCGCGCTCCCCGCCGTCGCCGAGCGAGACCTTGTGGCGGGTGCGCATCTGCCCCACCCGGACGGTCAGATAGATGATCCACAGCGTGAGCAGCCCCGCATAGACGGCGGTGACCGGAAGAAGGGCAGACGGCATCGGGGTCTCCAGCGTTGATCCGCCCTTCACCTAGCGCCCCGGCCTCCGCTTGGAAAGCGCGGCGCGCCGGGATCAGTCGCGGGCGTAAATGTCCTCATAGCGCACGATGTCGTCCTCCCCCAGATAGCTGCCCGATTGCACCTCGATCAGATGCAGGTCGAGCTTGCCCGGGTTCTCCAGCCGGTGGACGGCGCCAAGCGGGATATAGACGCTCTCGTTCTCGGTCAGCAGCCGGACCTCCTCGCCCACGGTCACGCGAGCGGTGCCGGCGACGACGACCCAATGCTCGGCCCGGTGGTGATGCGATTGCAGCGAGAGCTTGGCTTCGGGTTTGACCATGATCTGCTTGACCTGGAAGCGCTCGCCCTTGGCCAGGCTCTCATACCAGCCCCAGGGGCGGTAGCAGCGGGAGAACTCGGTGGCCTGGGCCGCCCCTTCGGCGCGCAGGCGCTCGACCGCTGTGCGCACCTCCTGGCCGCGGTCCATATCGGCGACCAGCACCGCATCGCCCGTGGCCACCGCGACGATGCCCGAGAGCCCGATGCCGACCAGCCGCTGGTCCGGCCCATCGGCGCGCAGCAGCGTGTCGCGGCAGTCGATGGCCAGCGCGCCGGCATTGGTGGCGACCCCGTCGCCGTCCGGTGCGCTCTCGGCCCAGACGGTGCGCCAGGAGCCGAGATCGTTCCACCCGCCGGTCAGCGGCACCACGCTGCCCTGGACGCGCTCCATGATCGCATAATCGATCGAGATATCGCTCGAGCGGGCATAGGCCTGCGGGTCGGGGCGGAAAAAGCAGAGATCCTCGCGCCCGCCAGCCAGCGCATCAGCACAGGCGGCGCGGATTTCGGGCGCGTGCACATCGAACGCCGACAGGATCGCATCGGCGCGGAAGAGGAACATGCCCGAGTTCCAGAGATAGCGGCCAGTGGCCAGCATCTCCTCGGCGCGCGGGGCATCCGGTTTTTCGACAAAGCGCAGGAAGGGCTGGGCGCCCGGTGCCGGTCGGCCCTCGAGCTCAAGATAGCCATAGCCGGTCTCGGGCCGGTCGGGCGGCACGCCGAAGGTGACGAGCCGGCCCTGATCCGCCGCCGCACGCCCCTCGGCCACGGCACGGTGAAAGGCCTCGCGGTCGGCGATCAGGTGGTCCGAGGGAAGCACCAAAAGCGTCGCCTCCGGGCTCCAGGCAAAGGCCTCGAGCGCCGCCAGACAGACCGCGGGTGCCGTGTTGCGCCCCTCGGGCTCGAGCAGGATGCGGCTGGCGGATCCGCCCATATCCGAGAGCTGCTCGGCGACGACAAAGCGGAACTCCTGGTTTGTCAACAGCACCGGATCGGCATAGCCCGCGCCCTCCAGCCGCTCGAGCGTGCGCTGGAACAGGCTTCCGCCTTCGAGCAGCGGACAGAACTGTTTGGGAAACGACTTGCGCGAGGCGGGCCAGAGCCGCGTGCCCGAGCCCCCGCACAAGATCACCGGATAAAGCTCAGCGCCCATTCTGGCGGTCCGGCTCGGGCCTCAGTGGGTCCAGTTGCCGCGCCGGGTATAGGCGAAGTTCGCCGCATAGCCCATGGGGCGCACATTTGGGCGACGTGGCTTGGCCTCCTCGACCACAAAGGCGATGCCGTTGCGCCGGGCATAGTCGATGGCGGCCTCACGGCTCTCGAAATCGAGGGAGACCTGGCGGTTCATGTCGCCCGACCCGGTCCAGCCCATCAGCGGGTCGATGCGGCGCGGCTCGGCCGGCACGTAATCGAGCCGCCAACCCCGGGCGTTGCCCTGGCCGCTGGTCATCGCGCTTTTGGCTGGCTGGTAGATCCGCGCCTGCATCGGGGCCTCCTGCATGTTTCGCGCACTATCATGCGAAACGGTCATGGGTTTCAAGCGGGAGAGGCGCGGCGGATGCGCTCGGACGCCCGCCGTGGCGGCGGCCCGAATCGCCCCCGCGGTCAGAGCAACGCCAGCGCCGCGATGAACAACAGCCCCGCACCGATAAATGGGGCCGCAAACATGGCGAAAGCAGGGCGGGGGGCGATGGCGCGTGGGGCTCGGGCGGCTTGCGACACGCCAGAAGGCCGGGCGTCGGACGCCGGCTTGCGTGGGATCTGAGTGTCGGACCAAACAGGTTTCGTGCGCATAATCAGATGCCTGTGCGCGGGTTTTCAACGATTTTTGAAAGATCACGCCGCCAGCCCGGTGCAGGGAGCGAGGGTGGGGTGGGTGTCGCACCGGGCTGACGACGCTCTGCTGCTTGCCCCTCGTATATGACTCCGAAGGGGGTCCCGGTCAATGGGGGTCTGGACAGGATTGCCAAAAAGTTGCCTCAGTCCGCTCGCATTTCGGTCATGGTGACGTTGCGTGAGACGGGCTTGGACAAGCGACCCGCACCCACTAAATTCAGTGTTGCGAAAGGATCTTAACGCTTCATGACCGACACGCTCGTCACCGTTCCCCAGCGCCGCGACCCCGCCGACAAACTCGAGGGCGGGCGGCGTCTGGTGATGCATACCCCCTTTGATCCAGCCGGGGATCAGCCCATGGCGATCACCGAACTGGCCGAGGGAATCATCGCCGGTGAGCGGGACCAGGTGTTGCTGGGGGCGACCGGGACCGGCAAGACCTTCACCATGGCCAAGGTGATCGAGGCGACCCAGCGCCCGGGCATCATTCTCGCTCCGAACAAAACGCTGGCGGCTCAGCTCTATGGCGAGTTCAAACAGTTCTTCCCGGAGAACGCGGTCGAGTACTTCGTCTCGTATTACGACTATTACCAGCCGGAAGCCTATGTGCCGCGCTCGGACACCTATATCGAGAAGGAAGCCCAGATCAACGAGCAGATCGACCGCATGCGCCACTCGGCGACGCGAGCGCTGCTGGAGCGCGACGATGTGGTGATCGTCGCCTCGGTCTCGTGCATCTATGGCATCGGCGCGGTCGAGACCTATGGCGCCATGACCCAGGATCTGAAGACCGGGATGCCCTATGACCAACAGGCGGTGATGCGCGAGCTGGTGACCCAGCAGTACCGCCGCAACGACGCCGGCTTTCAGCGCGGCTGCTTCCGGGTGCGGGGCGACAGTCTCGAGATCTGGCCGGCGCATCTCGAGGACCGGGCCTGGCGGTTCAGCTTCTTCGGCGACGAGCTGGAGGCGATCCAGGAGTTCGATCCCCTGACCGGTGCCAAGACCGGCGCGCTCGAGCGGGTGCGCATCTATGCCAACAGCCACTACGTGACCCCGCGCCCGACCCTGAACCAGGCGGTGAAGGAGATCAAAGCCGAGCTGACGGTGCGGCTGAAGCAGCTCGAGGCCGAAGGGCGGTTGCTCGAGGCGCAGCGGCTTGAGCAACGCACCCAGTTCGATCTCGAGATGATCGAGGCCACGGGCGCCTGCAACGGCATCGAGAACTATTCCCGCTATCTCTCGGGCCGCCAGCCGGGCGAGCCGCCGCCCACGCTCTTTGAATACATCCCCGACAACGCCATCGTGTTTGCCGATGAGAGCCATGTCTCGGTCCCCCAGATCGGCGGCATGTTCAAGGGCGATTATCGGCGCAAGTTCACCCTGGCCGAGCACGGGTTCCGCCTGCCCTCCTGCATGGACAATCGCCCGCTGAAATTTGAGGAATGGGACGCCATGCGCCCGCAATCGGTGTTTGTCAGCGCAACGCCCAGCAAATGGGAGCTGGAGCGCACGGGCGGTGTCTTTACCGAGCAGGTGATCCGCCCTACCGGCCTGATCGACCCGCAGGTCGAGATCCGCCCCGTCTCCAGCCAGGTTGATGATCTGCTGGACGAATGCCGCCAGGTCGCCGCCGTCGGCAACCGCGTTCTGGTGACCACGCTGACAAAACGCATGGCCGAGGATCTGACCGAGTATCTGCACGAGCACGGGGTGCGGGTGCGCTATATGCACTCGGACATCGACACGCTCGAGCGCATCGAGATCCTGCGCGATCTGCGCCTCGGCGCCTTCGATGTGCTGGTGGGCATCAACCTGCTGCGCGAGGGGCTCGACATCCCCGAATGCGCGCTGGTGGCGATCCTCGATGCGGACAAGGAAGGGTTCCTGCGCTCCGAGACCTCGCTGATCCAGACCATCGGCCGGGCCGCGCGCAATGCCGAGGGTCGGGTGATCATGTATGCCGACCACAAGACCGGCTCGATGGAGCGCGCCATCGGCGAGACCGAGCGCCGCCGCGCCAAGCAGGTCGCCTACAACACCGAGCACGGCATCACGCCCCAGACGATCCGCAAGAATGTCGAGGACATCCTCGAGGGCGTCTACCAGGGCGATGCAGACATGGCCCGGGTCACCACCAAGATCGACAAGAAGACCAAAGGCGGCCTGGGCGACAACCTTGGCGCCCACATCACCGCCTTGCGCAAGGAGATGATGACCGCGGCCGAGAACCTGGAGTTTGAGGAGGCGGCGCGACTGCGCGACGAGATCAAGCGGCTGGAGGCGGTGGATCTGGCGATCGCCGACGATCCCCTAGCGCGCCAATCGGCGATCGAGGCGAAGGTGGACGACGCCGTGAAGCCCCGCTCGACCACCGGGCGCCCGGGCCAGCGCGGGCGCGGCAAATCCCGCCGGCGCAAGAATTAGGGGGCTGCGGCCTCGAGGCGGGCCCAGATTGCCTCGACCTTGGCGCGGATCGCCAGCGCCTCGTCCCAGCGGCTCGACATCTCGCGCCCATCCGCCCCGGTCATGGCGTATTCGGGCGGGCCAAGCTCGCAGAGGAACACGAGGTCACCGCGGGCATTGCGCCGGCGCCACGAGGCGAGGCCCTCCTCCCACAGGCTCTCGAACAGCGCGACCCAGGGCGCATGCTGGGCAAACCCGATCTGCAGCTGCACCTGCTGGCGGCTGGCCACCCGTCCCTGGAAGCTGTCGCAGCGCTGGATGCAGCGGCTGAGCAATCCGCGCTCCCACTCGGCCAGCGGCAGCTTGAACTCCCGGTCGACGATGTAGTGGGAGAAATCGCCCGCCAGGCGCATCTCGGGCACCGCATCCAGCATCTGGAGCGTGCTGAAGAGGTCATTGGTGATGCAGTTGCGGTGGGTCTCGAACTGCACGGGCATGCCCACCTGGTCGGCCATCTCGATCCAGCGGCGGAGCACCGGGATCGCCCCCTCGACGCTGAGCGGGAAGACCTGGCCCACCACGTTCACATAGGGCGCGCCGAAATCGGCCGCCATCTCCAGCGTCTCGCGCAGCCCCTCGACGGATTTTGGAAAGGCGACGATCAGCGGCGTCAGGCCTTCGCGCTCGAGATGCGGGCGGATGGCGCGGGCGGTCTCGACATCCGCCGCACCGAGATCGATGGCCAGGCCGTGATACCCCGCCTCGGCCACGCGCCCGGCGATCCGGTCGAGCGGCAGCCGCTCGCCCGTCTGGTCATGGGGCTGCATGGCCCACAGGGATTGGAAGACCCGCAGCCGCCGGGTCTCGGGCCCAGGCGCGCTCACGCCGCCTCGAGCCGGTGCGCGCCCCCGCCCTTGCGCGGCACGATCCAGACCTCGTCATAGGGATAGTCGGACTCGCTCTTGGACCACAGCTTGCGCAGCACCTCGATCTGAAACTCGATCCAGCCCATGGCATAGGGCTGGGCCCCGCCCGCCCGCATCGCGGCATCGAGCTCGGCCAGGCGCCAGAACGGCACGCTGGGAAACGAGTGGTGCGCCGTGTGGTACGGCATCTGCCAGCACAGCCAGCGCATCAGCGCATTGGTGCGCGTGGTGCGCGTGTTCTTCAAGATGTCGTCCTCATGGCTGAGGCCCAGATGCTCGATGGTGTTCTGCAGCTGGTGCACCCATTTCATCGCCATCATCGGCGCGAGCCACAGCATCACCGCCGCCCAGCTGCCGCTGATCACCGAGACCGCGGCAATCGCGCCATAAAGGCCGGCATGGATGCGTGCCTCGCGGATCACCAGCGCCTGCTCATCCGCGCGGATATAGGGCTCGAGGACCACGCCCCGGCAGAATCGCAGGATCCGCGAGACGCGGCTGTGCCAATAGGTCGGGCCCCAGAACCACAGCAGATAGCTCTGCAGCGTGTAGGGCTCGCGCACCAGCTCGCCATCCTTCTCCCAGTTCTGGGTGTGCTGGTGGTGCGCCCAATGCTGGATCTTGTCGAAGTCGCGCGGGTAGAGCATCAGAAAGCCGATCAGCCGCCCGAACGCTTCGTTGAGCCATTTGGTGCGGAAGACGGTGGCATGCGACAGCTCGTGCTGGCCCGCATAGAGGAAGTTCAGCAGCACCCCGTGGATCATGAAGACCGGCACCATCCACCAGCTGCCCCAAAGCAGCCAGAGCGCCGTGCCCGAGCCGGCAATCGCTGTCGCGTGGGAGCCGAGCTGCAGCGCCCCGCGCAGATCCGAGCGCTGCATCAGGTGGCGCAGGCGCTGCGGCTCGACCAGGCGGCGGCGTGAGAACGTGGCTTCCATGCGGGCTCTCCCCATTTTGCGATGGATCGAGCCTAGCATGAGCAATTCTTTCCGACAGCGCGAATTTCTCGTAAGATCAATGAGGGATTTTTGTCGGTTGGAGGAACCATGCGGGTCGCGGGACGGAGGATGCCGCTCGGCACGCTGCAGGGGTTCGAGGCGGCGGCGCGCCATCTCAACATGCGCCGGGCGGCCGAGGAGCTGGGCCTGACCCAAAGCGCGGTCAGCCATCAGGTGCGCGGGCTCGAGGCGGCGCTCGGCGCGCGGCTGTTCGAGCGCACGGGCCGGCGGCTGCTGCTGACGCGTGAGGGCGCGCGGCTGCTGGTCTCGGTGCAGCAGGCGCTCGACCGGCTGGCGGCCGCGGCGGCCGAGATCGGGGGCGATGCGCTCTCGGGCCCGCTGCGCATCGCGGCGCCGCCGTCCTTTGCCACCCAATGGCTGATGCCGCGCCTGCCGGAGTTTCTGGCGCGCTATCCCGAACTGTCCGTCAGCATTGCCACGACCGGGCCGGGGCCGCTCGGCCCCTTGCCGAAATCGGACCTCGCGATTGTCTTCAACGCCGACCGGTTCCCGGGCATGCGGGTCGAGACGCTGGTGGAGCTCGAGATGTTCCCGGTCTGCGCGCCGGCGCTCTCGGGCGCCTTGGCCGAGGGGCGCCTGCCTCTGCCGCCCGAGGCGCTGAGCGGCCAGACGCTGATCCACGAGGATGACGGCGCGATCTGGGCGCGCTGGTTCGCCGCCACGGGCACCGAACAGCGCCCGCCGCGCCGCGAGATCCGGGTGGCGAGCGCCCATGACGCGCTGGAGTTGGCGCGCCTCGGCGCCGGTTTTGCCGTCAACGACGCCTTTATGGGCGGGCGCTTGCTGGGGGATGGCGGGCTGGTGCGGCCCTTTGAGGGGCACATGGCCTTTGGCCGCTATGCGCTGGTCATGCCGGGCGAGCCGTCCGGCGCCGCCGCGACGGCGTTCCAAGCCTGGCTGAAGCGCCAGATTACCGCCTAGCGCAGACGCTCGGGTGCCAGCGTGGCCGGTGTGAGCCCGGCGGCTTCTAGATCGGCGGGCAGGGTGGCGTGCTCGATCAGCGCCGCGGTCGTGCGGGCCAGCGCCGGGGCGGTCTGGATGCCATAGCCGCCTTGCCCCGCCAGCCAAAAGAACCCCTCGGTGCCGGGGTCAAAGCCCACCACCGGGGTCTTGTCGGCGACAAAGCTGCGCAGGCCCGCCCAGGCGCGCGCGATCCGCGGGACGCTGAGGCGGGTCGCCTGCTGGATGCGGTCGACGCCGATGGCGATGTCGAGCTCCTCGGGCTGGGCATCGCAGGGCGGCGAAGGCGTCTCATCGGCGGGGGAGCCCAAAATGCGCCCGGCATCGGGTTTGAAATAGAACTGTTCCTCGATGTCGATTGTGGCCGGCCAGGGGCCGGGATCGAGCGCCGGCGGCGGGTCGAACAGGAACGCCGTGCGCCGTTTGGGCACGAGGCCCACCGGGGCGAGCCCGGCCAGGGCGGCGATCTCGTCGGCCCAAGCGCCCGCCGCGTTGACCAGGATGGGGGCGGCGAAGGCGCCAGCGCGCGTCTCGGCCTGCCAGAGACCCGCGCGGCGCGAGAGCGCGCCCACCTCGGCGCGGGGCACCAGCGCGCCGCCGCGGGCGCGCAGGCCGCGCAGAAACCCCTGGTGGAGCGCGTCGACATCGATGTCCTCGGCGCCTGGCTCGAACAGCGCTTGGGCCACATAGGCGGGGTCGAGGGCGGGGTTGCGGGCGCAGGCCTCGGCGCTGTCCAGCCGCTCGGGCGGCGGAGCGCCGGTGGGCGTCTCGGCGAGGGCGCGCGCGACGGCGGCCCTCTGATCGCTGCGCGCGATCAACAGCGTGCCGCGGGGGCTGAGCAGGGGAGACGCGCAAAATCCGTCCGGCGGGTCTTCGAAGAAGGCGCGGCCTGCCGAGGTCAGGCGCCGGATCACCCTATTACCATAGGTCTCGGTGAACAGCGCCGCCGAGCGGCCGGTGGTGTGATAGCCCGGCTGGTCCTCGCGCTCGAGCAGCCGAACCGTCCCGAGCGGGGCCAACGCCCAGGCCGCCGAGGCGCCGGCGATGCCGCCGCCGACGACCAGAAAATCGCTTGTCTCGACCATGGCCCAGCATGGCCCTGCGCCCGCCGGCCCGGCAAGGGCCATTGCATTCGCCCGGCCGCTTGCCCAAGCTCGCGATCACAAAGGAGGCCCGATGCGCTGCTTTTATCATCCTCACCAGAAGCACCATGACCCCGGACATTTCCTTGCGGCGGGCCTGCGCAAGCCGAACCCCGAGCAGCCGGCGCGGATCGAGGCCCTGTTGGGCGGGCTCGCGGCGCTGGAGGCGCGCGTCGAGACGCCGGCCGATGCGGGGCTCGGCCCCATCGCAGCGATCCACAGCGCGGAGTATTTGACGTTTCTCGAGACGATCCACGGGCGTTGGCAGGCCTTACCCACCGCTTCGGACGAGGTCGTGCCGAACATCCATCCCGGGCGCCATGGCGCGAGCTATCCGAGCGCGCCGGTGGGCCAGGCGGGCTATCACATGGCCGACACCGCCTGTCCGATCGCGGCGACCACCTATCACAGCGCCTATTGGAGCGCGCAGACGGCACTGGCGGCGGCCGATGCGGTGCTGGCGGGGGCAGGAGCGGCCTATGCGCTCTGCCGCCCGCCGGGGCACCACGCCTTTGGCGATATGGCGGGCGGGTTCTGTTTTCTGAACAACAGTGCCATCGCGGCCGAGCGGGCGGTGGCCCAAGGCCAGCGGGTCGCGGTCCTGGACGTGGATCTGCACCATGGCAACGGGACGCAAGGCGTCTTTTATGCCCGCGGCGATGTGCTGACGGTCTCGGTGCATGCGGATCCGGCAGCGTTCTATCCTTTCTTCTGGGGCCATGCGCACGAGCGGGGGGAGGGCGCTGGGCTCGGCGCCAACCTGAACCTGCCGCTGCCGATCGGGACGGGCGATGCGGGGTTTCTCGAGGCGCTGGAGGCGGGGCTGGCCCGCATCGCCCGGTTCGCGCCGGATCTGCTGGTGGTGGCGCTGGGGCTCGATGCCTTTGAGGGCGATCCCTTTGGCGGGCTGCGCGTGAGCGGCGACGGGTTCGCGCGCATCGCCGAGGCGATCGCGGGGCTCGGCCGGCCCGCGGTGCTGGTGCAGGAGGGCGGCTATCTCTGCCCGGAGCTCGGCGCCAACCTGACCCGGTTCCTGGGCGCGTACGGCGGCGCTTACGGCGCCAAGGCCTAGAGCCCCAGCGCCGCCCGCCGCTCGGCGGCAAAGGCCTGGACCAGCCGGTCGGCCACCAGCGCCAGCAGCGCCATCGCCGCTCCGGCCGCGACGCCCAACCCCACATCCGCCTTGCCAAGCGCAATGTAGATGGACTGACCCAGCCCCGTGGTGCCGATCAGCGCCGCAATCACCAGCATGGCAAAGGCATAGAGGATCGTCTGGTTGAGCCCCAGCAGGATCGCCGGCGCCGCATAGGGCGCGCGCACCTCCCACAGGATCTGCCAGCGGGTGGCGCCCGAGGAGACCGCCGCCTCGACCAGATCCTCGGGCGTCGAGACCAGCCCAAAGCGCGTGTACCGGATCATCGGCACGATCGCGTAAAAACAGATCGCCAGCAGGGCCGAGAACTCTCCGATCTGGAAGAACATCAGCGTCGGGATGAGAAACACGAACAGCGGGATGGTCTGGAGCGTGTCGCAGATTGGCTGGAGCACCCGCCAGGTCACCGGCACCACCGCCGCGAGCAGCCCGAGCGCACCGCCCAGCACTGCGCAGATCAAGACCGCCGCACCTGAGAGATAGACCGAGAGCATGGCCCGCTCCCAGAGCCCCGCCAGCAGGATCGCGCCGAGCGCCAGGATGGTGAAGAGCGCGAGCCCCCAGCCGCCGGCGCGCCAGGCCACCGCACCTATGCTGACGATTACAAAGAGCCAAGGCAGGTCTGCGATGCCGGTGTGCAGCACATAGGCCACCACCATGACGGCGACCGCCCCCACCATGCGCCCGCGGGCGGCCAGCACAGCCCCCAGGGCCGCCGCGCCGCCCAGCCAGATGGCGCTGAGGCTCGCGGTCCAGGCGAACCCCCAGGTGAACGGAAGCACGGCGTTGTCGAGCCCGATCCGCAGCGGCAACAGCCCATAGAACATCGCCGTGTTCTTCAAGCTGTCGAGGGCCGCGCCATTGGCCTTGGTGAAGGCGGTCAGCAGGGCATCCACCGCCTCGGCCGCCGGGTGGAGCACGCCCAGCGTCTCGGCACCCGGCAGCAGGCCCGTCAGCGCCAGCAGCCCGCCCACCAGGATGGCCACCCCGGCGATCAGAGCGGCGATCCGCGGGCGCCCGCGCCCGGCCGGCTCGGGCAGCGCCGCCGACATCCGGTCGATCAGGATGGCAAAGACCACGATCACCAGCCCCGCCAAAAGGCTCTGGCCGAACTGGGCCTTGCGCATGGTCAGCAGCACCTCCCAGCCGATATCGTCAAAGCCGCCGATCACGGCCGCGATGATCACCATAGACAGCGCCGCCATGGTGCACTGGTTGACGCCCACCAGAATCTGCGGTGTCGCGGCGGGGATCTCGACCAGGAACAGACGTTGCAGCCGGGTGGTGCCGGCCATGGCGGCGGCCTCGCGGATCTCGGGCTCGATCCGCTCGAGCGCCAGCAGCACATTGCGCGCCATGGGCGGCGCCGCATAGATCGCCGAGGCGATCAGCCCCACCACGGGCCCAAAGCCGAACAGCACGATCAACGGCGTGAGATAGGCAAAGGTCGGCACGGTTTGCATCACGTCCAGCACCGTCTCGACCGCGCGCTTGGCGGCGGGGATCTCGTAGGCGAGGATGCCCACCGTCAGCCCAATGGCCAGCGCCAGCGGCACCGAGACCGTGACCAGCGCCAAGGTGCGCATCGCTTCGAGCCAATAGCCCGAGGCCAGGATGAATCCGAGCGCCACGACCGCGATCAGCGCCATGCGCCGGCCGCCCACCCAATAGGCCAGCGCCAGGATGCCGCCGGCGACCGCCGGCCAGGGCGCACCGGTCAGCAGGGCGTTCACCCAGCCCATGGGCCAGCCCATGACCTCGGACAGCAGCCGCGCAGCGGGTTTGAGCCAGTCGAGCGCGGCCTTGAGCCCAGTGCCGATTGCCTCGTTGGCGGGCAGGGTCCAGGCGGCGGGCCACTCGGCCAGCCACTCCGCCGCCGGGGCGAGTGCGGCCGAGACCACTCCGATCGCCAAGACAGCCAGCGCCGCCTGGACACCGGGGCCGAGGGCCAGCAAGCGATGCGTGAGGGCAGTCATTTCGCGGCCGCGTCGGCGGGGGCCGGGTCGGATGCGGGCGCCTCGTCCGGGTCGGGCAGCGCCCCGCCGCCTATCCCGCCGCCCATCCCGCGGGCCAGCGCCTCGGCCGAGCAGAGCCCGGTCTGCCGGCCATCGGCGTCCACGACGGGCATCAGCCCGCATTGCTCGGCCTCGAGACAGCGCAGCAGCGCCTGTTCCAACGTCAGATCCTCGGCCAGCGCCGGCGCCTTGGGATCGGGCGTGCGCCCGTCCAGCGGCTCCCGCACTGCGCCCACCGTCATCAGCCGGGTGCGCGGGATATCGCGCGAGAACTCGGCCACATAGTCATCGGCCGGGTTCAGCACGATCTCGGCCGGTGTGCCGATCTGCACAGCGATCCCGTCGCGCATGATGCAGATCCGGTCCGCCAGCTTCAGCGCCTCGGCGATGTCGTGGGTGATGAAGACGATCGACTTCTTCAACTCGGCCTGCAGCGAGAGGAACTCGTCCTGGAGCTGGCGCCGGATCAGCGGATCGAGCGCCGAGAACGGCTCGTCCAGGAACCAGATATCCGGGTTGACGGCGAGGCTGCGGGCGATGCCCACACGCTGGCGCTGCCCGCCCGAGAGCGCGCGGGGATAGGCGTCCTCGCGCCCCTCGAGGCCGACCAGCCCGATCACCTCGACGGCGCGGCGGCGCCGCTCGGCCTCGCGCACCCCCTGTACCTTGAGCGGAAAGGCGATGTTCTCGGCCACCGTCATATGCGGGAACAGGCCGAAATGCTGGAACACCATGCCCATTTTCGAGCGCCGGAGCTGGATCATCCGGCGCGAGGGCGCGGCCAGGATGTTCTCGCCCGCGATCTCGACGGTGCCGCCCGAGGGCTCGAGCAGGCGCGAGACGCAGCGCACCACCGTGGATTTGCCCGAGCCCGAGAGCCCCATGATGACAAAGAGCTCGCCCTCGGACACATCGAAGGAGACGCCGCGCACAGCGGGGATCAGGCCGCCCGCCTGCAGCCGCTCGGTGATCGTCTCGAGCCCGCCGCCTGCTTGCCGGGCCGCGGCCAGATGGCGCCCGGCCTCCTCGCCGAACACCATCCACAGATCGCGGACCGAGATGGCGGGCGGCGCTCCGGTGCCGCCCGGGCCCGGGCCCGCGGTGGTGGCCCCCATGGGCGCGCTCAGTTGAGCGCCGCGTCGACGACGGGCTTCCAGCTGGCCTCGTTGGCATCCATCCACTCGGCGACCACCTCTTCGACCGGACGGCCGTCGACATCGACCTTGCCCATCAGCGGCTGTTGCACCGCGGTCGAAAGCGTATAGGCCTCAAGGATCTCAAATGCCGCCGGCCATTTGTCCGCAAGGCCCGCCCAGCCGGCCTTGAAGATCCGGGTCGGGATAAAATCACAGTCCGACGTGGCGTTGGGATTGGGCCCCCAGGCCGGATCCTCATAGCATTCGGGCGTGCCGACCGGCAGATCGACGAACTGCACGTCATAGGCCGACATGGCCCAGTGCGGCTGCCAGAAGACGATCAGCAAGGGCGATTTCTTTTCCGTGGAGGCGCGCAGCTCGGCGATCAGCGCGCCCTCCGAGCCTGCGGGGACAGCCTTGTAGGGCAGCTCGAGCCCCGCGGCGCGGTCGGCCCCAGGCGTGCCCCAGTCGGCGGGATAATCGACCAGGCGGCCCATCGGCACCGTCTCGGCGGTGGCGAACTGGATCGCGCAGTCCTTCAGCGCCTCCCAGGCGGGCAGGCCCGGGCAGAGCTCGGCCACATGGGCGGGATAGGCAAAGCCCTCCTTCGCCTCGAGCTCAAGCCCTGAGATATCCACGATCTTGCCGGCCTTCTCGAGCTCGGAGAAGCTTTCCGAGACGTTGGACGTCCAGATTTCCATGGCGCCGTGGATCTCGCCATCGGCCATGGCCTGCCACATGTTCATGTAGCCGGCGGTGACGTATTCGACCTGATAACCCGCCCGCTCCAGCATCTGACCGGCGATATGGGTGCTGACGTGCTGGCCGGTCCATTCGTTGATCGCCAGGCGGATCGGCTCGTCCACGGCGCCCAGCTCGGCGGCCATCGCGCCAGTGCTGACCGAGGCCATCAGAACAGCGCCAAAAAAAGTCGGTTTCATGGTCGTCTCCCTGTCGTACGAATCGTGCGTTGGTGTTTTCTGAGAACGACCGTTGCACAGCTTGTCCTCGAAGGTCATGGTTTTTCGACCCCAATCTGGCTGAGTTCGACAAATGCCGCCTCCCCCCGCCCCGCCCTATACCATCGCGATGGTCGTCGCGCCCGGGTTCAACCTGGCGGCCAGCATGGGGGTGCTCGACCCGTTCCGGGCGGCGAACTATCTGGCGGGGACGGCGCTGTTTCGCTGGGAGATCCTGGCCTGTGAGGGCGGGGGCGAGGACGGGGGCGGGGGCGCCAGCGTGCGGGCGAGCAATGCGGTCGAGATCTCGGCCCGGCCCCTGGCCGGACTGCTGGCCAGTCGGGCGACGGACTGGTCGCCCGATCTTGGCATCGTCTCGACCAGTTGGGCGCCCGAGGCGGCCTATGGCGCGCCTCTGGACGCGGCCCTGCGGCGGTGGGAGCGCCACGGCGCCATGCTGGCGGGCATCGACACCGGCGCCTTCGTGCTGGCCGCGGCTGGGCTGCTGCGCGGGCGCCGGGCGACGGTGCATTACGAGCATATCGATGCCTTTGCCGAGCTCTATCCCGACACCACGATCACCGAGGATCTTTACGTTCTGGACGGCGACCGGCTGAGCTGTTGCGGCGGGGCGGCCGCGACCGATCTGGCGCTGCAGATCCTCAGCCGGCTGCACGGGCCCGCGCTGACCAATGCCGCCGCGCGCTATCTGTTTCACGAGCGCCTGCGCGCGCCCGGCACGCACCAGATCCCCGTGACGGCGGAACCATTAGGCCCGGCCGCGCCCTCCCGGCTGCGCGCGGCGATCCGGGCGATGGAAGAGCGGCTTGAGGACCCGGCCGGCATCCCCGAGATCGCAGCGGCCGCTGGTCTCTCGCAACGCCAGCTCGAACGGCTGTTCCGCGCCCATGTGGGCCGCTCTCCGCTGCGATACTACTCGGATATCCGCCTCGATCGCGCCCGCGGACTGGTGACCCAGACCGAGATGCCGCTGCGTGAGGTGGCGCTGGCCAGCGGCTTCAGCAGCCCCGAGAGTTTTGCCCGCGCCTATCGCGCCCGCTTTGGCTTGCCGCCCCGCTCGGACCGGATCGAGGGGCGCGTGCCCTTCGAGTTCCGCGCCTGGCCGATGCACGCCCCTCTCGGAGCCCGCCCCGCATGACCGAGCGTTTGCCCGTCGTCCTCGCCCTTGGCTCGGCTTTGCTGTGGGGCGTGTGGTGGATCCCGGTGCGTGCCATCGAGGAGGCCGGGCTCGAGGCGGTCTGGGCCGGGTTTGCCATGAACCTCGGCGGGCTGCCGGGCTTTGTGCTGGCCGCGTTGATCTGGCACCGGGGCCGCGGGTTCACCGCGCGCGCCGCCGCCGGGGCGCTGCTGGCCGGCGTGGCGGTCACGACCTATTCCGCGGCGCTGACCTATACGGATGTGATCCGCGTTGCGCTCCTCTTTTATCTGGCGCCTGTGTGGTCGAAGCTGATCGAGGTGGTGTTCTTTGGCGAGCGCTGGACCTGGACGAGCACCCTGGCCATCGCGCTCTCCTTTGCCGGCATTATCACGATCTTCCGGGGCGAGGTCGCGCTCGAGGACTGGTCGGTGGGCGATCTGATGGCCGTGGGCTCTGGGATGGCCTGGGCGACCGGGGCTGCGCTGATCTTTTCTGGCCCCACACCCAACGGCGTGCATCTGTCGTTGGGCATGTGCGTGGGCGCGATCCTGACCTGTGTGCTGCTGATCGCGGTCGGCGGGCCCTCGGCGGGCGCCTGGCCCACGGCCGAGGGCGTGGCCGCCGCCGCGCCGGTCGCGCTGGGGGCCGGCGCGCTCTACCTCGTGCCGGTCATGGTGGTCACCTTGTGGGCGGCCACGCGCCTGCCGCCGGCGACGATGAGCTTTTTGCTGACCACCGAGATCATCTCGGGCGTGGGCAGTGCGGCCCTCTTGCTGGACGAGCGCTTTGGCGCGCCGGAGGTCATCGGTGCGGTGCTCGTGGCCCTCGGTGCCACGATCGAGGTCATCGCGCCACACCGCCGCCGCCCCGCCAACTGAGGGGCATGTCGAAAATCGGTTGATCCCAGTCGCATCAGATCAGGTCGCTGCGCCCACCGAGGCGGCATTCTGGAGTCAGCCTGACCGGGAGATCTCTGATGACCGAGCTGCCAATGCCCGCCGATTTCGCTGCGATCCGCCACGGCTATGACCCGAACCCCGCACGGTCGCACTCGCTCCGGGCCGAAGCCTACACGGATCCGCGCTGGTACACGCTCGAGCAGGAGGCTGTCTTCGCGCGCACCTGGCAATGGGTCTGCCATGCCGAGAAGCTGCGCGCGCCGGGGGCCTAT
Source organism: Pseudomonadota bacterium (assembly GCA_039187815.1). GTDB lineage: Bacteria > Pseudomonadota > Alphaproteobacteria > Rhodobacterales > Rhodobacteraceae > Thermohalobaculum. The sequence goes on along the minus strand of JBCCZI010000038.1, from coordinate 15,486 downwards.
GTCACCGCCGAGATCGCCGGGCGGCCCATCTGCGTGGTGCGCGACCGCGAGGGGACGCTGCGTGCTTTCTACAACGTCTGCAAGCACCGGGCGCATGAACTGCTGCGGGGCGAGGGCACGACCACACGGATCCTCTGCCCCTATCACGCTTGGGTCTATGATCTGACAGGGCGGCTGCGCCGGGCGCCGCACACCGAGGCGCTGGAGGGCTTCGATCCAAAGACCATCTGCCTAGACGCCGTGCAGGTCGAGGCGTTTTGCGGCTTTGTCTTCGTCAATCTCGACCCCGGTGCCCCAAGCCTCGCCGAGCAGTCGGGCGATCTGGCCACCGAGATGCGCCACTGGGCCCCGGATCTCGATCAACTGACCTTCGCCCACCGGCTAACCTACGACATTCGCTCGAACTGGAAGAACGTGGTCGACAACTTCCTCGAATGCTATCATTGCCCGACGGCGCACAAGGACTTTTGCACCCTGGTGGATATGGACACCTACAAGGTGACCACCCATGGGATCTATTCGAGCCATATGGCCGAGGCGGGCAAGCAGGCGAACTCGGCCTATGCCGTCGACAACGCCACGGTCAAGGACCACGCAGTGTGGTGGCTTTGGCCCAACACCTGTCTCATGCGCTATCCCGGCCGCGGCAATTTCATCGTCATGCACATCGTGCCCGCGGGGCCCGAGCGGACGCTCGAGACCTATGACTTCTTCTTTGAGACCGCCGAGGCTCTGCCCGCCGAAGACGAGGCGATCCGCTATATCGACGAGGTGCTGCAGGCCGAGGACATCGCCCTGGTCGAGAGCGTGCAGCGCGGCATGAACACGCCCGCCTTCTCCCAAGGGCGGATCGTGCACGACCCGGCGGGCTCGGGGCAGTCCGAGCATGCGGTTCACCACTTCCATGGACTGGTGCTTGATGCCTATGCTGCCTCCGGCGGGAGCTGAACGCGTCCCCGCCAGGAGGACCCGTGCCCAGCTTGCGCCAAACCCCGTTCGCCCCGATCACAGCGGCTGCCGGAGCCCCCGTCACTGCGGCCCGGCCTGCCGGCCGACGCCGCGGCGCTGCCAAACCCATGCACTACCAGCCGCCGCCCCTCTCACCCTGATCCACCTGCACCGCAGCCATCAGGGAGTTTGAGAGATGACATCCGCGACACCGCCCAACATCGTCCTGGTCATGGCCGACCAGCTGGCACCGCAGTTCACCGGCGCCTACGGCCATCCGCTGGTGAAGACGCCGCATATCGACGCGCTGGCCGCGCGCGGCACGCGTTTTGACGCCGCCTATTGCAACGCCCCGCTCTGCGCGCCCTCGCGCTTCAGCTTCATGTCGGGGCGGCTGGTCACCAACATCGCCGCCTATGACAACGCCTCGGAGTTTCCCGCGACCGTGCCGACCTTTGCCCACACGCTGCGGCGCATGGGCTATCGCACCTGTCTGTCGGGCAAGATGCATTTCGTCGGGCCGGATCAGCTCCACGGCTTCGAGGAGCGGCTGACCACCGATATCTACCCCTCGGACCATGCCTGGACGCCCGATTGGGAGCTGCCGGACGAACGCATCGACAAGTGGTACCACAACATGGACTCGGTGCGCGAAGCGGGCATGGCGGCGACCACCTTCCAGATCGAGTACGACGAAGAGGTCGCCTTCTTCGCCCGGCGCAAGATCTTCGACTATGCCATGGCCGGCACCCAGCCCTTCGCCATGGTCGTCAGCTTCATCCATCCGCACGACCCCTATGTGGCGCGGCCCGAATGGTGGGGGCTCTATGACGACGACGCCATCGACATGCCGGCCGCGGCGCCTCCGCCCGATCCGCACACGCGGCGTTTGATGAAGGGGATCGAGGCCGATGTGAAAGAGCCGACCGAGGCCGAGATCCGCAATGCCCGCCGCGCCTATTATGCCAACACCAGCTATTTCGACAGCAAGGTGGGCGTGATCGTCCAGGCGCTCGAGGAAGCCGAGATGCTGGAGAACACCGTGGTCATCGTGACCTCGGACCATGGCGACATGCTGGGCGAGCGGGGGCTGTGGTATAAGATGGCCTTCTTCGAGCATGCCGCCCGGGTGCCGCTGGTCATGGCGGGGCCGGGGGTGGCACGGCAGGCCGTGGCCGAGCCCTGCTCGCTGGTCGATCTGGCGCCCACCTTCGGGGACATCGCCGGCAGCGTCGGCTCGGAGGTGCCCGAGCCCGGCATGCCGCTCGACGGCCGCTCGCTCTGGCCGCTGGCGACCGGGGCGGCCGCGCCCGGCGAGGGCGAGGCGATCGGCGAATACTGTGCCGAATGCGCCTCGCACCCGATCTTCATGATCCGCCGGGGCCGCTGGAAATACATCCATTGCGAGGTCGATCCGCCCCAACTCTTCGATGTGGTCGCCGATCCGCAGGAGCGGGTGAACCTGGCCGATACGGCGCCAGAGGCGGCTGGCTTTGCCGCCGAAGTGGCCCGGCGCTGGGATGCCGAGGCGATCCGCACCCATGTCATCGCCACCCAGCGTCAGCGCCGCGCCGTTCATGCGGCCATGGAGGCGGGGCTGCTCACCTCCTGGGACTACCAGCCGCGCCGGGACGCCGCCCAGGAATACGTGCGCAACCACCAGGACTGGACCGTGGCGGCCGAGCGGAGCCGCTTCCCGCCCTTTGGACGGAGGCCGGAGTGACCGCCCTGGCCCAGAACGGCGGGGGGAGCCTCGAGCGGCTGCACGCCCTGGCAGCGGCGCAGCTCGACCGGCCGGCCTGCCGATGCTTTGCCCGCACGCTGCGGGGCCGGCGGCGGCCGGTCCTGGGCGGGCCACGGCTGCGCCAGCAGGATGCGCCCGGCATCCCCGCCCTGCTCGACCGGACCCGCTCCGGCGCGACGCCCGAGACTTCGGCCCTGGTCGAGGCGGCCCTCGCGGCGCGCGCCGAGTTGCCCTGGTGGAACGCCTATGCCAGTGGCGATCCGGTCGGGCGCGGCTTTGCCGAGCGCAGTGCCGCCTGCCAGCTCACCGGACCGGGCGCGCCGTTCTCGGCCGCCCATGGCCGCGCGGGGTTCTTCTATGTGGGCGCGGATGTGGAATACGCCGCCCATGCGCATCGGCCTCGGGAGATCTATGTGCTGCTCGCCGGGCGCGCGCGATTCTGGGGCCCGGAGGCCGGCTGGCGCGAGGCGGCGGCCGGGGCGGTGGTCGAGACGCCGCCCGACACCTGGCATGCCATGGAGACACCGTGGGAGCCCGTGCTGATCCTCTGGTGCTGGATCGGCGCGGGCTTCGACCAAACACCCCGGCTGCTGCGCACAGACGGCCGGTTGCCAGGGAGGGAGAACACATGACAGAGCGTTTGGCGGGCAAGACCGCCCTTGTGACCGGCGGGGCCGGCGGCATTGGACGCGCCATCTGCACCCGGTTTGCCGCCGAGGGCGCCCGGGTGATCGCGGCGGATGTCGCCACATGGGAGACCCCGCCCGCCGGCATCGAGGTGCAGGCGATGGACGTGACGGACGAGACCTCGGTGGCGGCGGTCTTCGAGCGGGTCGGCGCCGCCTGGCCGCATCTCGACGTGCTGGTGAACGCCGCGGGCATCGAGATCGAGAAGACGATCGAGGACACCACGCTCGAGGAGTGGAACCGGATCTTTGCCATCAACGTGACGGGTATGTTCCTGACCTCGCGGGCCGCCCTGGCGATGATGCGCCGCGCGCCTGGCGGGTCGATCATCAATTTCGGCTCCTATGACGGGTTCATCGCCGATCCGGCGCTGGCCGCCTATTGCGCCACCAAAGGGGCGGTGCATGCGCTGACCCGGGCCATGGCCTGCGATCACGGACCCGAGGGGATCCGTGTGAACGCCGTCTGCCCGGGCTTTATCGAGACGCCGATGCTCGAGAGCTTCTTCTCGGGCGGCCATGGCGGCACGGTCGAAACGATGAAGCAGGCCGCGCGCGACGTGCATCCGATCCGCGACTACGGCCAGCCCGAGGACATCGCCAATCTCGTGCTGTGGCTTGCCTCCGACGAGGCGCGCTATGCCTCGGGGCAGCTTTGGGTGATGGATGGCGGGCTCTCGGCCCAGGTGCAGCAGATGCGGCTCTGATGGCCGATCTCTCGACATACCGGGCGCGGTCGGGGCGTCTGGAGCCGGTCTGGACGCTCGAGATCCAGACCCTGCCCGAGGACACCGACCGCATCCTCGACGCGGTGCTGGAGGTGCATCCCCTCGGCTATGGCCGGTATCAACGCAACGCCTCGATCAGCGCGGTGGGGCGCGAGACCGCCCGGCCCGAGCCAAACTCGACCACCACCACCCATGTCCCGGGCTTTGCCGCCGGATCGACCGAGACCTATCCCATGGTCGAGCTGAAGATCTCGATCGAGCGGGACCCCGCGGTGCTCGAGCGCGTCATGGACGCGATCATCGGGGTGCATCACTATGAACAGCCGGTGATCTTCCTGCGCGAAGATTGGGCGAGCCGGGCCGCTTATGACCCGACCTCGGACAACGCGCACCGCTGGTGGAACAACGGCCGCGGCCTGCCGGAGCGCCTGGAATGACGGTCCAGCTCACGCGCCCTCCTGCGCCCGGCTCACGCCCGCTGGATGCGGCACTGGAAGCAGTTGTTCGCCGCCGAGCGCACATCGATGAAGCGGACGTCGTCGCGGGCGAACAGCGCCTCGATCCGCGCGTCGAAATCGCGGCGCGCCGTGACCTCGCCGGTGCCGTAGATGATCCGCTCCTCGGCGTCATAGCCGCGCAGGATATAGCTCTGCGAGGTCAGCAGACCGGGCAGGGGCTGAGCCGGTTTGGCCGGCGCGCACGGCCGCGCGCAGAGAAAGAGCGGCCCGGTCTCGGCATAGGGCTGCACCGTCAAAAAGGGCGTGTAGGCGACCAGCAAACAGGTCTGGCCCTTGGGGATGGTCTGGAGACAGTGGCGGCAGCCGACGGTGCCGTCCGAGATCTGCCGCTCGGGCGTGCGACCGTGCGCATCCGGGCCGCCGGCCTGAAGCGCGCGGACCTGGTCGGTCGGCAGGGGTGTGAAATGATGAGACATGCGGGGCTCCTCGCGTTGACGACCCCCATCATCTGCGCCGAGCGCGCCGCATCCCACCCGGTTCTTGCGCCGCATTGAGAGGAAGCCATGGCCAAACCCGTCATCATCACCTGTGCTGTCACCGGCGGCATCCACACCCCGACCATGAGCCCGCATTTGCCGGTCACCCCGGCCGAGATCGCGACCGCCAGCATCGAAGCGGCTGAGGCGGGCGCCTCGATCATCCACCTGCACGCGCGCAATCCCGAGCCGGGCGACGACTATGGCCGCCCCGACCACCGGCCCGAGACGTTCCAGCAGTTCCTGCCCGTCATCAAGCAAGGCACGGATGCGGTGGTGAACGTGACCACGGGCGCGGGCCTCGGCATGACCATGGACCAGCGCCTGGCGGCGGCCACGGCGGCCAGCCCCGAGATGGCCTCGCTGAACATGGGCAGCCTGAATTTCGGCATCTTCCCGATGCTGGATCGCTACTCCGAATGGCAGCACCCCTGGGAGCCCGAATTCCTGAGCATGACGCGGGATTTCATCTTTCCCAACACCTTTGCCACCATCGAATACGCGCTCAAGAACCTGGGCGCGGCGCACAGCACACGGTTCGAGTTCGAGTGCTACGATCTCGGCCACCTCTACAACCTCGCCTATTTCGTCGACAAAGGCCTGGTGAAGCCGCCCTTCTTCATCCAGATGATCTTTGGGATCCTGGGCGGCATGGGGGCCGAGCTCGACCATATGCTGCATCTGCACCGAACGGCCGAGCGGCTGTTCGGCGATGCCTATGAGTGGTCGGTGCTGGCGGCCGGGCGCAACCAGATCCCCTTCGCGACCCAGGCCGCGCTGCTGGGGGGCAATCTGCGGGTCGGGCTCGAGGACAGCCTGTGGATCGCCAAGGGCGAGCTTGCCACCTCGAACGCCCAGCAGGTCACCAAGATGCGCGGCATTGTCGAGGGGCTGGGGCTGGCGGTGGCCACACCGGACGAGGCCCGCGCCCGGCTCGGCCTCAAAGGCGGCGACCGGGTCGCGTTCTAGGGGAGGATCCCATGGCATCGAGAGATCCTAAGGGGCGCCAAGGCCTCGCCGGACGGGTGGCCATCGTGACAGGCGGCGGGCGCGGCATCGGACGGGCGATTGTCGCGCGGCTGGCGGCCGAGGGCGCCCAGATCTTCACCTGCGGGCGCAGCGCCCGGCCCGAGGATCTGCCCGAGGCCATCGGCTGGCTGAGCCTCGACGTGGCCGATCCGGAGGCGGTCGGCTATCTGCGCGAGACGGCGACCGCCGCCTTCGGCCCTGCAGAGATCCTGGTGAACAATGCCGGCGTGCAGATCGAGAAGACCGTCGCCGACAGTTCTGATGCCGATTGGGACCTGCTGGTGGGCGTGAACTGCCGCGGGGTCTTCAACATGATCCGCGCCTTTCTGCCTGATCTGGCGGGGCATGGGCCGGGCGGCGGGGCGATCGTGACCATCGGCTCGATCTCGGCCAGTGCGGCCGATCCGGGGATGGCGCTCTACAACGCCTCCAAGGCGTTCGTACAGGGGCTGACGCGCTCGGTCGCCGTCGACCACGGGCCCGACGTGCGCTGCAATGCAGTCGCGCCCGGCTGGATCCTGACGGGCATGGCCGACGCGGCCTTTGCTGTGGCCGCAGACCCCGCGCGGGCCGAGGCCGATGCCATCGCCCGCCATGCGGCCCGTCGCCTCGGCCAGCCCGAGGACATCGCCGAGACGGTCGCCTGGCTCGTCTCCCCCGCCGCCGCCTTCGTGACCGGCCAAGTCTTCACCGTGGATGGGGGGCTGACCGCCGCCTCGCCGCTGCAACCGGGATTGTTCTGATGACCGACACCGCCAACCGCCCGACCACCGCGATCCTCGGGGCCGGGGTCATCGGGGCAAGCTGGGCCGCCCTCTTCCTGGCCGCCGGGCACCGGGTGCGGGTCTATGACCCGGGGCCGCAAGCTCAGGCAACCGTCGAGGCCATGCTCGGGAGCGCCTGGCCCGTGCTGACCCGCCTCGGGCTTGCCACGGGCGCGGCACCGGCCCCCGACTTTGCCGCCTCGGCCGCGGAGGCGGTCGGGGGCGCCCAGTTCGTGCAGGAGAGCGTGCCCGAGCGGCTCGAGATGAAGCACGCGCTCTATGGCGAGATCGAGGATGCGCTCGCCCCCGGCGCTGTGGTCGCCTCTTCCGCCTCGGGCCTCATGCTCAGCGAGATGCAGGGCGGCTGGCGCGATCCGGCGCCCTTCGTGCTCGGCCATCCGTTCAATCCGCCGCACCTTGTGCCCTTGGTCGAGGTCATGGGCAACGAGCGCACCGATCCGGCGACGGTCGCACGGGCCGAGGCCGTCTATGCCGCCGCCGGAAAGGTCACCATCCGGGTCCAGCGCGAGGTGCCGGGCCATGTGGCCAACCGCCTCCAGGCCGCCCTTTGGCGCGAGGCGATCCACCTCGTCGCAACGGGCGTCGCCTCGGTTGAGGATGTGGACCGCGCGGTCTGGGCCGGGCCGGGCCTGCGCTGGGCCGCCATGGGGCCGACCATGCTGTTCCATCTCGGCGCCGGCGCCGGCGGACTCGGCGCGTTCTGTGAGCGATATGGCCCGAGCTTTGCGCGCTGGTGGTCCGATCTCGGCGATCCGCGGCTGACACCCGAGGTGTCGCAGGCGCTGATCGAGGGCGTCAAGGCCGAGGCGGCAGGCGCCGACCAGGCCGCGCTCTCGGCCAAGCGCGACGCGCTGGTCGAGGCAATGCTGGCCGCCACCGCCCCGCTCCGCAAACCGGATTGACGCTCTGGGCTGGACGGGCCGGGGCCGAGATCCCTATATCCGCGAGGCAGCCCGTTGGAGACAAAGACCATGGCCCCCAGCACCGCCTTTGCTTTCGACAACAGCTACGCGCGTTTGCCCGAACGGTTCTATGCCCGCCTGCCGCCCGCACCGGCGCCCGCACCGCAGATGATCCGGTTGAACCATGTCCTGGCGCGCGAGCTGGGTCTGGATACCGATGCGCTCGATGGCCCCGAGGGGGCGGCGCTTCTGTCGGGCGCGGCGGTGCCCGAGGGCGCCGAGCCGATCGCCCAGGCCTATGCGGGCCACCAGTTCGGCGGCTTCTCGCCCCAGCTCGGGGACGGGCGGGCGATCTTGCTCGGTGAGCTGATCGACCAGCGCGGGCAGCGCCGCGATGTGCAGCTCAAGGGCTCGGGCCGCACGCCGTTCAGCCGCATGGGCGACGGGCTGGCCCCGCTCGGCCCGGTGCTCCGCGAATACATCATCTCCGAGGCCATGGCCGCCCTCGGCGTGCCGACGACGCGCTCGCTGGCGGCGGTGGCCACGGGCGGGCGCGTGGTGCGCGAGACGGTCTCGCCCGGCGCCGTGCTGACCCGCATCGCCGCCAGCCACATCCGGGTCGGCACCTTCCAGTTCTTTGCCGCCCGCCAGGACACCGAGGCGCTGCGGCTCTTGACCGACCACGCCATTGCCCGCCACGACCCCGCGGCCGCCGAGGCCAAGAACCCGCCGCTCGCCTTTCTCGAGGGCGTGATCGCCCGCCAGACCCGGCTGATCGCCCATTGGATGTCGATCGGCTTCATCCACGGGGTGATGAACACCGACAACATGACCGTCTCGGGCGAGACGATCGACTACGGCCCCTGCGCCTTCATGGACAGCTACGACCTTCAGACAGTCTATAGCTCGATCGACCACCAGGGCCGCTATGCCTATGGCAACCAGCCCGGGATCGCCCATTGGAACCTTGTGTGCTTGGCCCAGGCGCTGCTGCCGCTGCTGGAGGACGACATGGACGCCGCCGTCGAGACGGCGCAAGGGGCGGTGGACCAGGTCCCGTCGCTCTATGCCGCGGCGTGGCTCGAGCGGATGCGGGCCAAACTGGGGCTCACGACGGCGCGGGAGGAGGACCAGGCCCTAGCCACGGATCTCCTGGCGCGCATGGCCGATGGCGGGGCGGATTTCACGCTCACTTTCCGGGCCTTGGCCGAGCCTGGGTCTGCGCGGACGCATTTTGCCGATCCGGCGGCCTTTGATGCCTGGGAGGCGGATTGGACCGCGCGGCTGGCCGAAGAAGGGGCGAGCCCAGCGGCACGGCGCGCCATGCTCCGCGCCACGAACCCCGCCGTGATCCCGCGCAATCACATGGTCGAGGCCGCCATCGCCGCCGGTCTCAAGGGTGATTTCGCGCCCTTCGAGACGCTGCTGGGCGTGCTGGCCGAGCCTTTTGACGATCATGCCGAGGACGATCCGCACACCCGGCCCCCAAAGGCCCACGAAGTCGTGCAGGCGACGTTTTGCGGCACCTGAGCCCGGGGTGCCTACCCGACCTGGTCGCGCCATGAGCCGCGGGCTGGCCACGGCGATCGGCTTTGTCGCGGTGTTGCTCTGGGCGCTCTTGGCGCTCTTCACGGCGGCGAGCGGCAGCGTGCCTCCTCTGCAATTGGCGGCCATGACCTTTGCCATCGGCGGCGTGGCCGGGGCGGCCACCTGGATCCTGCGCCCGACCGGATGGCGCGCGCTGGCCCAGCCATGGCCGGTCTGGGCGCTGGGGATCGGCGGGCTGTTCGGCTACCACTTCGTCTATTTCTCGGCCCTGCGCGCCGCCCCGGCGGTCGAGGCGAGCCTGATCGCCTATCTGTGGCCGCTGCTGATCGTCGTGCTCTCTGCGCTGGCCCCGGGTGAGCGGCTTCGGCGCCACCACGTGATCGGCGCGCTGCTCGGTTTTGCCGGCGCCGCGTTGATCGTGACCAAGGGCGAGGGGCTGCGCCTCGACCCCGCCCATGCGCCCGGCTATGCCTATGCCCTGATCGCCGCGCTGATCTGGTCGAGCTACTCCGTCCTCTCGCGCCGCTTCGCCTCGGTGCCGACCGATGTGGTGACCGGGTTTTGCCTGGCCACGGCGGTGCTGGCGGGCCTCAGCCACCTGGCGCTCGAAGAGACGGTCTGGCCCGGCGCGGCCAGCGAATGGCTGGCGGTGCTCGGCCTTGGGCTCGGCCCGGTGGGGCTCGCCTTTTATGTCTGGGACATCGGGGTCAAGCGCGGCGACATCCAGGTGCTGGGGGCGGCCAGCTATTGCGCGCCGCTGCTCTCGACGCTGGTGCTGGTCGGGCTCGGCTTTGCCCCGCTCAGCTGGGCGGTGGCAGGGGCCTGCGCGCTCATCACGCTCGGCGCTGTGGTCGCAGCCAAGGACATGCTGTTCCGCGCGCGCTGATCAGCGGGCAAAGAGCCCCGGCGTCGGATCGCGGTGGATCTGGGCGACCACCTCACGGCAGCGCGTCGTCAACAGATAGGGATCGCTCCCGAGGCATTGCAGATAGGCATGCTCCGCCGCGCTGTCGGGCACCCGCAAGGGTTGCTTGTCCGGAGCTTCACAGGCCGCGAGGCCAGCCAGCAGGGCCATGGAAAGGACGAGACGCATGGGCGCGAGTATAGAGTCCGCGCCCGTCCGTGCAACGCCTTGACCCCGGCGGCTTTGGGCGCATTTGGCCAAGCGATGGAGAGCTTTGGCGGATCCTATAGCGCGCTGGTTGCCGGCGCCTCGGGCGGCATCGGTGCCGCCCTGGTCGAGGCCTTGGCCGCCGATCCGCGATGCCGGCAGGTGCTGGCGGGCGCGCGGGCCGGGCAGGGACCGCACGGGGCCAAGATCCGGCCGCTGGTCTTGGACATCACCGATCCCGAGAGCTTGGCCGCAGCGGCGGCGGAGACCGAGCCAGATCTGCGTCTGGTGCTCTGCGCGGCGGGCTATCTGCACGGCGCGGCGGGCGGGCCCGAAAAATCTTGGCGCCAGATCGAACCGCAGGCGATGGCCCATGCCTTTGCCATCAATGCGACCGGGCCGGCGCTGTTGGCGCGGCATCTGCTGGGACGCCTGCCGCGGGGGGAGCGCGCGATCTTCGCGGCCCTGTCGGCGCGGGTCGGCTCGATCTCGGACAACCGCTCGGGCGGCTGGTACGGCTACCGCGCCTCAAAGGCCGCGCTGAACCAGATCCTGAAATGCCTCGCCATCGAAGCCGCGCGGAGCATGCGCCATCTGGTCGTCGCCGGGCTGCAGCCGGGGACCGTGCGCACGGGGCTCTCGGCCCCCTTTCGCAGCCGGGTCGCGCCCGATGATCTGCTGAGCCCCGAGGCCTCAGCCGCCCATCTTCTCGGCGTGCTCGACCGGCTCGTACCGGCGCAGTCAGGCCGCATCTTTGATTGGCGTGGCGAAGAAGTCCCGCCATAGATCCACCGCAGCCTCTGTCAAAAAATTGATCGGTCCGCCAAGATGCCGGCCATCGGCGGCGTCCAAAGGATCAGCATGACGGACGAGACCGAGGATGACCGGCTGGCGGCCCGGGCGGCGGCAGGCGATGCAGCGGCCTTTGCGGCGCTGCTCGAGTGCCATTATGCCCGCGTGCACCGGATCGGCTGGCGGCTGCTCGGCAGCGCCGAGGAGGCGGATGACCTAGCCCAGGATGTCTGTGCGGGGCTTGCGCACCGGATTGCTGGATGGCGCGGCGAGGCGGCCTTCACAACCTGGCTGACCACGCTCACGCTGAATGCCGCGCGAGACCGTCTGCGGGCGCGGGGCCGGCGGGTTGCGCGGGACGCGGCCTGGGCCGAGACCGATGCGTTGGCCCGTGCGGGCTCCGAGGCGCGAGAGGCCGATGTCTCGTGGCTGCGGGGTGCTCTTGCGGCCCTGCCCGAGGATCTGCGCGAGACCGCGGTTTTGGTGCTGGACAACGCCATGCCCCATGCGGAGGCGGGCAGGGCACTCGGCATCTCGGCCGGCACTGTTTCGTGGCGCATGAGCGAGATCCGCCGCCGCCTCAAAGCGTTCGCGGCGACTGAGGAAGGAGCGATCCGATGACCGAGGACGAGCTCGACCGGATGGCCCGGGCCTTTGCGTCCGATCCCCCGCCCCAGCCTGCCGAGGGTGCAAAGCGGGCGGCGATGGCCGCGGCCATGGTGGCGTTCGAAAAAAGTGCAGCCACCGCCCAAGCCGAGGCCAACCTGCGGCGTCTCAGCCATGACCGAACAGTTGGGTTCGGGAATTGGATGAGGACCAAAGCCATGCAAGTCATTGACCGACTGACCAGTCGCCCCGCGCTCCTGGGCGGGACCAGCCTCGCCGTGATGGCTCTTGCGGTGGTCGCGACACAGAACCTCTCGGACACCGGTCCGGTCGATTTAAGTGATCTGGGCGCCGTCGTGACGGAAACCAGCTCCGACGCTGCGTCCGAAGCCGAGACGCGAACGGCCGGTCCCGCTGTCGAGTATGAACGCGAAGCCGCCCCCGCGGACGCACAGCGTGCAGACCCCGCCGCTCGAGCACCGTCCCTGTCGCTGGCCGAGGAGCGGGCCGTTCGAGCCGAGCCTGCCCCTGGCCCGATCCCGAGCGTCGATACCCGCACTCGGAGCTTCTCCAGGCCCGGTCCGCAGGCGCACGTAGGGGAAGCCGCCCCCGAGCACGCACGGCGTCTAGACCCCGTCGCTCCAGCACCGGAGCTGTCACTGGCCCAGGAGCCGGCCGTGCAAGCCGGGCCCGCCCAGGGCAGGATGCCGAACGTTGGTGCCGGCACCCGGGGCTTCTTCAGGCCCAGCCCGCAGGCGGTTGCGCCGTCGCTGGGCCAGGCCGAGGCGCTCCCGGCGCCCATCATTGACATGCCCGAACCGGGTTATCGGGAACACGGGCGCGACCGCTTCGAGGCCTTTGAGGAGAACGCCGTCAAGCGGGTCGCCGAAGAGCCCGTCTCGACCTTCTCGATCGATGTCGACACAGCGTCCTATTCGCTGATCCGGCGGCATCTGAGAGAGGGGCTCTTGCCGCCCCGCGACGCCGTGCGGGTCGAGGAGATGATCAACTATTTCGCCTATGATTATCCGATGCCTGATGGGCTCGAGACGCCGTTCCGCGCCGATGTGGCGATCACACCGACCCCTTGGAACGCGGACACCGAGCTGCTGCGCATCGGTCTGCAAGGCTATGCGCTGCCGGCGGAGCAACGCCCCCGTGCGAACCTCGTCTTCCTGATCGACAGCTCGGGCAGCATGAACAGCCCGGACAAGCTGCCGCTGCTGATCAACGCCTTTCGCATGCTGGTCGAGACCCTGGGGCCCGAAGACCAGGTCTCGATCGTCGCCTATGCGGGCTCGGCCGGCACGGTGCTCGAGCCGACCCCGGCCTCCGAGAAGAGCCGCATCCTGGCCGCGCTCGAGCGTCTGTCGGCGGGCGGGTCCACGGCCGGCGGCGAGGGCATCCGCCAAGCCTACGCGCTGGCCGAGGCGAATCTGGACCCGGATGGCGTCAACCGCGTCTTCCTGGCCACAGACGGCGATTTCAACGTGGGAATCCGCAGCACCGACGAGCTGGAGAGCTTTGTCGAGCGCAAGCGCGATGGCGGCGTGCTGCTCTCGGTGCTGGGCTTCGGCCGCGGCAATCTGAACGACCAGCTGATGCAGGCGCTGGCGCAGGCGGGCAATGGCCAGGCGCTCTATATCGACACGTTGTCCGAGGCGCAAAAGGCGCTGGTCAAGGAGGCGGGCGGCAGCCTCTTCCCCATCGCCAAAGACGTGAAGATCCAGATCGAGTTCAACCCTGCTGTGGTTTCAGAGTACCGCCTGATCGGCTACGAGACCCGGGCCCTCGCGCGCGAAGATTTCAACAACGACCGGGTGGATGCGGGCGAGATCGGCTCGGGCCACCGGGTGACCGCGCTCTATGAGATCACACCGGTGGGCTCGGCGGCCGAGCGGATAGAGCCGCTGCGCTATCAGAGCGAGACGCCGGCCGCCTCGCCAACGATGAGGGCGACTGCGGCAGACGAGATCGCCTTCCTCAAGATCCGCCACAAGAAACCCGAGGGCGGGCCTTCGGCGCTCACCACGCGGCCGATCATCCCCGCCGACCGGCGCGCGGATGCCGAGGCCGATTGGGCCGCCGCCGTCGCCGCCTTTGGCCAGATCCTGCGGGGCGGTCGGCACACCCGTGACTTCGATCTGGACCAGGTGATCGCGCTCGCCAACCGCGCGCGGGGCGATGATTTCTATGGCTACCGTGGCGAGTTCTTGCGCTTGGTGCGCCTTGCCAAGACGGCGGCCACCCTCGAGCCCCAGCGGCGTTGACCCCGGCCCAGGCTCCACTAGACTGCCCTGGTATTTCACCAGGGCAGTTGCCATGCGCCGATTACCGCAAGTCTTGGGCCAGCTTTCCGGCCATCTCCGCCAACGCGCGCACGACCGCCAGGCGGAGGACATCCTCGGCCATATCCGCGAGGTCAGCCAGAACGCCCGCACCACCTGGTTCGGGCTGCTCGCCTTGCTGGCCTTTGTCGGTGTCGCCCTGCTTGCCCACAAGGACAGCGCGTTCTTCGTCCGCGGGGTCGAGACCGAGCTGCCGATCATCGGGATCTCGGTGCCGGTCGAAGGCTTCTTCTTCACGGCCCCGGTGCTGGTGGCGGCGGTCTATGCCTATCTCCACCTCTATCTCGAGACGCTGTGGGCCGCGCTTGGCCGCGCGCCGGCCGAGATCGATGGGGAGCCGCTCTCGGAACAGGTCTTCCCCTGGCTCCTGACCCGGGCCGCGCTCTCGCTCCGCCGCGACGGGGCCGCGCGCCCGACGGCGATGGGCCTGCTCACGCTCGTGGTCAGCGTCGCGATCACCTGGGTTGCGGGGCTGCTGGCGCTCGGGCGCTTCTGGACCGAGAGCCGGGCGGTGCACGATCCCGCCCTATCGCTCTGGATCGCAGGCTGGCTCTTCGCCGCCGGCATCGTGGGCGCGCGCAGCTTTTGGGTGATGCGGTGCCATATGCGCCCGCGCGAGGGCCGGGTGCCCGAGGCGATCCCCCTCTGGCTCGACCTCACCTGGTTTCCCTTTGCGGTGGGGCTGGTCTTTGTGTCCTGGCAGACGACCCATGGCGGGCTGCCTTGGGGGGAGCGCTTGCTGACCCCCTTCACCGTCTCGGCGGATCTCAGCGAGGTCGTCCTGGTCAAGCGTCCCGACGACTGGCAAGCCTATACCCAATGGTTCGAGGGGTTTGAGGCCCGCCATTTGGAGCGCCGCCCCGGCACCCCCGGCGTGCCGGGCCCCGAGAGCTGGGAGGATCTGCCCGCAGACGAGATGCGCCGCTTCTGGGCCGAGGCGCGCAAGCACTGGGATCGCCAGATCCAACGCCTCCCCGTCCACGACCTGCGCGAGAGCGACCTGCGCACCGCCAACCTCTTCCAGGCCACCCTCCACCGCCCCAACCTCAGCCACTCCCAAATGCAGGGGGCGGACCTCGGGGGCGCGAGCATGCAGGGGGCGGACCTCGGGGGCGCGAGCATGCAGGGGGCGAACCTCTGGGGCGCGAGCATGCAGGGGGCGAACCTCTGGGGCGCGAGCATGCAGGGGGCGAACCTCTGGGGCGCGAGCATGCAGGGGGCGAACCTCTGGGAAGCGAAGATGCAAGACGCAGACTGCAGCGGCG
>JBCCZI010000037.1:0-33741 GCA_039187815.1 Pseudomonadota bacterium | reverse complement strand
GCGCACTTCCGGATGCGGCTCGGATCGGCGATGACGGATGCGGGGGTGAACCGGAGCGCGCTGGCCCGGATGGCGGGAGTCGACCGCTCGACGCTGACCCAGCTCTTGGCCGATGGCGAGGCGCGGTTGCCGAGCGCGCAGCTCGTGGCCGAATGCGCCGCGGCGCTCGGGGTCAGCACCGACTGGCTGCTCGGCATGACCGAGCGGCGCGAGCGCCCGGGCGATCTGATCGCGGCGACGGTTGCGGTGGCCGAGGCGCGGCGCTCCTCGGTCGACGAGCAGATCCTGGCCTGGCACCGCGAGGCGCGGGGCTACAAGATCCGCCATGTGCCGGCGACCCTGCCCGATATCCTCAAGACCGAGGCGGTGCTGCGCTGGGAGTACGCGGCCTTTCTGGGCAAGACGCCCGAGCAGGCGATCGGAGCGACGCTGGACGGGCTCGCGCTCTTGCGCGCGGGCGGCTCGGATTACGAAATCGCCGTGCCGCGCCATGAACTCGACGCCATGGCCGCGGGCGAGGGCTATTACCGCGGGCTGCCGCGGGAGGCGCGCCAGGAGCAGTGCGCCGCCCTGGCCGAACGGGCGCGCACGCTCTATCCCAGCCTGCGGCTGCATGCCTTCGACGCCCGGCGGCTGTTCAGCGCCCCGGTCACGGTCTTCGGCCCGCTGCTGGCGGTGGTCTATGTGGGCAAGCACTACCTCGCCTTTCGCAGCGAAGAGCGGGTGCGCGCGCTGACCGGGCATTTCGATTGGCTGGTGCGG
Source organism: Pseudomonadota bacterium (assembly GCA_039187815.1). Lineage (GTDB taxonomy): Bacteria > Pseudomonadota > Alphaproteobacteria > Rhodobacterales > Rhodobacteraceae > Thermohalobaculum. The sequence goes on along the minus strand of JBCCZI010000037.1, from coordinate 32,979 downwards.
GAATGCGAGGTCGATGCCCGGGCGATCCCCGCCTATGTGGAGCATATCGCGCCGAAATAGCGCCGCCGGGGTCAGCCGCCCGGATAATCGGCCGCGTTCATCTCGGCCAGGCGCGAGGCGGTGCGCGCGAATTCGAACGTGCCCTTGCCGGAGGTATAGATCTCCTCGGGCGCCACGGCGGCGGAGAGATAGAGCGTCGCCCGCGCCTCGTAGAGCGCATCGATCAGGGTGACCAGCCGTTTGGCCTCGTTCTGCTGGGCAAAGGTCAGCTGCGGCACGTCGTCGAGGAAAAAGACCTCAAAGCGCCGTGCGATCGCCAGATAATCCGACGGGCCGAGCGGACGGCGGCAGAACACATCAAAGCCGCCGCGCCCCGCGCGCTCGGTGGCCAGCGGGATCTCGATCTGACGGGTGCCGATGGTCAGATGCTCGGTCGCGGGGTTTGCACCGGCGGTCTGTTGGCCCCAAGCCGCATCCATAGCCGCCTGGGTCTCGGAGCCGAGCGGGTGGAAGATGCGCCGCTCGGCGGTCGCGCGCCCCTGGCGATAATCGGTGGGCGAGGCAAGCTCGAGCACATCCAGCCGGTGTTTCAGCATCTCGATGAAGGGCTCGAACACGACGCGGTTCAGCCCGTCCTTATAGAGATCGTCCGGCGGGCGGTTCGAGGTGGAGACAACGATGACGCCGCGCTCGAACAGGGCCTCGAACAGCCGTCCGAGGATCATGGCATCGGTGATGTCCGTCACCTGCATCTCGTCAAAGCAGAGCAGGGTCGCGCTTTCGGCCACCTCCTCGGCGACCACGCGAATCGGGTCGGGCACATTGGTCTCGCGCGCGATGTGCACGCCCACATGCACCTCGGCCATGAAGGCGTGGAAATGCACCCGCCGTTTCGGCCGCACCGGCGCGCCGTCATAGAACAGATCCATCAGCATGGATTTGCCGCGCCCGACCCCGCCATAGAGATAGAGCCCGGTCAGCGCCTGGTCGGGCTCCTCGCGCCGGCCAAAGCCGAGCCAGCCAAGGCCCACCCGCTTGCCCCGCTGCGGATTGTAGTCGCGCAGGCGCATATGCAGCAGCTGCAGCTTTTCGACCGCCACCGCCTGAGCGGGATCGGGCCTCAGCTCACCGGCCGAGACCATCCCGCGATAGCGCGTCATCGGCCCGTCGGGCATACAATCTCCCAGTTCCGAGGTCCGCGGTTCGGCAGGGCGGCACCGCCTCGGTTATGCCCGAAGCAGGTGGGGCCGGGCAATCGCCCCTGCACATCTGTGTACCGCCTTGCCGCCGCCAGCCCGCCGGCCGCTGCCGCCGGCCCATCGCCCGCCCGCCGCGGACCGCCACGTGATCGATCTCATCACAAGCATTGGTTTGACCTCGCGCGCGGGACACGCGACCACGGTGCGGACAAGGAGCCGTATCATGAGCCAGTACGCCGCCACCCCGACATCCAAGGCGCCGCTGATCACGCCCGTGCTGATCGCAGGCGCGATCATCCTGGTACTGACCCAATCCGTGCGCTCGAGCTTTGGGCTGTTTCAGCTGCCGATCGCCGAGACCTTTGGCTGGCTGCGCACCGAATACTCCATGGCCATCGCCATCCAGAACCTGGCCTGGGGGATCGGCCAGCCGATCTTTGGCGCCATTGCCGAGCGCTTTGGCGACCGCCGCGCGATCGTGATGGGCGCCGTGATCTATGCGCTGGGGCTGGTGCTCTCGGCCTACGGCGTCAGCGCGGCCGAGCACCAACTGTGGAACGTGCTGATCGGCTTTGGCGTGGCGGGCACCGGCTTTGGCGTGATCCTGGCGATCGTGGGGCGGGCGGCGGCGGCCGAGCACCGCTCGACCGCGCTCGGCATCGCCACCGCCGCGGGCTCGGTCGGCCAGATCATCGGCCCGCCTTTCACGGCGGCGCTGCTCGGCGCCATGGACTGGCCGACGGTCTTCCTGGTGCTGAGCGTCGTGGTGCTGGCCTCCCTCGCCGTCCTGCCGATGATCGGCGCAGGCCGCCCAGCCAGCAAATCCGAGCTCGAGGAGAGCATGGGCACCGTGGTCGGCCGCGCCCTGCGGGATCCGAGCTTCCTGCTGATCTTCGTGGGCTTCTTCTCCTGCGGCTATCAGCTGGCCTTTGTCATCGCCCATTTCCCGGCCTTTGTGGCCGAGGTCTGCGGGCCCATCGACCCGGGCGGCATGCTGGCGGGGATCGGGATCGAGAGCACCTCGTCGCTCGGCGCCTGGGCCATCGCGCTGATTGGGGTGACCAACATCGCGGGCACGATCCTGGCGGGCAAGCTCGGCAGCAAATACTCCAAGAAATACCTGCTGGCCGGGATCTATACGGGGCGCACGATCATCGCCGCCTGGTTCATCCTGGTGCCGATGACGCCGACGACCGTGATCGTCTTCTCGCTGGCCATGGGGAGCCTTTGGCTCGCCACGGTGCCGCTCACCTCGGGCCTGGTCGCGCATATCTATGGGCTGCGCTATATGGGCACGCTCTACGGCATCGTGTTCTTCTCGCACCAGCTCGGCAGTTTTGTGGGTGTGTGGATGGGGGGCGAGCTCTATGACCGCTTCGGCTCCTATGACGTGGTCTGGTGGGTCGGCGTGGGTGTCGGCGCGCTCTCGGCCATCGTGCACCTGCCGGTGCGTGAGCGCCCGGCTTTGGCGGCCCCCGCCTGAGCGCCTCCGTGCGTTGATCTCGGCCCCGCGATGCGGCAGGTAGGGGCCAGAGGAGACCGCGATGACCGAGCCCACTGCCCACCCAGCGCCCCCCGCTCGAACCGCGGAGATCCAGCGCAAGACCTCCGAGACCGAGATCACCGTCGCGGTGGATCTCGACGGCACCGGCCGGTCCGACTGCGCAACCGGCGTGGGCTTTTTCGACCATATGCTCGACCAGCTGGCGCGCCATTCGATGATCGATCTGACAATCCGCGCGAGCGGGGACACCCATATCGACGACCACCACACGGTCGAGGACACGGGCATCGCGCTCGGTCAGGCGCTGAGCGCGGCCGTCGGCGACAAGGCGGGCATCCGCCGCTATGGCGCCTGTCTCTTGCCCATGGACGACGCGCTGGTGCGCACGGCGCTCGATCTCTCGGGCCGGCCCTATCTGGTCTGGGGCGTGGACCTGCCAACCGCCAAGATCGGCCAGTTCGACACCGAGCTGGTGCGCGAGTTCTTTCAGGCGCTCGCGACCCATGGCCAGATCACGCTCCATGTGGAGCGGCTCGCCGGCATCAACAGCCACCACATCGCCGAGGCGGCGTTCAAATCGGTGGCCCAGGCTCTGCGCGCGGCGGTCGAGCCCGATCCGCGCCGGGCCGGCGCTATCCCCTCGACCAAAGGAACGCTCTGATGGAACTCGCGCTCTATTCGGTGCATGTGCACCCGCGTGCCGGGCACATCGAGACCGTGGGCGAGCCGCCCAAGATCGCCTTTCTCCCACCGCTCTGGGCCTTGTATGAGGGGCTGTGGCTGACCCTCGCCGTGCTGGTCGCGCTCTATGCGGCAACGGTGGTCTTCGTGCCGCTCGCGCTCAGCGCCGTGGTGTTCGGCACCGTGCTGATCTGCGGCTTCGACGGCGGCACGCTCCAGCGGGTGGAGCTGCGCCTGCGCGGCTGGCGCGAGGTCGCCACCGTCGAGGCCGCCAGCCACGAGGCGGCCGAAGAGCTCTATGTCACCGGCCGCGCCGCCGTCCCGGGCCGAGGAGCCAGCGCATGACCACGGCGATCGTCGATTATGGCTCGGGCAATCTGCGCTCGGCCGAGAAGGCCTTCCAACGCATGGCCGAGGAGCGCGGCACCGGCACGCCGATCGCGGTGACCTCGGATCCCGAAGTGGTCGCGCGGGCCGAGCGCGTGGTCCTACCCGGTGTGGGCGCCTTTGCCGATTGCCGCGCGGGGCTGATGGCGGTGGACGGCATGGCCGAAGCCATCACGGCGCGCGTCGAGGCCGGCCACCCCTTTCTCGGCATTTGTGTCGGCATGCAGCTGATGGCCACCCGCGGGCTCGAGCATGGCGAGACCCCGGGCTTCGATTGGATCCCGGGCGATGTGGTGCAGCTGGAACCGGGCGCGCCCGAGCTCAAGGTCCCGCATATGGGCTGGAACGCGCTCACGGTCGCGGACCATGCCCTGTTCGCGGGGATCGAACCCGGGGCGCACGCCTACTTCGTGCACTCCTATCATCTCGCGCCACGCGATCCCGATCACCGGCTGGCCGAGGTCGACTATGGCGAGACGATCGCCGCCGTGGTCGGCACTGGCAACCGTGTCGGCACCCAGTTCCACCCCGAAAAGAGCCAGGCGACGGGGCTGACCCTGATCGGCAATTTCCTCGGCTGGACACCCTAGAGAACGGCAGGAGTACCCATGGATCTTGAGCTTTGGCTGGCCTTTGCCGTCGCCTCCGCCGTGCTGCTGGCGATCCCCGGGCCCACGGTGATGGTCGTGGTGGCCCAGGCGCTGGCCCGCGGGCGCGCCTCGGGCTGGATCACAGTGCCGGGCGTGGTTCTGGGCGACTTTACAGCCATGACCATCTCGCTGGCCGGGGCGGGGGCGGTGCTCGCGGCCTCGGCCACGCTCTTCACCGCGCTGAAGCTGGCGGGGGCGGCCTATCTGATCTGGCTCGGCATCCAGCTCTGGCGCAACCCGCCCCAGGCGCTTGAACCCTCGGCGCTCGACACGGAGACCGGGCGCCAAACCAACCGCCGGCTGTTCTGGCAGAGCTATGTGGTCACCGCCCTCAACCCCAAGAGCATCGTGTTCTTCGTGGCCTTCGTTCCGCAATTCCTGGACCCGACGGCACCGCTGCTGGTGCAGTTCGTGGTGCTCGAGGCGACGTTCCTGGCGCTCGCAGGGCTCAACACAGCGCTGTGGGCAGTGGCCGCCGGCGCGCTCCGCAGCCGGATCGGCCGCCCCTCGGTCCTGCGCGCCATGGCCCGCACAGGGGCCGGGTTCCTGATCGGGGCCGGGGTGCTGACCGCCCTGGCGCGGCGGGCCTGACCGCCAGAGTCGAGGGCCGCCATCAGCGCCTCCGGCGTCCGGGCTGACGCGGGCCTGCTCTGCTGCGCCAGAAGCCGCCGATGCTAGAGCCCAAGCGGGCACAGCCTCTGGCGTCGCGGCGCTGTCCGGACAGCCCAAGGCCTGGCCATCCGATCGCAACGGGCGCCATAGCACCTCAGCGGGGACGGGAGCCGCGGGCGCACGGGAGCCGCGGGGAAACGGGGGTCGCACCAAGCGTTACACTCAGATCAGCGCTCGGTCAGTGCGCCTCGGCCCAGCTCTGGCCGCGTCCGGCATCGACGATCAACGGCACGTCCAGTTTGACCGCCGGCGCGGCCGCCGTCTCCATCACCCGGCGCACCACATCGACGGTGGCATCGGCCTCAGCCTCGGCCACCTCGAACAGCAGCTCGTCATGCACCTGCAGCAGCATCCGCGCCGACAGTCCCGCCACCGCCAGCGCCCCGGGGATGCGGATCATCGCCCGCCGGATCACATCCGCCGCGGTGCCCTGGATCGGCGCGTTGATCGCCGCCCGCTCGGCAAAGCCGCGCCCCGGCCCCTTTTGCGCGATCCCCGGCGTGTGGATGCGCCGGCCGAACAGCGTGCTCACATAGCCATCCGCGCGCGCCGCCGTCTTGGTGGCGTCCATATAGGCGCGGATGCCGGGGAAGCGCTCGAAATAGGCGGTGATGAAGCGCTGCGCCTCATCGCGCGGGATCCGCAGATTGTTCGCCAGCCCAAAGGCCGAGATCCCATAGATCACGCCGAAATTGATCGCCTTGGCCTGGCGGCGCACCATCGGATCCATGCCCTCGATCGGCACGCCAAAGACCTGTGAGGCGGTCATGGCGTGGATGTCCAGCCCCTCGCGAAACGCCGCCTTCAGCGCGTCGATATCGGCGATATGGGCCAGGATCCGCAGTTCGATCTGGCTGTAGTCGAGGCTGAGGATCACATGGCCCGGCTCGGGCACGAAGGCGCGGCGGATCCCGCGGCCCTCCTCGGTGCGCACGGGGATGTTCTGCAGGTTCGGATCGGTCGAGGCGAGCCGCCCCGTCGAGGTCGCCGCCAGGCTGAACGAGGTGTGCACCCGCCCGGTCTCGGCATTGATGTGCCCCGGCAGCGCATCCGTATAGGTCGAGCGCAGCTTCGAGACCTGGCGCCAATCCAGCACGCGCGCCGGCAGATCATGCCCCTGGGCGGCCAGGGTCTCGAGCACATCCGCCCCGGTCCCCCAGGCGCCGGTCTTGCCCTTCTTGCCGCCCTCGAGGCTCATCTCGTCGAACAGGATCTCGCCCAGCTGCTTGGGGCTCGCGATGTTGAAGGGACGCCCGGCGAGGCCGTGGATCTCCTCCTCGAGCTCGGCCATCTTCTGGGCAAAGCGCGAGGATTGGCGCGCCAGCTCGTCCCGGTCGACCCGGATGCCGGTGCGCTCCATCTCGGCCAGCACCGGCACCAGCGGCCGCTCAAGCGTGTGATAGACCGTCGAGACCCGCTCCGCCGCCAGCCGCGGACGCAGATGGTGCCAGAGCCGCAGCGTCACATCCGCATCCTCGGCAGCGTATTCGGCGGCCTTCTCCAGCGGCACCCGGTCGAAAGTGATCGCCGATTTGCCCGACCCGATCAGCTCTTTGATCGGCACGGGCTTGTGCCCGAGATGGCGCTCCGAGAGCTCGTCCATCCCGTGCCCGCCGATCCCGCTGTCGAGCGCATAGGAGATCAGCATGGTGTCGTCGATCGGCGCCACCCGCACGCCATGCCGCACCAAGACCTTGATGTCGTATTTCAGGTTCTGCCCGATCTTCAGACAGGCCGCATCCTCCAGCACGGGGCCCAGCACCTCCAAAGCGGCGGCGAGCGTCATCTGCCCCGCCACCCGCTCAGCCCGGCCCAGCAGATCACCGTCCCCCGCCACATGGGCCACGGGCACATAGGCCGCCCGCCCCGGCGCCAGGGCCAGGGCGATGCCGACAATCTCGGCCACCATCTCATCGAGGCTGGTGGTCTCCAGATCGACCGCCAGCCGACCCGAGGCCGCCGCCTCCGCCGCCCAGGCCTCCAACGCTTCACGGCTGCGCAGAACCTCATAGCCTGCCCGCTCGAGCGGCGGCATCTCGCTCCGGGCGCCCGGAGCGCCGGCCCCGCCGGTGCGACCGGCCTGGGCGGGGCTCGATGCCCCGTCCGGGCCGCCCCCCCCAGCGTCCCGGGCTGCGACCGGCGGCGCCTCCGCCCCCAGCGCCTCGGCGATACGCGCGGTCAGCGAGCGGAACTCCATCTCCGCCAGGAACCCCAGCAGCACCGCCGGATCGGGCGCGCCCAGCCCAAAGCGCTCGAGCCCCACCTCCACCGGCACATCGCGCTTCAGCAGCACCAGCTCCCGGCTCAACCGGATCTGCTCGGCCTTCGAGGTCAGCGTCTCGCGCCGCTTGGGCTGCTTGATCTCCCCCGCCCGCGCCAGCAACGTCTCGAGATCGCCGTACTCCGTGATCAGCTGCGCCGCCGTCTTGATGCCGATCCCCGGCGCGCCCGGCACATTGTCGACCGAGTCGCCGGCCAGCGCCTGCACATCCACCACCCGCTCCGGGCCGACGCCAAACTTGGCCTCGACCTCCTCGGGCCCGATATCCGCCTTCTTCATCGGATCGCGCATCGCGACCCCGCCCCCGACGAGCTGCATCAGATCCTTGTCAGAGCTGATGATCGTGACATGCGCGCCAGCCTCCCGCGCCTGCTCGGCATAGGTCGCGATCAGATCATCCGCCTCAAAGCCCGCCATCTCGATGCAAGGCAGGCCGAAGGCCCGCGTCGCCTGCCGGATCAGCTGGAACTGCGGCACCAGATCCTCGGGCGGCTCGGAGCGGTTGGCCTTGTACTCGGGATAGATCTCGTTGCGAAAGCTCTGCGAGGAGTGATCGAAGATCACCGCAAAATGGGTCGGGCCCTTGGCGCTGGCCAGCCCCATCTCCGCATGCAGCATGGCGCAGAACATGTTGACCGCCCCGGTCGGCGTGCCATCCGAGCGGTAATTGTACTTGGCGTCCCGGTTGGCAGCCTGGAAATAGGCGCGGAAGATAAACCCCGAGCCGTCGACCAGATAGAGATGGTCGCCTTTGCCGATGCCGCTCATTGTGGTCTCCTGGGGCGCCCCCAGGCGCACATGGCGGGTCGGATCACGCTCCGGTGTCCGCCGGACCGCCCTTCAAGATGAAGCGCCGGTCGCAATAGCCGCAATCGACCCAGCCCTGGGGCGGGATCGTGTACCAGACCCGGGGATGCCCCAAGGCGCCCTCCCCGCCATCACAGCAGACACGCAAGGTGGTGACGAACGTCATTTCAGGGGCGGTGTTGGCCATCGGCACGCTCCGAATTGCTGAGGGGCAGATGATAGCCGCACAGCCCGTCCCTGCAAGCCATGGCGGCCCCGTCCGCAGCGTCGCACCCCAAGGCGCGCGCCTCTTGCATCCTGGCCGAAGGCTCGGCAAGGCTGTCGGCCCATCCCGCCTGCGCGCATCGGAGCCGCCATGCCTGACCACGCCGTCTCGGTCAAAGCCCTGCGCAAAATCTATGGCCCCGCCTCGTCCCGTGCTGCGGGGCCTCTGCGCACGGCCGAGCCCGGCAACGGCGCCAAAGAGGCGCTGAAATCGATCGATCTCGACATCCCGGCAGGCTCGATCTTTGGCCTGCTCGGGCCGAACGGGGCGGGCAAATCGACCTTCATCAACATTCTGGCGGGGCTGGTGGTCAAGACCTCGGGGAGCGTGCGGATCTGGGGGTTCGATCAGGACGTGAACCCGCGCCAGTCGCGCGCGGCGATCGGGATCGTGCCCCAGGAGCTGAACCTCGACCCGTTCTTCTGCCCCGAGGATGCACTGGAAGTGCAGGCAGGGCTATACGGCGTGCCGCCGCGCGAGCGTCAGACGGCCGAGATCCTGCGCCGGGTCGGGCTCGAGGACAAGGCGCGGGCCTATCCGCGGGCGCTGTCGGGGGGCATGCGGCGGCGGCTCTTGGTGGCCAAGGCGCTGGTGCACCGCCCGGCGGTCCTGGTGCTGGACGAGCCGACGGCGGGGGTGGATATCGAGCTCCGCCAGATGCTGTGGGCCTATGTGCGCGATCTGAACGCGAACGGCATGACGGTGATCCTGACGACGCACTACCTCGAAGAGGCCGAAGAGATGTGCGACCGGATCGCCATCATAAACCAGGGCTCGGTGGTGGCCTGCGAGGAGACCGCGAGTCTGATCGGGCGGCTCGACACCAAGGCGCTGGTGCTGCGGGTCGAGCGGCTGCCGGAGACGCTGCCGGAGCTCGGCTCGGATGTGCAGGTGAGCCGGCGGGGAGCAGATGGGCTCTGCCTCAGCTATTCCCAGAGCCGGGTGACCGCGCCAGATTTGATCGCGCGGGTGCAGGCGGCGGGGCTCGCCATCGCGGATATCTCGACCGAAGAGCCGGATCTCGAACAGGTGTTCCTGGAGCTGACCCGGCGCGACCGGAGCTGACGGGGTTTGGGGAGAGGGCGGTCTCGGGGGACATCGAGCCCCCCTCGCCCGCGTCGGGCCACGGCCCGACGGGTGCCCGGACCTGCGTGCGGGCTTGCCAGCAGCGCGCCGGCGCCCCATGGTCGCGCGCGCCCCATCGCAGAGCCGGAGACCTCTGATGCCCTATGCCTATGACCCGGAAAACGTGTTCGCCAAGATCCTGCGCGGCGAGATCCCAAACCGCACCGTGCTCGAGACCGAGCATTGCCTGGCCTTCGAGGACATCAATCCGAAGGCGCCGGTGCATGTGCTGGTGATCCCCAAGGGCCCTTATGTGAACGCCGATCACTTCGGCCTGGCGGCCTCCGAGACGGAGATCGCCGATTTCGCCCGGGCAGTGTCCCGGGTGACCATCGAGACGGGGGTGGCCGAGGAGGCAGGCGGTGCGGGCTATCGCCTGGTCTCCAATGCCGGCGAGAGCGGGGTTCAGGAGGTGCCGCATTACCACGTGCATGTGCTGGGCGGGCGGGTGCTGGGGCGCATCGTCCCCAAGGCGCCGGACGAATAGCCGCTTAGGCGAGGCGCGCTGCAACACCCGGCAGATCGGGCGCGATGACGTCCCAGTCGGCCTCGGGCGCCAGATCGGTCGTCTGGCCTGGCCCCGCCTCGGTCGGGCGCGGGACAAAGGCCGTGGCGAGCCCGGCGGCCCGGGCGGCGTGCAGATCGCCGTTATGGGCGGCGACCATCAGCACCTCGGCCGGGGCGAGGCGCAGCGCCGCAGCCGAGCCGAGATAGGCCTGCGGGTCCGGCTTGTAGGCCCGGGCCACATCGGCGCCCAGGATGCAGTCCCAGGGCAGCCCGCCAAAGCGCGCGAGGCGGGTCATCAACGCGATCGAACCGTTCGAGCAGGGGGCGACGATGCGCTCGGCCTGGATCGCGGCGATGCCGGCGACCGCATCGGGCCAGGGCGGCAACCGCTCCCATGCCTGGTTGAGCGCGGCTTGCTCGGCCGCGGTGAAGGCCTCGACCACCCCAAAGGCGCCGAGCACCCGCGCGAGGTTCTCGAGATGCAGATCGTCGAGCGGCACATAGCCACGCTCGCCCGAACGCACACGCTCCATGGCCGGCTGGTACTCGGCGCGCCAGGCATCGGCGAGCGCCAGGGGATCGAGCGCGAGCCCCTTGGCCGCCAACACCGGCGCGACCGCTTCGGCCACCCCGCGCCGCCAATCGACGACGGTGCCAAAGACATCAAAGATCGCTGCTTTGATCGCCATGGGGGCCTCCTGGTTGGTCCCCTTGCTCTGCCATGGCGGGCGGGCCCGCGTCCACCGGCTCGAGCCATCCGCGGTAGTGGACGATGCGCCCGACCAGCGGCGCTGCGATGGCGATGTCAAAGGCGAAGCGACCGGCCTCGGCATGCTCCCGCGCCTCGGTGACCGGCAGGAGGGCCCGCGGGATCGGCAGCCCGAACAGCGTGCCCGAGAGGATCTCGAGCCGCAGCCCTGCCCCCTCGCGCACCAAGGCCAGCAGAAACCGCGCAGGGCCAAAACGTTCGCGCAGACGGCCCGGGCCCGCCAGCGTGATCTCGGAGACGAGGCGGTGGCCGCCAAAATCGCGCTCCCACGTCTCGCCCCTGGGCGTGGGCCGCACAGCGACCGCGACGGGCACATCGCGCCCCGCAGGCGGAAAGCGAAAGGCCCAAGCGGTGAGGGCGGCGAGGCGGCCGGCTCCGCGCGTGACCTCGGCGCGGCCATGATGGGTGCCGCCGCTGTGGAACTGGCGCAGGGCCGGGGCAAGACGGTCCCAATCGGTGCCCAGCGCCGCTTGGACCGGCAGGGTCATTGGATCAGCCGGGCGCGCAAAACCGGATCGGGCAACGCGCAAAGCTCGGTGCGCCCCAACAGGCGGTAGCGATTGCGCGCGATGCGGGCATAGAGCCAGTCCTGCACCGGCTTGGGCGGGAGCACCAAAAACGGCGCGACCCAGGCGAGCCAGCCGCCGAGGCGCCGTCCGGCCGCGGCAATGCCCTCCATCGAGGTGAAGGCGCGGCCCGCCTCAAGATAGAGCCAGCTCTCGGGGTCGTCGGGGTCGAGCCCGTAATGCCGCAGGACCGCTTGGCCCGTGGGGCTCTGGACCGGGCAGATGCGCGCCTCGCCCGCCCGGTCGAGCCGCGCGATCAGCCGCGCCCAGCGCGAGCAGAGCCCGCACGCCCCATCGACAAAGAACACCGGGCCGGTATCGGGAAAGGCCGGCACGGCCGGGTCGTCGCGATAGGAATAGGCGCAGCGCTCAAGCATGCCTCAGAGATGGGCGATGCGCCGCGCGATGCCATGCGACCGGTTGTCGGGGCGGTCAGGGCAGCGGCCTCTCGAAATGCACCCGGTGCATCGGCCCGACTTGGGTGCGCCCGGTCTCGCGATAGCCGAGCCGGCGATAGAGCGCCTGGTTCTCGGTCATCACCGCATTGGTGTAGAGGCGGATCTCGGCGCAGCCCGCCCGCCGCGCGGCCTCCTCGGCCGCCGCCAGGAGCCCGCGGCCAAGCCCCTGCCCCTGGCGCGCGGGATCGACCGCGAGGTTCTCGATCAGCCAGGCCGCCTCCTCGCGATAGGCGATCAGATAGGCCAGGATCGCCCCGTCCTCGGCCAGCACCTGGACCCGGCCTGCGCCGATGTGCCCGGCGAAATCGGGGCGCATGGCATAGGGCTCGATCCCGCCGAGGCGCGCGACATAAGGCGCATAGGCCCGCTCGGCCAGCGCCACCAGCGTGTCCAGATCCTCAGGGACCGCCAGGGTCAGCGCCAGCGTCACGGCGCGCCGATCGTGCCGCGGTTCTGCCCGACATGGCCCCGGTGGAGCAGCATATGGTCGGCCAGCACGCAGGCCATCATCGCCTCGCCCACCGGCACGGCGCGGATGCCGACACAGGGGTCATGGCGGCCCTTGGTCACGATCTCCTGGGTCTCGCCGGCGGTGTCGATGGTCTGACGCGGCTTCAGGATCGACGAGGTCGGCTTGACCGCAAAGCGCAGCACCACGTCCTGGCCCGTCGAGATGCCGCCCAGGATGCCGCCCGCATGGTTCGAGCCAAAGACCGGGCCGTCGGGGCCCATGGCGATCTCGTCGGCGTTCTCCTCGCCGGTCAGCGCCGCGGCGGCGAAGCCCTCACCGATCTCGACCCCTTTGACCGCGTTGATCGACATGGCAGCGGCGGCCAGATCGGTGTCGAGCTTGCCATAGATCGGCGCGCCGAGGCCCGCGGGCACGCCCGAGGCCACCACCTCGATCACCGCCCCCACCGAGTTGCCGGATTTGCGCAGGCCGTCGAGATAGGCGGCCCAGTCCTCGGCCGCCTTGGGGTCAGGGGTCCAGAAGGGATTGCGCTCGACCTCGTCCCAGTCCCAGCGCGTCCGGTCGATGGCGTGCGGGCCCATCTGCACCAGCGCGCCGCGCACGCGGAGCCCAGGCGCCAGATCGGCCAGCACGGCCCGAGCCACGGCCCCGGCCGCCACCCGCGCCGCCGTCTCGCGCGCCGAGGAGCGCCCGCCACCCCGGTAATCCCGGATGCCGTATTTGGCCCAATAGGTGAAATCGGCATGGCCGGGGCGGAACTTGGCCGCGATCTCGGAATAGTCCTTGGACCGCTGGTCCTGGTTGCGGATCATCAGCTGGATCGGCGTGCCGGTGGTCTGGCCCTCGAAGACACCCGAGAGGATCTCGACCGCATCGGGCTCGCGCCGCTGGGTGGTATAGCGGCTTTGCCCGGGCTTGCGGCGGTCGAGAAAGTGCTGCACCGCCGCCGTGTCGAGCGCCAGCCCCGGCGGACAGCCATCGACCGTGCAGCCGAGCGCCGGCCCGTGGCTCTCGCCCCAGGTCGTCACCCGAAAGATATGGCCATAGGTGTTGAAGGACATGCCCGCTCCCACTCTCCCAGGCGCGCCGCCCGTGGATCTCGCGCCCTCAGCCGGCGCCGGTCAGCGACGCCCACAGCGCGAGCGCATAGGCATGCATCGCGCGCGCTTCGTCAAGCCTCGCATCCATCGGGACATCATAGAGGTGCGCCTCAGCCTCGATGCCGTTCGTGAGGGCAAAGCTGAACCCGCAGGCCGTGAGCGGGGGCGAGCCGTCTTGCGGCGCCCGAGGGCGGTCCGAGCAGCGGAGCATCACATCGGCGCCGAGGGCATCGACCGCGATGGGCGGGAGCGGGGCCAGCGACCAGCCGGACCACGGCGGGGCAGACCCGGTGCGCCGAAGGCCAAGCTCGAGCCGGTGGCGCGGCCGATCGCACCACGGGGTGCCGCCAAGCTCGGGCCGGGTCGCGCACCACACGGCCAGCTTTTTCGGGGATGTGCGGCAGTGATGCGCCCGCTCGGGACCGTCGCAGTCGGGCGCGCTGCTGAGACGCACAATCTCGGTGACATCGGGCGCGCCTTCGAGCGTATCGCGCCCCGTTTGCAACCGCCCGCCGGCTTGCCAGAACCGGGTGCGGGCCGTGGCACGGTCTCGGCTCGGCGTTCGGTGAACCGTCTCGAGATCGGGGCTGGCCGGCACGCGGATCGCATGGCCCGCCATGGTCCCCTCGATGGTCTGCTGTTGGAAGGCCGCATAGCAGGCCGCACGGTGGGCCCGGTCTTCGATCGCCCGCTCGCGCACAAGATGCATGCCGGCCATCGGCCGCGCGAGGATCAACACCGCAAGACCGGCGGCGCGCCGGCCGTGCCCGCGATGGCGCAGGGCGGCAAGCGCGCCACCGAGGAGCAGCCCCAAGGCGCCGAGGACGAGCGGGAGCAGCACGCTCAGCAGCCCGGCCATGGCAACGACCGCATAGCCGCTCAGCCCCGTCGACGCGGCGAGGATCAGGCCGACAAGGCCGCCCAGCAGGCCGATGCCCCACCAACGTGCAGCCGCGGCGCCTCCCCGCTGGCGGGAGAGGCCAAAGACCAGCGCGCCGGCAAGAGCCAGCCACAGCATCAGGGGGTTCGCCGCAATCGAGACCAGCCACGCCATACCCCGTGCTTTCATGGCAGGGAACCGTGCACCAGGGGACATGGGCGCCTGTGACGAAAAACCCCGCCCGGTGAGGGGCGGGGTGGGATCGGCCTCGGATGGCGTGTGGGCTCAGTGATCGCCTTTGATCGGCGCCCAGATCTTCTTGTTGGTGAAGTAGAGCAGCGCCGCAAGCACGACCAGCCAGATCAGGTTGCGCAGGCCGGCTTCCTTGCGCTCGACCATTTTCGGCTCGGCCGCCCACATCAGGAAAGCCGCCACGTCCTTGGCTTGCTGCTCGAGCGTCGCCTCGGGCGGGGTATAGCCGTTGCCCTCGCCATAGACCGCATACTCCACATCATCGCCATAGAGCGGCGGCGCCATCGAGATCCAGCCGCCAGCCATGGTCTTGTTCTCATAGAGCAGGGCGCCCGCCTGCTCCTGCTCCTCACCGGTGTAGCTGGTCAGCAGCGAGTAGATGTATTCGGGCCCGCCGATCCCCTTCATCAGCTGGTTGATGCCGGTGCCCGAGGGGCCGTGAAAGCCCGCCCGCGATTTGGCGATCAGGCTGAGATCCGGGGCGCCCACACTCTCGTTGGCGGGAAAGCGGTCCGAGGGCACCGCCGGGCGGGTGTCGCCCGGAAACGCGTCCGGCCCGGTGTCCGCCACTTCGTAGAGCTCGGCGATGGCCTTGACCTGCTCGTCCGGCAGGTTCGGGCCATCGGCACGTCCAAGCTCGCGGAACGAGACGAACTTCATCCCGTGGCAGCCGGCGCAGATCTCGTGATAGACCTGGAAGCCGCGCTGCAGCTGGTACTGATCATAGGTGCCAAACGGGCCCTCGAAGCTGAAGTCGACATCCTCGACATAGCCCGCGCCGCCGGCCGCCAGCGCCGAACCCGGCACCAGCAAGGCCACGACGGACAGCACGCGAAGGGTGTTGCTCATCATCTCATACACTCCTGTGCCGCGCTCATTCCGCCGGGACGGCCGAGCCCGAAGGACCGCGATCTTCCGCTGGCTTTGCCGGATGCTCCGCATCGAAGGCCGCTTCGATCGTCGGGGGCTGGGACGCCGGCTTCTCGGTGATGCCGAGCAGCGGCAGGATCACCAGGAAGTAGCCAAACCAGTAGATCGTGCCGATCAGCGAGATCGTCGGGATCAGGCCCTCGGCCGGCATGCCACCCGCCCACATCAGCACAAAGAAGTTCACCACGAACAGCGCGAACCACCATTTGAACTGGGGCCGGTAGCGGCCCGAGCGGACCCGGCTCGTGTCGAGCCAGGGCGCCAGCGCCATCACCACGATCGAGCCGAACATGGCGATCACACCGCCAAGCTTGGCATCGATGAACAGCACGTCGAAGGTGATCGCCCGCAGGATCGCGTAGAATGGCAGGAAGTACCACTCGGGCACGATATGCGCCGGCGTCGCTAGCGGGTTCGCCTCGATATAGTTGTCCGGGTGGCCGAGATAGTTCGGCATGAAGAAGACGAAGATCACGAACAGGATCAGGAACAGCGCGAGCGCATAGAGGTCCTTGATCGTGTAGAAGGGGTGGAAGGGCACCGTGTCCTTCTTGGTCGTCTCCACATCGTCGCGCCGCACTTCGACCCCCGTCGGGTTGTTGTTGCCCGTGGTGTGGAAGGCCCAGATGTGCACCACCGTCAGCCCGAGGATCACGAAGGGCAGCAGATAGTGCAGCGAGAAGAAGCGGGTCAGCGTCGGCTCGTCGACCGAGAAGCCGCCCCAGAGCCACACAACGATTGGATCACCCACCAGCGGCAGCGCCGAGAACAGGTTGGTGATCACAGTGGCGCCCCAGAAGGACATCTGGCCCCATGGCAGCACATAGCCCATGAACGCCGTCGCCATCATCGCCAGATAGATCAGGATGCCGATGATCCAGGTGATTTCGCGCGGCTCCTTGTACGAGCCATAATAGAGCCCACGGAAGATGTGCGCATAGACTGCAATGAAGAAGAAGCTCGCCCCGTTGGCGTGGATATAGCGCAGCAGCCAGCCGCCGTTCACATCGCGCATGATGTGCTCGACCGAGGCAAAGGCCTTATCGGCCGACGGGATGTAGTGCATGACCAGCGTGATGCCGGTGACGATCTGGATGACCAGGAAGACCGTCAGCATGACGCCCCAGATCCACATCCAGTTCAGGTTCTTCGGCGTCGGGAATTTCAGGAAGTCCACAGCCAGGCCGATGATCGGCAGGCGCCTGTGGACCCATTTCTCGATGCCGGTGTTCGGCTCGTAATGCTCCTGGGGAATGCCACCCATGACGATCTCCTTCAGCCGAGCTTGATGGTGGTGTCGTCGAGGAAGGCCGCCTGGGGCACCTCGAGGTTTTTGGGCGCAGGTCCTTTGCGGATGCGCCCGGCGATGTCGTAATGTGAGCCGTGGCAGGGACAGAACCAGCCGCCGAAATCGCCGGCGCCGTCGCCAAGCGGCACACAGCCGAGATGGGTGCACACGCCGAGTTGCACCAGCCAGCGACCATCCGGATCCAGCGTGCGGTTCTCATCCAGCGCATCGGCGCCAGGCTTGTTCTTGTTCTCGGCGCCCTGGTCGGGCAGATCGTCAAGCGCCACAGCGCGTGCCGCCTCGATCTCCTCATCGGTGCGGTGGCGTATGAAAACGGGCTTGCCGCGCCACATCACCTTGATCTCAGAGCCCGGCTCAACCGCCGAGATATCGACCTCGATCGAGGCCAACGCCAGCACGTTCGCGGCCGGGTTCATCTGATCAACCAGGGGCCAGACAATGGCGCCTGCGGTCACGACACCAGCGGCAGCCGTGGCAACAAAAAGAAAATCTCTCCGGTTCGGATCGTCATCGTGAGACATCGCAGCCTCTCTTGCTCCTGGTACTAGGGCGCTGACACTCGGCCAAACGCCCATCCCTGCCGCCAATAATAGCGTGTCTTCGCCGGGGTCGACCGGACAGACCGCCGCATGGAAGGTAGAAGGGGAGCGAAGCCTGTCGAGGGCGGCTGCCTGCGGCAATCGACCTCGGGCCCGCGCGCAGCCGTGCACGCAGGCGGGTCCGTTGCAGATCGCGACCGAGGCCGGCTCAGCCCTTGCGGGCCGCGATCAGGAACTCCGCATTGCCAGAGCCGCCCAAGACCGGGCTTTCGGTCAGCCCGACGGGGCTCCAGCCTGCCTCGCTAATGTAGTCACGAATGCCCTCGCATACCGCCCGGTGCGTCGCCTGGTCGCGGACGATGCCGCCACGCGAAACCTCGCGCGGCCCCGCCTCGAATTGCGGCTTGATCAGAGCGACCAGGGTGGCGCCGGCTCTTGCCATGGCCAAAGCCGGTGGCAGCCCGAGCTTGAGCGAGATGAAGGACAGATCTGCCGTCACCCAATCAGGCGCGGGGCAGAGGTCGACGGGCAGATGGCGCGCGTTCACCCCTTCGTGCAGCGTGACGCGCGGGTCGGCCGCAAGCGCGGCGCGCATCTGGCCGTGCCCCACATCGACCGCATGCACGCGCTCGGCTCCGCGCGCCAGCAGCACCTCGGTGAACCCGCCAGTCGAGGCGCCGAGATCGAGGGCGAGCCCCTGGGGCCTCAGACCAAAGACCGTGAGCGCGTGATCGAGCTTGAGCCCCGCCCGCGACACCCAAGGGCACGGATCCTCGGTGACCGCGAGGGCTGCCTCCTCGGGCACCGTCTGCGAGGCTTTCGAGACCGGCTGGCCATCGAGCGTCACCGCTCCAGCGGCGATCAACGCCTGCGCCCGCGCCCGGCTCGGCGCCAGCCCCCGCTCCACCAAAGCGCGGTCGAGCCGGGTCACGGGCCACCCCGCTCCCGCCGGCGAGACAGGACGTCCGGCGTTGCACCGCGAAAGAAATACAGACCCACCATGCCGGCGATGACAGTCATGCCCGCGAGCACTTGGAGGACCGCCGGCTTCGCACCGGGGAGCGGGCGCCAGACCAGCGCGTCGACGAGGACCAAGGCGGCGGACAAGACCAGCACGAGCTCTGGCGTCCAGCGCCACCGGGTCCAGATCGCCCAATGCGCCGCCAAGGGCGCCCCGGTCTTTGCCATCAAGTCCGCCAGATCGACGCGAAGGTCGCGGGCTCGGACCTCGAACCGGGTCTCCGGATCGCCCATGGCCGCCAGGTGCAGATCGACCCGCCCTGTCATCCGAGGAAGCACCAGCGCGCCGAGGACGCCCGCCACGACCGCGGCCATCCCTCCGCCGATGCGGTTCAGCGGATGAACGCGCCAGACATCGTGCGGAAGGGCGCGCCAGGGCACGGCAACGCGCGGCGCTCAGGCGGTGGCGGCGGTCTCGGGCACCTCTTTGCCGAGCGCAGCCAGCGCCTGCGCCACGATGTGCGGGGCGTTGAGGCCAGCGGTCTCGTACATCGCTGCCGGCTTGTCCTGGTCGAGGAAGCGATCGGGCAGGACCATCGGGCGGATGCGCAGCCCGCGGTCGAGCGCCCCCTCGCGCGCCAGCGTTTCCAGCACATGCGAGCCGAAACCGCCGACCGAGCCTTCTTCGATGGTGATCAGCGCCTCGTGCTCGCGCGCGAGCCGCAGGATCAGCGCCTCGTCCAGCGGTTTGGCAAAGCGCGCATCGGCGACGGTGGTCGAAAGGCCCATGGCCTCGAGCTCCTCGGCCGCCTTCAGCGCCTCGGCCAGCCGGGTCCCGAGCGACAGCAACGCGATCTTGGTGCCTTCGCGCAGGATGCGCCCGCGCCCGATCTCGAGCGTCTGGCCCCGTTCGGGCATCTCGCAGCCCACCCCCTCGCCGCGGGCGAAACGGAAGGCAATCGGCCCGTCGTCATAGGCCGCGGCGGTGCGCACCATATGGCAGAGATCCGCCTCATCCGCGGCCGCCATCACGACCATCCCCGGCAGACAGCCGAGATAGGCGAGATCGAAGCTGCCCGCATGGGTCGCCCCATCGGCGCCGACCAGCCCGGCCCGGTCGAGCGCAAAGCGCACTGGCAGCTTTTGGATCGCGACATCGTGGACGACCTGGTCATAGCCGCGCTGCAGGAAGGTCGAATAGATCGCCACGAAAGGCCGCATCCCCGCCGCAGCCAGGCCTGCGCCAAAGGTGACGCCGTGCTGCTCGGCAATGCCCACATCATAGGTGCGGTCGGGATGGGCCTTGGCAAAGACGTCCAGGCCGGTGCCCGAGGGCATGGCGGCCGTGATGGCGCAGATGCGCGGATCCTCATCAGCCTCCTGCACCAGCGACTGGGCAAAGACCTTGGTGTAGGAGGGCGCGTTTGCCGGCGGCTTCGACTGCTTGCCCGTGACCACGTCGAACTTGGCGGTGGCGTGGCCCTTGTCCGCGGCCTCCTCGGCGGGGCCATAGCCCTTGCCCTTCTTGGTCAGCACATGCAGCAGCACAGGCCCGTCAGAGCGCTCGCGGATCGTGCGCAGCACCGGCAAGAGCTGGTGCATATCGTGCCCGTCGATGGGGCCCACATAGTCAAAGCCCAGCTCCTCGAACAGCGTGCCGCCGACGGTCACGCCTTTGAACAGCGCCTCGGCCCGGTGCGCGCCCTCACGCACCGCGGCGGGCATAAAGGACAGCATCTCCTTGGCCGCCGCCTTGAAATCCTGGAACGGCTTTTGCGCATAGAGGCGCGAGAGATAGGACGACATGGCGCCCACCGGAGGCGCGATCGACATCTCGTTGTCGTTCAGCACCACGATCAGGCGGCGTTTCAGATGGCCGGCATTGTTCAGCGCCTCATAGGCCATGCCGGCCGAGAGCGCGCCGTCGCCGATCACCGCGATGGCATCGCCGGTGTCGCAGCCATGGTGGCGTCCTTCGGCAAAGCCGAGCGCCGCCGAGATCGAGGTCGAGGAATGCGCGGCGCCAAAGGGGTCATAGACGCTCTCGGCCCGCTTGGTGAAGCCCGAGAGGCCGCCGCCCATGCGCAGAGTGCGGATGCGGTTGCGCCGGCCGGTCAGGATCTTGTGCGGATAGCACTGGTGCCCGACATCCCAGATCAACTTGTCGCGCGGCGTGTCGAAGACCGCGTGGATGGCGACCGTCAGCTCGACCACCCCGAGCCCTGCGCCAAGATGCCCGCCCGTTACCGAGACCGCCGAGATGGTCTCGGCCCGCAGTTCATGGGCCAGGCGTTCGAGTTGCGCATCGCTCAGCCCACGCAGGTCGTCGGGGGTCTGAACGCGATCAAGAAGTGGGGTGTCGGGTCGATCGCTCACCGCTCTCTCCTAGGAGTCAAGACAAGTTGACAGTGACAGCTTCGCCGGAACATGGCAAGCGCAGGGCCACGCGCGCAAGTTCACAAAGCGGCGGCGTTCAGAACGGGATGTCATCGCCCGTGGGCGCACCGCGCGGCTTTGTCGGCGCAGCGGGCGCGGCGGGGGCCTGAGCAGCGGGCGCGGCCGGCGCCGGATCGTGGGTCAGACCGGTCTCCTCCAGTGCGGGTGCCCCTGCGTCACCAGCGACAATGCGCTGCACCTTCATCTCGGCATCCGAGAGCAAGGCCTCGCACCGGGCGCGCAGGGCGTTTCCGCGTTCATAGAGCGCGATCGAATCCTCGAGCGGCACCTTGCCGTCCTCGAGCGCCGTCACCACCCGTTCCAGCTCGGACAGCGCCTCCTCAAACCGCATCTCGGGGATCGGGGTCGCGCTCATGCCAAGCCCTCCACATGAGTGATCAGCGCATCCACATGGGCGCGCACGCCGCCGACCAGCCCGTCGAGGTCATAGCCGCCCTCGAGCACCGAGACCACCCGGCCCTCGCAGACCTCGGCCGCCACGGCGCAAAGCTGTTGGGTCACCCAGCCAAAATCGCTCGACACCCAGTTGAGATTGGCCAGGGGATCGTTGATATGGGCATCGAACCCGGCCGAGATCATCACAATCTGCGGCGCGAAGTCGCGGAGCGCCGGCAGGATGCGGCCCTGATAGGCTTGGCGCATCTCGGCCCCAGCGGAATTTGGCGTGAGCGGCGCGTTGACGATGTTGCCCACCCCCGTCTCATGGGCAGCGCCCGTGCCGGGATAGAGCGGGGACTGGTGGCTCGAGGCAAAGAAAACCCGGCCGTCCGCCTCGAACACATCCTGGGTGCCGTTGCCGTGGTGCACATCGAAATCGACGATCGCCACGCGCTCGAGGCCCAGCGCCTCGATCGCATGCAGCGCCCCCACGGCGATGTTGTTGAACAGGCAAAAGCCCATGGCCCGCTCGCGCTCGGCATGGTGACCGCAGGGGCGGACGGCGCAAAAGGCGGCGGTCTGTGCGCCCGAGACGACCTCGGTCGCCGCACCGATCACGCTGCCTGCGGCGTGGCGGGCGGCGGCAAGACTGTCGGGGCTCATATGGGTGTCCGGATCAAGACTGACCCAGCCCGAGGCGGGGCTTGCCGCGACGATCCCCGCGATATGCGCCTTGCTGTGGGCGCGGGCGAGTTGGTCATCGCTGGCGGGCGACACGGGCATGCGGGGCAGCGCGTCATACGGCGCGCTTGCCAGCAGCGCATCCACCGCCTCGATCCGGGCGACGCGTTCGGGATGCCCTGCGGGCGTCACATGGCGGTGGCTGAGCGGGTGTTGGGCGATCAGGACGGTCATGCGCCGAGCCTATGCCAAACCCGCAGACACGGCAAACCGTGCATGGCCTGTGCGACGGTCTTTCAACGGGTGTTGGACAGGCGGGCCGTCCGGCCCCATCGCCAAACGCAGAAGGCCCCGCCGAAGCGAGGCCCTTCAGGTCACTGTGCGCCCGGATCAGCGCCCGGGCTCAGGCCTGGGCGCGACGCCGCCAGCCAAAGAATCCGAGGCCGGCAATGCCGGTCAACAGCAGCGGCAGGGCGCCCGGAAGCGGGATCGCCTCGGTCTCGATCACGTTGAACTCGATGCCCGCCAGCGCGAAGTCGCCCACGCCTTGGTTGTCGTTCCCGTCGCCGGCCGAAAACGTGATCATGTTGGTCGTAACCGACAGGCCGGTGAAGGCCGCGAACCCGTTGCCCGAGGTGTCGAAATTCTCCACCGGCTCGAAGGTTTGCGAGCTGCCGCTATAATCGGCAAAGGCCAGCTCGTTGTCACCGTTCGTGAAGAAGAAGTCGAGCAGATAGATCGCCGTGATTTCGACCGTCTCGGAGATCGACACTTTCAGCGTTTCGTCGCTGTCGATCTCATCGCGGTTGTTGTCCGCGTCGCTGCTGCCGATGCCGATGCCGTCATGGGCGCAGGAGAAATCCGGTGAACCGCCCAGCGTGCCAAGGCAGAAGTTCGCCTGGTCGTCCGCAACGCTCTCGGTCGTGTCGATGGACCCGCCGGTCGACATCAGCGTGAAATCCAAACCGCCGGGCCCGCCGTTCTGCGTGACCATCACGCTGCCGTCGCCAGCCGCGATGTTCGAGAAAGCGTCGCCGGTAAAATCAACAAAAAGAGCATGAGCCGACGTGCCGGTCAGCATCGCCGCGCCCGCGAAAGCGTAAATCAAACCTTTGTTCATACTGCTACCCCCAACGGTCCGCACAGAGCGCTCACTACATTTTCAGGAGACAGGCCGCGTTCCATGCAAGCTCAGAATCGCAAACCGGCTCCCCTCCAGATATATAACGACATGATCGGCGCGAATTTTCAACAAGTTCAGGTCAAAGCGCCCGGCGGGATCCGCGTATTTTTGCGCAGCGCGGCATTAAGTGTCTTCTGCGCAACCCTTCTCGGCCAAAGGTTGATGCAGATTGCAAAATACGGCCCAGACACTGTTTCAAAACGAGAATTTCTAGAGCGGCTTAATCCGGGGTTAGCATATAGCCCGACCCGCGCACGGTCTGAATGTAGCGCGGCGCCTTGGGGTCGGCCTCGATCTTGCGCCGCAACCGGGTGATCTGCACATCGACCGCGCGGTCCTGGACCGAGCCGTCGGTGCCGCCCAGCTCTTCGGCCAGGCGCGCGCGCGTCACCGGCTCGTTGGGCTGGCGCGAGAAGACCCGCATCAAGGCCTGTTCGGTCGAGGTGAGTCGCACCAGCTCCTCGCCGCGCTTCAACTCGCCCCGCGCCGTGTCATAGCGCGTGGCCCCCAGCGAGAGCAGCCGCGGCTCGGCCACCATCGCCACCGGCGCGGCCCGGCGCAGGATGGCGGCCACCCGCAACAGCAGCTCGCGCGGCTCGAAGGGTTTCGAGAGATAGTCATCGGCCCCCGCCTCGAGCCCCGTGATGCGGTGTTCGGTCTCGGCCCGCGCGGTGAGCATCAGCACCGGCACGCCCAGCTCATGGCGCATCCGTCGGGTGAAATCGATGCCACTCTCGCCCGGCATCATCACATCGACGATCAGAAGATCAAAGGCCAGGTTCTCGAGCAGCCGCGCCGCATGGGCCGCATCGCGCGCGCCCGTGACCAGATAGCCGTTGCGGTGGAGGAAGCGGCCCAGCAGCTCTCGGATCCGACGGTCGTCATCGACCACCAGCAGATGGGCGGGCTCCTCAGGCGCGGCCATCGCCGCCTCCGCCCTGCCCCGCCTGCCCCGCCTGCCCCGCCTGCCCCGCCTGCCCCGTGCCGCCATCGACCAGCGAGAGCACCGCTTTGCGCCCCTCGGGGTTCAGCATCTGCTCAAGCACGGCGCGGAAGCCGGCCACGGCTTCGGGCCCCGCGGCGGCATAGGCACGGCGCAGACGTTCGCGCTGCGGCTCCGACAGCAAACGCTCGAGCGCGATGCCGGCTTCGGAGAGCGAAAGATTGCGCTGGCGCCGGTCGGTCACGCCCTCGGTGCTCAGCACCAGCCCATCTTCGATCAGCTGCCGCAGCACCCGGTTCAGCGACTGCTTGGTGACCCCGAGGATCTCGAGCAGCCCCGCCACGGTGATGCCTGGCCGGCGCTTGATGAAGTGGATTGCCCGGTGGTGTGCTCGGCCATAGCCGCGCTCGGCCAGGATCGCGTCCGGATCGCCCGTGAAATCGCGATACGCGAAGAACAGCAGCTCGATGCCCTGCCGAAGCTGCTCATCCGTCAGGAACAGCAGCTGGTCCGGGCGGTTGGCCCCGCTTCCCCGCCGTCGGCCCAAGCGGTCTGACGTGTCGCGCATGGTCTATCCTTGTCTCTGCCTTCGCGTGTGGCGGGCTGATCCCGCGCTCTCACAAAATATGTCAGCCTTATTGACTGGTATCAACCGGAATGTTAGCTCCTGCCCCGCGCCGACGACGGGATCTTTCGTCGGCGGCGGCGCAAACGCAAGGATCTGAGGCAAGGCACACCGCCGCGCCCGAAACGCCAAGGAGACGAGACATGGCACCCGCAGGCCACGCCTATGACGATCGCGATGGGTTCATCTGGATGGACGGCGACCTCGTGGAGTGGCGCAACGCCAGGGTGCACGTACTCACCCACGCGCTGCATTACGGCAGCTCGGTCTTCGAGGGTGAGCGGGCCTATGGCGGACGCATCTTCAAATCCGAGGAGCACTCCCGCCGGCTGCTCGCCTCCGGCAAGGCGCTCGACATCCCGATCCCCTATACGGTCGACGAGATCGAGGCGGCCAAATCCGCCACCATGCGCGCCAACAATCTGGGCGATGCCTATGTCCGCGTGCTGTGCTGGCGCGGCTCGGGCCTGGATATGGGGGTAGCGTCTGCCCGCAACGCGGTCCACATGGCGGTCGCGACCTGGGAATGGGGCGCCTATTACGGCGATGCCAAGTACAAGGGCGCCAAGCTCGACATCTCGAAATGGCGCCGGCCCTCACCCGAGACCATCCCCAGCCACGCCAAGGCCTCGGGGCTCTATATGATCTGCACCATGTCCAAGCATGCGGCCGAGGCCAATGGCTGCTCGGACAGCCTGATGATGGATTATCGCGGCTATGTGGCCGAGGCGACCGGGGCGAACGTATTCTTTGTGCGCGACGGCGCGGTGCACACGCCCAAGCCCGACTGCTTCCTGGACGGGATCACCCGCCAGACGGTCATCGGCATGCTGGAGGACAAGGGCGTCGAGGTGATCGAGCGCCACATCATGCCGGATGAGCTCGAGAGCTTTGAGCAGTGCTGGCTGACCGGCACGGCTGCCGAGGTGACCCCAGTCGGCCAGATCGGACCCTACGGTTTCGAGGTCGGCGCGCTCACCCGCGAGATCGCCGAGGACTACGAGCGGATCGTGCGCGGCAACCACTGAAGCGGCCTTGCAGGGACAGCCGGCGCGGGGCGGAAACGGCCGCCTCGCGCCGAGGTCTTCCCAGCGTCACCACCATGTAATATATAGTCAGTACGGTTTGACAGCGTGCCGGGCGGCCCTGCCATGGTGGCGGACGCAGTCTGGACGGACGGAGGACACCATTCTAACCGGACATGGTCCCCAGGGCAGCGCCGCTGCCCAGCCGCAGCCCGGCACGATCGCCGGCGCGGCCGACAGCCACGGGAGCGATGCCATCCTCCCGCTCATCCTCGCCTCGCTGGACCAGGACAGTGCCGAGGACATCGTGGACATCCCGCTTGCCGGCAAAAGCCAGGAGGCCGATCACATGGTGATCGCGTCCGGCCGCGTGGCGCGCCATGTGGCCGCCATCGCGGACAAGCTGGCCGAGCGGCTGAAGCAGGAGGCCGGCATCATCGCGCGCATCGAAGGGCGCGAGACCGCCGACTGGGTCCTGCTCGATGCGGGCGATGTGATCGTGCACGTGTTCCGCCCCGAGGTCCGGGATTTCTACCAGCTTGAGAAGATGTGGATGACCCCCTCGGATCGGAGCGCACGCTCGGCGTGAGATGCGCCTGACGATCGGGGCTGTGGGGCGGCTGCGCGGCGGCCCCGAGGCGGCGCTGGTCGACGACTATGTCGCGCGGGCGAATGCCGCTGGGCGGGCCTTGGGCCTCGGGCCCGTGACCATCAGCGAAATCGATGAGCGCAAGGCGCGCGGCGGGCGCGCCCAAGCGGAGCGGCTGCTGGCGATCGGAGCCGCCGGGGCCGCCCGCCTGGCCCTGGACGAACGCGGCTCGGTGCTCGCGAGCCCAGCCTTTGCGCGCTTGCTCGGCGATCTGCGCGATGGCGGACGGCCCGAATGCGTCTTCCTGATCGGTGGGGCCGATGGCCATGACGCCTCGGTGCGGGACGGCGCCGACCGGCTGATCGCGCTCGGCCCGATGGTTTGGCCCCACATGCTGGTCCGCGCCATGCTGGCCGAGCAGATCTACCGCGCCGTCTCGATCCTGGGCGGCAGCCCCTATCACCGCGGCTGAGGCCTCTTGCCAGCCGTCCCGGCGCTGGCTAGCAAACCGTCCCAGACCGGAGAGGAGCCCGAATGCCCTACACGCCCGTGGTGTTGACCATTTTGGACGGGTGGGGGCTGTCCGACCGCGCCGAGGGCAATGCCCCGCGCTTGGCCCACACGCCCCATATGGACCGCCTTCTGGCCACGGCCCCGTCGGCGACGCTCACCACCTGCGGCGGGGCCGTCGGGTTGCCCGAGGGGCAGATGGGCAATTCCGAGGTCGGGCACCTTACCATTGGGGCCGGGCGGACGGTCTGGATGGATCTGCCCCGCATCGATCAGGCGATCGCCGATGGTAGCTTTGTTCGCAGCCCAGCATGGGCGACTTATGCGGCGCAACTGGCGGCCAGCGGAGGGGCGGCGCATGTGCTGGGGCTCGCCTCACCGGGCGGGGTGCACAGCCACCAGCGCCACATGCAAGCCACCGCCCATGCGCTCGCCGAGGCGGGCATACCCATCGTCCTGCACCTGATCACCGATGGCCGCGATGTGGGGCCCAAGACGGCGCGGGACCAGATCGCTGCCCTGCTCAAAGGCCTGGAGGGGCTGCCGGATCGGCGCATCGCGACCGTCATGGGCCGGTTCTGGGCCATGGACCGCGACCACCGATGGGAGCGGGTGAAGCGCGCCTGGTCGGCCATCGCGCTGGCCGAGGGCGCCCGCGCGCCGGACCCGCTGGCCGCCATCGACGCCGCCTATGCCCGCGGCGAGACCGATGAGTTCATCGCCCCCACCGTGATCGAGGGCCATGCCGGCATCGCGCCATCGGGCTGCGACGGGCTCGTCTGCACCAATTTCCGAGCTGACCGGGCGCGCGAGATCCTGGATGCGCTGCTCGACCCCTCGGTCCCCCATGGCCGCGACGCGCTGATCCCGCTCACCGCCGCGCTCGGCATGGTCAGCTATTCCGAGAGCCTTGATCGCCGGATGCCCGCTCTGTTCCCGCCCACGGCCATCCCGAACACCCTCGGCGAATGGGTGGCGAGCCAGGGCCGCCGCCAGATCCGCCTGGCCGAGACCGAGAAGTATCCGCACGTCACCTTCTTTTTGAACGGCGGGCGCGAGACGCCCTTCGCGGGCGAGGTGCGGCACATGGCGCCCAGCCCCAAGGTCACCACCTATGATCTGGCGCCCGAAATGGCCGCCGCCGAGGTCACCGAGCATCTGGTGCGCGCGATCCGTGAGCGCTACGATCTGGTCGTTGTGAATTTTGCGAACCCAGACATGGTGGGGCATACGGGCGATCTGGCGGCGGCGGTGCGGGCCTGCGAGGCGGTGGACCGTGGCCTCGGCCGGGCGCTCGAGGCTTTGGCCGAGGTCGGCGGCGCAATGCTGGTGACGGCCGATCACGGCAATTGCGAGATCATGGTGGCCGAGGGGGGCGGGCCCCATACCGCCCACACGCTGAACCCGGTGCCGGTCAGCCTCGTCGCGCCGGATCTGCCGGGCTCGACGACCCTGGCGCCCGGTCGGCTGTCGGATCTGGCGCCGACCTTGCTGGCGCTGATGGGTCTGCCGGTGCCGCCCGAGATGACCGGACGCTCGCTGATCCGGACCGTAGCGCCGTGAGGCGCTGGGGCGTCTTGGCGGCGCTTGTGCTCGGGCTGATCGGGGCGGCTCCGACCGCGGCTTCGGATGAGCGCGAGATACTGGCCCCCATCGAGGCAGCCCGGGCGCTGCTGGCCGAGGCCGAGGCGGCGCTGAGGGCGGCCGAGCGCGGCGGCGAGCGGCGTGCAGCCCTCGGCGAGGCGGTGCGGGCCCACGAAGCGGCGCTCGCGGCACTGCGGGGCGGCCTGCGGGCGCTGGCGGCCGAGGACCGCCGCCTGACCGATGGCATCGCCGAGGAGCGCCAGCGGCTCGCCCGGCTGATTGGCGCTTTGCAGTCGGTGGCCATGGCGCCCAAGGCCGCGGTGGCCGTGCACCCCAAGGGCGTGGTCGCCTCGGCCCGGGCGGCGCATTTGCTGGCTGATCTGGCACCCCGGCTCGGGGTCGAACTCCAGGCGCTCGGGCGCCGGCTCGATGCCCTGCGCGGCGTGCGCCTCAGCCAAGAGATCGCTCGCGCCGAGGCCCGCGGCACACTCGCCGCCCTCCAGGCGCTGCGCACCGAGGCGGGACGCTCCCGCTCGAAATCCACCCAGATCGGCGCGACGGCCCGCCGCGCCCTCTCGCGCCAGGCCGAGGAGGCCGCCGCCCGCGCCCGCGATCTCGAAGATCTCTCGCGCACACTCCGCGCCAGCTTGCCGCAAGCGACCGCGCGCGGCCCCTTTGCGGCCCAGCGAGGCCGGCTCGACTGGCCCGTCGCGGGGCGGATCACCGGGCGATTTGGCGGCCAAGACCCCTGGGGCCGTACGGGCCAAGGGATCACGTTTTCGGCACCGGCTTATGCTCAGATCACCGCCCCCTGGGACGGCACGATCCGCTATGCGGGCCCGCTGATCGACTATGGCACCGTCGTGATCCTCGAGCCGCAGGAGGGCTGGCTGGTGGTTTTCGCCGGTGTCGGGCGCACCGATCGCCGCGTCGGAGAGACGGTTCTGGCCGGCGAGACACTTGGCGATCTGGGCGGTCCATTGCCGAGTTCCGAAGAATTTTTACTTGAAGCCAGCGGGGCGGTCCCGCAAGTCAGAACAAGCGACCTATATCTTGAGATCAGACAGGACGGCACGGCGCTCGACCCGGCCCCCTGGTTCAAGATCGAAACCGAGTGAGGCTGAGATGCGCAAGACTGTGATGGCACTTTTGGTTGGAACCGCGATCGGGGTGAGCCTGCCGCATCTGGCGCAGACGACCTTCGCCCAAGAGAGCTCGGCGCGCACGACCTATGAGTATCTCGACCTGTTCGGCAACATCTTCGAGCGCGTCCGCCAATCCTATGTGGAGGAGGTGAACGAGCAGGAGCTGATCGAGGCCGCGATCAACGGCATGCTCGCCTCGCTCGACCCCCATTCGGCCTATCTGCCGCCCGAGAACTTCGAGGACATGCGCGAGCAGACGCGCGGCGAGTTCGGCGGCCTCGGCATCGAGGTCACCATGGAGAACAGCTTCGTCAAGGTGGTGGCGCCGATCGACGACACGCCGGCGGCCGAGGCTGGCCTGCAGGCGGGCGACTTCATCACCCATATCGACGGCGAGTCGGTGCTGGGCCTGACGCTCTCCGAGGCGGTCGACCGCATGCGCGGCCCCGTCGGCTCGGAGATCCTGATCACCATCAGCCGCGAGGGCGCCGAGGAGCCCTTCGACGTCACCATCGTGCGCGATGTCATCACCATCCGGGCCGTGCGCGCGCGGGTCGAGGGCGATATCGGCATCCTGCGCATCACGGCGTTCAACGAGAACACGACCGAGAGCCTCGAGGCCGGCATGAACGAGATCGCCGAGCTGATGGAGGGCCGTGAGGTCTCGGGCTATGTCATCGATCTGCGCAACAACCCGGGCGGGCTTCTGAGCCAGGCGATCTCCGTCTCGGACGCCTTCCTCGAAGAGGGCGAGATCGTCTCGACCCGCGGGCGCGATCTGGAGGAAGCGGAGCGGCGCAATGCGCGCTCGGGCGATCTGGCCGATGGCAAGCCGCTGGTGGTGCTGATCAACGAGGGCTCGGCCTCGGCCTCCGAGATCGTCGCCGGCGCGCTGCAGGACCAGCGCCGGGCGATCATCGTGGGCGCCAAGAGCTTCGGCAAAGGCTCAGTGCAGACGGTCATGCGCCTCGGCGATAAGGGCGCGATGAAGCTGACCACCGCGCGGTACTACACGCCGTCGGGCCGCTCGATCCAGGCGCTCGGCATCGAGCCCGACATCCTCGTCGAGGAGCGCCGCGTCGTCGATGCGGACGAGGCCGAGAACGCGCGGCGCACCCGCTCGGAGGCCGATCTGCGTGGCAGCCTGGGCGAGGAGCTCTCGGATGACGAACGCGAGCAGCTCGACGAGGAGCGCGAGCGCCATGAGGCGACCGCGGCGCTGCGGGCCGAGGACTTCCAGATGGCCTATGCGCTCGATCTGCTGAACGGCCTCGCCATCTACGGCAATCGCTGAGACCCGCGGGCCCGCTGCGGCGGGCCCCGCATGGCCATGGCCGACGCCCCCGACATCTCCGCCCTGCCCTACCGGCCTTGCGTCGGCCTGATGCTGCTGAACCAGGCCGGCCACATCTTTGCCGGTCAGCGGATCGACAATCCCGGACCCGCTTGGCAGATGCCCCAGGGCGGCATCGACCCGGGCGAAACGCCGGCCGAGGCCGCCCTGCGCGAGCTTGGCGAGGAGACCGGCGTCCCCGCCGACCAGGTCGAGATCTTGCGCGAGAGCACCCAGTGGCTGCGCTATGAACTGCCGCCCGCCCTGGTCAGGAAGTTGTGGAAGGGGCGCTTTCGCGGCCAGGAGCAACGCTGGTTCGCCCTGCGCTTCACCGGCCCCGATACGTTGATCCGGATCGACGGCCCGGATCCGGAGTTCAGCCGCTGGGCCTGGATGCCACCCGACCAGCTGATCGAGCGCATCGTGCCCTTCAAGCGCGACACCTATTCGGCGGTGTTCGAGGAGTTCCGCGATTTGCTGGGCTGAGCGACCGGCCTAGAGGCTGAGCGGATTGCCCGCCAACCGGGTCCGGCGCAGGGTCGCGCCCTGTTCGCCCACGGGGTCAAAGACATAGTCGTCGCGGTCCCGGCGCACCGTGGCGCAACCGCTGTCGCCCTCGACCCAAGGGCCGGTCCATTCACGGCAGAAGGTGCCGTCCTCGGTGACCTCCCAAACGCCATTGGCCGATTGCAGGATGTCACGCGCGCCAATGGGGCGGGCGACCCCCGCCATAGTGCCGTCGGTGCGCAGATAGACCACCCAGCGGCGGTTCTCGGCCTCGTGCACCAGCGTGCTGCCGCCCAGGAAGGCCCGTGTCTCGGCCGCGCTGAGTGTCGGCACGCCCTTGGCCCCCCCGGCGCTGCCGGCGGCCACTTCGGGCTCGTCATAAAAATTCTTGTCCACGCAGCCGCCAAGGACGAGCGCTGCCACCAGCAGACCTGTCCCCAGACGATGCATCATGCATGAACCTCGGTCAGAGCTGGCTTTCCACCGCCCGCAGATCATTCAGCCGCTGGAGCGCGCCCTGGGCCCGCTCCTCGCCAGCCTCGGACAGCAGCCGTTCGGCATCGGCGAGCTTTTTGTTCAGCCAGGCGCGGTCGAGCTTGTCGGCCTCGACCGCTTCTTCAGCCAGCACCGAGACGGTGTTGTTCGAGATCTCGGCAAATCCGCCAAGCACGAAATAGCGCCCGCTCGCGCCGCCATCGACGGCGACAAAACCGGGCCGCAGCGTGGTCAGGAACGGCGCGTGGTTCGCCATGGCCGTGAGGTCGCCCTCTTGGCCGGGGACCGTCACAGCCTCCGCCTCGGCAGACGCCAGCTTGCGTTCCGGGCTCACCAGCTCGAATGTCAGCATATCGGCCATGGCCAGTCTCCCCGTTCTTGGCGTCGTCGATCCCGCGATCAGGCCGCCTCAGCGGCCATTTTCTGCGCCTTTTCCATGGCTTCGTCCATGTCGCCGACCATGTAGAAGGCCGCCTCGGGCAGGTGATCAAGCTCACCGGCCACCAGCTTCTCAAAGCCCTCGATGGTCTTCTCGACCGCGACGTATTTGCCCGGGCTGCCGGTGAAGACCTCGGCGACAAAGAAGGGCTGGCTGAGGAAGCGCTGCACCTTGCGCGCGCGGGCCACGGTCAGCTTGTCCTCTTCCGACAGCTCGTCCATACCGAGGATCGCGATGATGTCCTGCAGCGATTTGTAGCGCTGGAGGATCCCCTGCACGTCGCGGGCCACCTTGTAGTGCCGCTCGCCGACGACCGAGGGCTCAAGGATCCGGCTGGTCGAATCGAGCGGGTCAACGGCCGGGTAGATGCCGAGCTCGGCGATCGAGCGGTGGAGCACCGTCGTCGCATCGAGGTGGGCAAACGAGGTCGCAGGCGCAGGGTCGGTGAGGTCATCCGCCGGCACATAGATCGCCTGGACGCTCGTGATCGAGCCCTGCTTGGTCGAGGTGATCCGCTCCTGCAGCGCGCCCATATCAGTGGCAAGCGTCGGCTGATAGCCCACTGCCGAGGGGATGCGGCCGAGAAGCGCCGACACCTCGGAGCCCGCCTGGGTGAAGCGGAAGATGTTGTCGACGAAGAACAGCACGTCGGTGCCCGACTGGTCGCGGAACTGCTCGGCCAGGGTCAAGCCCGTAAGCGCCACACGAGCACGTGCGCCCGGAGGCTCGTTCATCTGGCCGTATACAAGCGCCACCTGACTATCTGCCAGGT
>JBCCZI010000036.1:0-34034 GCA_039187815.1 Pseudomonadota bacterium | reverse complement strand
GATCAGAAGGGCCGAGATCGCCTGACATCTAAGAATGGCACAGAGGGCTGCACGGCGTCGACACCGAACCGGCCTGATCACCGGAAAACCAGCCTCTAACGCTCAAAGTCAAACCTCAAACCGAGGTGATAGAGGCTCTCAACTTGACAGCCATCCCATGGCCGCGGGGGCGCAAATGAGTGTCCCAGGCACCGCGGGCGGTACAGCATCAACGACTTGCCGACGCCCTCGGGCTGGGTGATGCATCCTGACGTGCTGGACGCGGTCAGGCCGTTCGATGAGAGCCTGCGCTTTCATCTCGGCAATGACTGGCTTGGTCGGCTGGGGGCGAGCGGGTTTGATCGCGCGCATCTGGTCGAGGCCATCGCGCCCATCGACCCCGGCTACGTCGCCAAGTCGCGGCCGATGTTGGCGCAACTGATGGCCCATGCGACGGGGCGCATACGGTTGATGCGGCATCAGACCTTGCGGCCCTTGGTGTGCCGGCTTGTGCATGCAGGCTCGGGCATTCCGATGATCGAGCGGGAGCCGGAGGCAGCGGTGTCAGGGCTGGAACAGGGGCAAGCGCACGGTCAGCCGAGCGCCGCCAGCGGGGGCATCGCCGATCTCGACCGCGCCGCCATGGGCCTCGGCCAGGCTCCGCACAACCGCCAGGCCAAGCCCCGCCCCCCCGGTCTTGCGAGCGCGCGAGCTCTCTTGCCGCGTGAATGGCTCCAACAGCAGCGAGCGCTGGTCCGCCGGGATGCCGGGCCCCTCATCATCGACGGTGATCACTACGTCCTGCGGTCCCAGGGCGAGGCCGAGATGGGCAACCTGGCCATAGCGCAGCGCGTTGTCGGTCAGGTTCGCCACGATCCGCCGCAGTGCCAGACGATCGCCGAGCACGGTAGCATCGCCCTCAGCGCATGTCAGATCGACCGGAGCACCGCTCGCTTGGCGATCTGCGACCTCGGTGCCTACGAGGGCGAAGAGATCAATCAATTCCTCGTCCAACTCGCTGGCCCCGGCGCGGCTCGCCAACAGCGCATCGTCCAGCAGGGCGATCATGTCCCCGATATCCGCCACCGCACGTGCCCGATCGACCGGATCCGAGATCTTGTCGATGCGCAAACGCAGGCGCGTCGCAAAGGTTCGAAGATCGTGCTGAATGCCCCCGAGCAGGGCCATGCGCGCGCGGATAAGTGTCGCGATCCGGCCCTGGAGCCGCTCGAAGGCTGCGGCAAGTGCCCGGATCTCGGGCGAGCGCCCTCGGATCTGCGGGAAATCCACCGGCTCAGTCAGGGGATCCACTCGGTCGACGGCCGCGGCCAGATTTGAGAGCGGGCGGATCTCTCGGTCAAGGGCGATCAGGGTTACAAGCGCGATGGCCACCCCGAGAAGGGCCGCTCCGAAACCGACCGGCAGCCCAAAGCTCTGGATCAGCATTGGGCTTTCGGACACGACGATCAGCGTCTGTCCATCGGCAAGGCCGATGCGAAACTCCACCGCGTTGAGCGCGCTGGCCATCGCTTGCCCGATCAAGCCGGTGCTCTCGAGCGGGTAGGCCGCAAACGGCCGATCCCCGAGCGCAGCGCGATAGGCGGCGAGGCGGGCAGCGTCGGTCGGCCAAAGATCCGGCAGCGCTACCGTCTCCAAACGCTTGGGCGAGAGCTGTACTGTGAACTGGCGGCTTTGGACTGCGGCCAAAAGCGGAGAGCGCCCCTCGGGCTCGGTCCGCTCGAAGACCTCGGCCAAGGCAGCCAAGCGCTTCGGCTTCGGCAATGCGGTCTCCCGCCCTGCTCCGGTCACGACATAGCCGACGGCGATGATGAGCACCCATCCGGCCATCAGGGCGATCAGCACGATCAACCCCACCCGTCGCGGCAAGCTGATGCGCACCATCAGGACACAGCCTTGACCGTCGCGGTGAACAGATAGCCACCATTGCGCACGGTGCTGATCAACTCGGTCTCGGACCCGGCCGCGAGTTTGCGTCGGAGCCGGGAGACCAGCATATCGACGGTCCGGTCAAAGGGCTCGGCACCGCGCCCTCTGAGCCGGTCGAGGATCTGATCGCGCGACAGCACGCGCCTTGGCCGCTGCACGAAGCAGGCGAGCAGATCGAACTCTCCGCTGGTGAGGGTCAGATACGCGCCCCCCGCATCGGCCAATTGGCGGGCATCGAGATCGATCACATAGCGGTCGAAGGCAAACCGCCGCGAGGGCGCTGCCATGGCGGGCTGCACGGTCACTCGGCGCAGCACGGCCCGGATACGGGCCAAAAGCTCACGCGGGCCAAAGGGTTTGACCAAGTAGTCGTCGGCGCCCATTTCGAGCCCGACGACCCGGTCGATCTCATCGCTCTTGGCCGTCAGCATCAGGATCGCCGGGCCGCCAGCGCTGCGAAGTCGCCGACAGATCGACAGCCCGTCCTCCCGCGGCAGCATCAGATCCAGCACGATCAGCTCAGGGCGCCGGGTCTCGAGCACCGCGTCCATGGCCTCGGCATCCGCCGCGACCTCGACCTCGAAGCCCTCTCGCACCAGGAACTCCGCGACCAACCGGCGGATCTCGGGGTCGTCATCGACGACAAGGATGAAGGGCTGACCATCGCTCATGGGGCCGATCATCCGCCAGGTTTGCGGGGGCGACAAGCCGTGGGCCGCGGGCTTTACAAACTGTTACGCTCCGATGACCGCGCGATACCCACCGTTTCCGCCCGATCATAAGGGCGAGACATCCCGGTCCCATCTTCTGCCTCACACAGACACCGCCCAACGGCGAGACAGAGAGGACAGTACCATGCTCAAATTCATCATGCTGCCCGCCGTCATCGCTCCGCTTGTTGCCGGCGCTGCGGCCGATACCGCGGCCTGGGAGCGGAACCAGCTGGCGCGGCACCGGCACCGTCGACGCATCGGGCGGCTGTGCCAACAGCGCCTGCGACCGCAACGTCACGGCGGCGGGCGCCAATGGGCGATCGGTCAACCGCACCGGGAATGCCGCCTGTGCCGATAGCCAGTGCTCGGGCAATCGGACCACCACGACCCCGAGCGGCCGGAGCATCACCCTTGAGCGCTCGCTGACCCGCCGAGCCAACCACCTCTGGCGGCGCAGGCCTTGGTGCCGCGTCGCCGACCTCAAGTACACTGGATGAGACCTATGCGAGAGACCCTGACCACCTTTGCCCTGATCGGCAGCTTTATGATCGGCGCCACGCCGGGCGCAGCCGCATCGGAGGCCGCGCGCGAGCAGGCCGCCGCAAACTTCCTGCAGGCCGATGGCAACGCAGACGGCGCCCTGACCTTCGACGAGTTTACCACCTTGATCGATCTCAACGCTCGAGACGGCATCGGCCGGGCCAAGATGGTCCGCCGCTTTGGCAAACACGGCATGGCCTTCGACCGTCTCGACGCCAATGGCGATGACCTGGTGACGCCCGAGGAGATCAAAACCCACGCCGAACAGGCCAAGAGATAGGGCATTGTCATGCGTGATCTTGTGCACGAGGACGCTGGATCCCTGGTGACCACACGCCTCAAGCGGCGGCGGCGCTCTCAGCGCCCACTGCTGCTCTGGCTGCTGGTCGCTGGTGCGCTTGCCGCCGCCATGGTGGGCGGTTGGCGGTATGGCCGGCCGATACCCGCCACACCGCATCTGGCCAGCATTGGCGCCTTCCACACGGTGCTCAAGGGGCCTGGGACGCTGGAGGCGCGGCAGCGCTCGGTCCTGAGCACCACCGTCCAGGGGCGTCTCGAGGCGGTCCCCTTCGAGGTCGGCGACCCGGTGCCAGCGGGCACGGCGCTCGCCACGCTCGAGGCCGAGGACGCCGAGATCACTCTCGCCCATGCCCGCGAGCAGGCCCGTGCTGCCACCCATCGCATCGCCGAGGCCAAGGCTCAGTTGCGGCGCGAAGAGGCCGCCCTCGCCCGCGCGGAACGCGAACGCACGCGCCAACAGGCTCTGCACGCCCGGGGGGTGATCTCGGAGGGTGCCCATGACATTGCCGAGGCCGAGCACGATGCCTCCGTGGCGGGGGTCGCCGAGGCCCGAGCCCGCATCGATCGCCTCGAAGCTGAGCTGGAGGTGGCACGCCAAACGGTTGCCCTGCGCACCGAGGATGTGTCTCAAACCGTGATCACGGCCCCCTATTCCGGCGTGGTGGTTGCCAAATCGCGCGAGCGCGGGGATGTGGTCGCGCCGGGTGCTGCGATCCTAGAACTGGTCGACCCCGAGAGCCTTGTTCTGACGGTCCGCTTGGACGAGAGCCAGATGGCCAGCATTGCGCCCGGCCAACAGGCCGAGATCCGGTTCGAATCCGAGCCCGAGCGCGCCCATCCCGCCGCAGTGCGTCGCATCAGCCGGTTGGTCGACCACGAGACGCGGGAATTCACAGTCGAGCTGACGCTGCAATCGCTGCCAAAGAACTGGGCGCTCGGCCAGCGGGGATCGGCCGAGATCCGGGTAGACAGCCGAGACGATATCGTCAGCGTGCCGAACCGCACGGCGCGGCACCGCGACGGAGCCCCGGGCGTTTGGGTTCTTGAGGGCGGCCGCGCCCGCTGGACCCCGCTTGCGTTCGGCGAAGGCTCGGGCAGCGCCGTCGAAGTGCGCTCGGGCCTGGATGGCGGGGAAACCGTGCTAGATGGGCCGCGGCTCTATGACGGCATGCTGGTCGAGCTGCGGCCATGAACCTCGCGCTGAAAGACATCCGGCATACGCTGCCCCGCTTTCTGATCACCCTTCTCGGCGTCGGGCTCTTGATCACGGCCAGCGTCGGGATGATCGGGCTCTATCGCGGCATCGTCCAGGACGCGACGCTGCTGATCGATGAGATCGGCGCGGATTACTGGATCGTCCAGGGCGGTCGCGCGGGGCCCTTTGCCGAGGCCTCGGTCGTTTCCTCGGCGATGGACCGACGGGTCGCCGGCCTTGAGGGCGTCGCCCAAGTCCGCCGCTTTCTGCAGTCGGACCAGCAGATCGTACACCAGGGCGAGCACCGCCGGGCGACGCTGGTTGGACTCGATCTGCCGACCGATGACGGCCACTGGGTGAACCTGGTCGCGGGGCGGCATCTTCTGCACGCCCGTTATGAGGTGATCGCCGACCAGAGCCTCGGCTTTGGGCTCGGCGAGCACATCACCTTGGCCCGGGACCGCTATGAGGTCGTGGGACTGACCGCCGACATGATCAATGGCATGGGCGATGG
This sequence comes from Pseudomonadota bacterium, assembly GCA_039187815.1. GTDB lineage: Bacteria > Pseudomonadota > Alphaproteobacteria > Rhodobacterales > Rhodobacteraceae > Thermohalobaculum. The sequence continues at coordinate 28,846 of JBCCZI010000036.1, read as the reverse complement.
CCTGCTGTTTGTCTCGATGAACGACGCCCTCGACATTGCGCGGCGGAAGGAGAACGAGGAGATCCTGCTGACGCGGGCTGCAACCGGGCTGGAAACCACCCTGACGGACAGCAAGATCGCGGCAATCCTGGTGGATGCCGAACCCGGCCTGGACGAGGCGCAACTGCGCCGGGCGGTGCTCAGCTGGGGGGATGCGAACATCCTCAGCACCGCCGAGCAGCGGGATCTGTTCCTGAACCAACGGCTCTGGCGCCTGCGCGTGCAGGTTCTGGCCTTCACCGCCGTTCTGATGGTCGTGACGGCGATCGTGATCTCGCTGATCGTCTATACGATGACGCTCGAGAAACTCCGTCAGATCAGCTTGCTAAAGCTCCTAGGCGCGCGCAACCGGGTCATCGATGTGATGATCGTGCAGCAAGCGGTGCTGATCGGGCTCGGCGGCTATGCGGTGGGCGTGGTGCTCGCCCATGTGATCTTCCCCTTCTTTCCGCGCCGCGTGGTCCTCGACCCGTCGGATCTGGCCCTGATGCTGCTCCTAGTGGTGGGCATCGGTTGGCTGGCCGCCCAGCTTGGCATCCGCCGAGCCATGCAAGCGCGCCCACAGGATGTTCTGTCATGACCGCTCTTCTCTCGATCACCGAAGCCGCCAAACACTATCCGAGCGGCGACAGCATGGTGCGGGCTCTCGACGGGGTCTCTCTCGACATTCGCGCCGGGGAGTTGGTCGCGATCATGGGGCCGTCCGGGTCGGGCAAGAGCACCTTCTTGCTGATCGCCGGCCTGATCGATCGACCGACCGAGGGAGAGGTCCGGTTCGGCGACCGGCGTGTCTCGGGCGCGGATGTCGATCTTGACCGGCTGCGCGACTTCCGGCGGCGCACCATCGGTTTTGTCTTTCAGAACGCCAATTTGATTCCGTTCCTCACGGCCATCGAGAACGTGGCGCTGGCGATGATCATGGACGATGTCGACGCCGAAGACGCCCACGCCCATGCCGAGGCGCTGCTGGAGGCGTTGGATCTCGGGCACCGCGTCGACAATCTGCCGAGCCGGCTATCGGGGGGCGAACAGCAACGCGTCTCGATCGCGCGGGCCCTGGCCAATGATCCTCAGTTGATCCTGGCCGACGAGCCGACGGCGGCGCTGGACAGCGTGCGGGGGCGCCAAGTTGTGGATTTGTTCCGGCGCATCGCGGATGAACGCGGCACGGCCGTGGCCGTCGTGACCCATGACGCGCGCAATCTTGATCTGTTCGACCGGGTGATCCATCTCGAGGATGGCAAAATCGTGGCGCGAGAGGGCCACGCATAAGCGCCCCGCACCACAGCGGCGTCAGAGATCGCGCGCCGCCATCGCGCCCTCGGCGATTGCAATGTGGACCTGGCGCGGAGCCACACAGTCGCCGACGCGCCGCACCGGCAGGCCCGTGGCCTCCGCTGCGGCGTCGAGCGTGGCATTCGCCACCGCGCCGCGCCACTCGACCAAGACGTCCACATCCTCGATCCGGCCATCCGCGCCACCGTGGAGGTTGCGGGTCAGCACCGCTCGGCCGTCGAGCGCGACGACCTCCTCGGAGGGACGAAACACCGCCTGACCGCCCAGCAGACGGCGATAGATCGGAGTGCGCACCGTTGGGGTCACCATCTCGCCGACGGCAAATTCGCTGGTCACCACCGTGAGGCGGTTCGCATCGATCAGCGCATCCGCCGCCGAGAGGGCGGCCCGCCCGCCGCCCTCGTCCACCACCACGGCATGCGCATCCTGGGGCGGCGCGTGCATCACCGACCAGGGATCCACGATGCGGATGGGCGAGCCTTCGTCCCCTGGGAGGGCTGCAGTCGCCCGGGCCTGCGCCCCGACCGCCAGCACCAAAGCATCGGCGTCGAGGGCATCGAGCGCGCCAGGTTCGACCGTGCGCTCCAGGCGCACCCGCACTTGGAGCCGCTCCAACTGCCGCTCATACCAGCGCAAGGTCGCACCGAACTCACGCGTCATGGGCGCCTTGGCCCAAATGCGGAGCTGACCGCCGAGTTGCCGGCCGGCCTCATAGAGTGTCACGCGGTGTCCCCGCTCTGCGGCCAACCGGGCGGCCTCGAGACCCGCGGGACCACCCCCGATCACCACCACATGGCGCGGCGCATGGGCAGGGCTGGGCGCCATCGTCCGCTCGCGGGCCGCGACGGGGTTGTGGAAGCAGCGGATCGGCTTGCCCTCCATCGCCCGGCCGATGCAGAGATTGGCGCCGACGCAAGGGCGGATGTCCCCGGCCCGCCCGGCCATCAGTTTGGCCACAAGGTCGGGGTCCGAGATATGCGCCCGGGTCATGCCGACCAGATCTGCGCGCCCCTCGGCGACGATTGCCTCGGCCATCCGCGGATCGGTGATGCGCCCGGTGGTGATCACGGGCACTGCGACAGAGGCCTTGATGCCCTCGGCCAAACCGACAAAGAGTCCCTCCGGGGCCGGCGAGGGTGGCCAGTGCTCCATCCGGCCCAACCGGTCGTAATTCGTGCCCGCAATCACGTTCAGATAGTCAAGCTCACCGCTTTCGGTGAGCGCCGCCGCAATCTCAGCCAACGCGCCGGGGCCAAGCCCACCCTCCACGCGCTCGTCACCCGGAAGACGAAGGCCCAAAACCCGGTCAGGACCAAGCGCGGAACGCGTCTCGGAGATGACACGGCGCGCGAAGCGCAGACGGTTCTCAAGCGGGCCGCCATAGGCATCGGCGCGCGTGTTTGAATAAGGCGAGAGGAACGCCCCGATCAGGTAGCCAAAAGCACCCAAAAGCTCGACCCCGTCGAGCCCGCTGGCCCGCACCCGCGCGGCCGCTTGGGCATGGCAGGCGATGATCTCATCGATCTCGCCGAGGCTCATTTCCTTGGGCGTCTCACGCACTAGACCGGACATGATCGGCGAGGGTGCCAGCAAGGGACGCCCCGCATCCGTATCGTTGACCGTAGCTCCCGCATGGCCAAGCTGCACCAGGAACCGCCCACCTTCGGCATGGATCGCCTCGGCCAGCGCGGCAAAGCTCTCAACGATGCCGTCATCGCCTGCATTGATCCCGCGGCCACCGCCGACACCCCCCGTCCCGTGCACCGCCGAAGAGCCCGACATCTGCAGCCCCACACCTCCCGCCGCCCGGGCGCGCTGATAGGCGATGTAGTCGGCGCCGAGCCGCCCCTGCTCCTCGAGCCCCGGCACATGCGCCGTCACCACAACGCGGTTGCGCAAGGTGATCGGACCGAGCGCCATGGGCGACAAGAGATGGGCATAGTCCACGGCTCAGGACGCCGTCAGATAGTCATAGGCCGAGAGCACATGGGTACGCACCACATGCAGATAGTCCTCGATTAGCACCTTCTCGTCGAAGCTGCCCATGCCGTCCGGAAACGGACCATAGACATAGGCCGGGATCCCCTCATAGCGCCACAGCCGTGCATCGGTGCCGCCGATCGAGACGATGGGCGTCGGGCGCGGACGGCCAAGCGCTTCGACATTGTCGCGGATGATCTCCATCATCTCGCCGTGGGGATCGCACCAAGAGGGTTCGTTGCAGCGATCCTCGGTGAAGCTAGCATGGGGATGGCGCGCGGCGATCGCTTCGACCTCGGCCATCATCTGGGCCCGCGAGACGCCGATGGGCAGGCGGATATCCGCCTCGAAGACGCAGGTGTGCGGGATCATGTTGTTCTTCAGCCCACCCTGGATCGTACCGATGTTCAGGGTGACCTTGGGCAGGACCTCCCCTGCCCCGGGTCCCATCGCCTTGTCGGCCGCATCGGTGCCCTCGAGCTGCGCGCGCATCAGATTGTCGGGGATCGGGAAGTCCAGCGCCTCGAGCGCCTCGAGGTCCTGGATCAGCCGGAAGGCGAGCCGCGTCGCAGACGGGCTGGCATGGGTATAGGCGCCATGGGCCCCGGGCGTGCGCACGGTGAAGGTCAGCCACAACGGCCCCTTCTCGCCAAAGCGCACGGAAAACGGGCTCGAGGGCTCTCCGTTCAGGCAGCAATCGCCGCGGACCTCGGGCTCGTGCTCCATCAGCCAACGCGCGCCCCAGGGGCCAAAGGTCTCCTCGTCGGACACGCAGGTGAGCGTGAGGCGCCCCTTGAGCCGGTCGCGGATGCGATTGAGCAGCACATAGGTCCAGATGCTGGCGCTGGTGCCCGCCTTCATGTCCGAGGAGCCACGCCCCAGGATCGCCCCATCGCGGATCTCGGCGCCCCAGGGATCGCTGGTCCATCCTTCGGCCGCCGGATCCTCACCGACGGGAAAGACGTCGACATGGCCGTTCAGCACCAGATGGCGCCCGGGCGTGTCGGCCTCGATGGTGCCGACCACATTGGGCATCGTGGGCTGGGGAGCAACCAGCCTCCAGGGCGCCCCCTCGGCATCCAGAAAATCGGTGATGTGGCGCACGGCATCGACGGTGAGGCCAGGCGGATTGGGACTGGGGCAGCGGACGAAGGCGCGGAAGAACGCGATGATCCTCTCCCGCTCGGCCTCGATCATGGCCAACAGCGCATCACGCTCGCTCATCTTATCCTCTCATCTCGATATGCGTTCGGCTCTGAAGAGCCGGCCAAATCTTAGCATGGCGGCTCAGTCCCCGGCGACGTATTGGCGCAGAGGCTCGGTGCTGTTGGCAACGCCCGCGGCCTCCCGCTCGAGGAACGCGATTGCTGCGATCTCATGATCCGTCAGGCGCGCGAGCGGCGCCCGGTCGGCCGGCGGAGCCATCGCCTCCAGCCGGTTGAAGTCATCGATGTAGCCAGGATAGGTGCAGCGCATGGCGGCGATCAGAGCAACCCAATCGGTGGTCTCGGCCTCGGCCTGCTCGTGGCCGATGCGGTGCAGTTCGGCCTGGTCGCGCGGGGTCAACCGGTGCAACTGGATCAGCGGGCGGACATGGGCGGCGGCCCGGCGCTCCACATCGGCCAGAAGGCGCATCTTTTCGCGGTGCTCTTGGGCATCGAAGCGCTCGGCCATGGCGTCGAAATAGGCCTCGCCCATAATCTCCTCCTCGTAATAGAGGAGGAGGGTGTCGAGGTATTTGCGGCTCGGGCGTGCCCCTGGCAGGGCCACACGCTCGTGCGGGAGCGGCTGGTCCCGGTCCACCGCTGCATCGAACTCAAGCCCAAAGCGATATCCCGCATGCACCGCTTGCGCCACGATCCCTGGCGCCTCGCAGTCGCCGATGCGCGTGACTGAACAGCCCGCGGCCTCCGGTCCCATGGCAAGCAGGTCGTGATAGAGCTCGAGCCGGGGCGTGCGCGCGGTGACCGGCACCAAGGCCTCGCAGGCGATCCGCTGAGCGGGCCCGCCATAGCCGCAGCTCAGCTCGGCGACCGCGCCGTCAAAGCGCCCCACGGTGTGAGCGGTGACGATCGTGACGCCGAGGCTGATCAACCGTTTGCGGGCACGGCGCGCCTCGGCCGTGTTGCCAGCCCAAGCCGACGGGCTGTCGTCATCGGTGACCAGCGTCACGGCGAGGCCTTGACCTGCCAGCAATTCGGCGATGACGGAGCCCATGTAATAGCCGTTTTGCTCGAAGATCACGGTCGGGCCATGGGGTAGCCGTCCCTCCATGATCGCATCCGGAGTGTAGATGGCATCGGCCGCTTCGGGGGTCGCGATCGGCACATAGGTTCTGTCGAAGCGATCCGAGCGCCACTCGGCACCGGTCGCGAGCGCCACATGGTCGGGGTCGAACTCGACCACGTCCTCTGCCGTCAGCGGGCTTTCGAGATAGACATCGACATTGGGCATCTTGGCCAGCTGCTGCACGCGATAGTCGCGCACGCGGATGTGCTCGCTGAGGCCCGGCAGACGCGCCTCCCGCGCGATCCGGCCACCGAGCTCGCGCCCCGCCTCGGCCAAGGTCACCCGGTATCCGCGCGCGCCGAGCGACCGCGCCGCCTCGAGCCCGGCCGGCCCGCCGCCGATCACCAAGATATGGGCGTCCGAGCTGCGCGCCGGGACCCGCTCTGGATGCCAGCCACGGCGCCATTCCTCGCCCATGGTCGGGTTTTGCGTGCATCGGATCGGCACGCCGAGGCTGTCGCCGGAATAGCAGATGTTGCAGCCAATGCACTCGCGGATGTCCTCGAGCCGATCCTCCTCGATCTTCTTCGGCAGGAACGGATCGGCGATCGAGGGGCGGGCCGCGCCGATCATGTCGACGATGCCGCGGCGGACCTGGCTCGCCATGGTGTCTGGCGAGGTGAAGCGACCCACGGTCACGACCGGCTTGGTCGTCGCCTGTTTGATCCAGTCCATATAGGGCTCGAGCGCGGCTTCCTTGCCAAAGCGCGAGACCGCCATCTCGAGCGAATAATCCGCGATGTTGATGTCCCAGAGATCGGGCAGCTCGGCCAGCATCGCGAACATCTCGCGGCGCTCTCCGAGTTGGGGAGAGCCGTCGACCCCAGTCACGTCATCGGCCGAAAACCGCACGCCGACGGCGCAGGTGTCGCCGACCGCGTCCTTGGTCTCTTCGATCAGCTCACGCACCAGACGCACCCGGTTCTCGAGGCTGCCGCCATACTCGTCGCCGCGGGTGTTGATGCGCGGGTCGAGGAAGTTCGCGAGCAAATAGTGATGCGTCGCATAGACGTAGACGAGATCGAACGCAGCCTCGCGGGCCCGCAGCGCCGCCTTGCGGTGCCACCGGCGCAAATCGGCGATGTCGGTCTTGTCCATGGCGCGGCTCTGCCAGGGATGACCGACCGCGTTCGGCACCGAGTGCACATCGAGCTGGGGCAACCGGCTATAGGCATTGGTATTGCGCGCGCCGCCGAACCAAAGCTCGACCCCCGCCAGCGCGCCGTGCGCATGCACCTTGTCAGTCATGAGAGCATGGGCGCGAACATCATCCTGGTCCCACAGGGCCGCCGAGACGCCGTAGAGGTCGTCGGAGGCCGGGTGGATCGAGCAGTACTCGGTGCAGACCACACCCCAGCCGCCCTCGGCCTTGACCCCGCGCATCTCGGCCAGCGTCTGCGGGCGGAGCCAGCCCATCCCTGTGCAATGGGGCACCTGGTAGAAGCGGTTTTTCGCGGTTACGGGCCCAATCCGGATCGGCTCGAACAGGCAGTCGTAGCGCGGGTCGCGGGTCATGGACGGCACCTCGTCAGTCAGTCTCGATCTGCACGAGCTCTCGTCGGAACGGCACGGCGTCGGTCTGGGGCTCGCCGAGCTCGCGAGCATAGCGGTGGCCGCCATAGACTGCAGCGGCGATGGTGCCAGGGCCATAACAATCGCCGATCCGCAGCAGCGATTTCGGTCGCGGGGCCTGGCCGTCCTCAATCGCCGCCTCGAGCCCATCATAGAGCGCATCGATGGGCTGGCGCATGGTCACCATAACCACGCCGCCGCAGGGGATCTCGCGCAACCGCTCGGTGTAGACGCAGGACAAGATCGCGCTGTCGGTCGCGATGTGGATCAGGTTGTGGAGCGGGATGATGGCCACGCCAGCCTCGATCAGGCGGGCCTGGATCCGGTCTTGCTCGAGCGTGTGATGCGTCCAGTGTGAGACATCGGCCTCGGGCGTCACATAGGTGACGTCAAAGCCCTCGGCCCGCAGCAGTTCGGCCATTAAGCCGCCCATATAGTAGTGATCGTCATCGAACACGACCACCGGGCTTGTGGGCCTCTCACCCGCCATAATCTCGGTGGGGGTCAGCACGACCGCCCCCTGTTCTAGCGGGATCGGTGCATGGTTTGACCGTCCGATGCCCGAAGAGCACCAGCGCGCACCGGTCGCGATGGCCACATGGTCGGCCGCGAACTCCAGCACATCCGCAAGCCCAAGGCGGCTTCCGAGATAGGTGGTAACATGTGGCATCTGCGCGACCTGGTAGGTGCGGTAGTCCACAACCCGTCGCCATTCGTTCAGGCCCGGCAGTCTCGCCTCGGCATCGACCCGCCCGCCAAGCCGATCCGAGGCTTCGGCCAGCGTCACGGTGTAGCCCCGCGCGCCGAGCGCCCGGGCCGCCTCGAGCCCAGATGGCCCGGCACCGACGATCAACACCGTCTCGGACGCATGGGCGGGCGCGATCCGCTCGGGATGCCAGCCGCGGCGCCACTCTTCCCCCATTGTCGGGTTTTGGGTGCAGCGGATCGGCGCGCTCGAGAGGTCGCCCGAGACGCAGATATTGCACCCGATGCATTCGCGGATGTCGTCCGGACGACCCTCTTCGATCTTCTTCGGCAGGAACGGATCGGCAATCGAGGGCCGTGCAGCACCGATCAGATCGAGCCGGCCCTGGCGAATCAGCGCGACCATGGCGTCAGGCGAGGTGTACCGCCCCACACCCACCACCGGCTTGGTGGTCACGGATTTCACCCACGAGACATAGTCGTCCTGAAACCCGGCCTCGGCAAAGCGCGAGGTCTGGCTGTCATTGGACCAGTCGCTGATGTTGACGTCCCACAGATCCGGGTGCTCGGCCAACATCTCGATCAGGTCCCGGCTCTCTGCGCCGCTGACCATTCCGTTAGGCCCCGTCAGTTCGTCCACGGCGAGGCGCACAGCCACGGCACAGGTGTCGCCGACGGCCTCCTTGGTCTCCTCGAGCACCTCGCGAAACAGGCGTGCGCGGTTCTCGAGGCTGCCGCCATAGTCGTCGCTGCGCCGGTTCCGGCGGCGCGAGAGAAAATGCATCAGCACGCTGAGGTCATGGGCCGCGTAGACATAGATCAGGTCAAAGCCGGCGCGGCGTGCGCGCTTGGCTCCCTCGACATACCAGCGGCGCAGATTGCGGATGTCCGCTTTGTCCATGGCGCGCACTTGGACGGGGTCTGGATAGTCCACAGGCTGTGCCGAGGGTCCCATGGGGATGTCACGGCTATAGCGATTGGCGGTTGCGGCCCCGGCATAAGAGGGCTCGATACCCGCAAGCCCGCCATGCTCATGGATCTTGTCGCACACTTTGGCAAAGACTGGGATATCGCGGTCGTCCCAGAGCCGGCCCTCCACATAGGGCGTGTGCTCGGAGGAGGGATGGATCTCGACTTCTTCGGTGCAGATGACGGCCCAGCCGCCCTCGGCCTTCACGCCCCGCATCTCGGCCATCGAAGAGGGATAAGAGCGGCTCATCCCGTTGCAATGGGGCACCTGATAAAAGCGGTTCTTGGCCGTGACGGGGCCGATCTGCACCGGCTCAAACAGAACATCATAGCGGGGATCACGGGCGGGTGGGCGAATGGTTTTCTCGTGGTGTGTCATTCGGAGCCGTCCTCTCCCAGCGCCCGTTTCGGCCCGCAGGTGTTGCAATGTCGGTCGAGGCTGCGCACGACCGCACTGGCGGTGGCATGCCCGCTCATCCACGCGCCGGAGCAGAGCTGCATATGCGAGCCCGCTAGCGCCTCACCTGCAAAGAACACGCGCCCCCCGACCGGTTCGGAGAGCGCGGTACGGGCGCTGAAATGGCCAGGCTGGGCGGACGCATAGGCACCGAACGTCGTCGGGTTCGTCGCCCAGTCCGTCATCAAGCCGTCGATAAGGTGCTTACGCACATCCGACCCGAACAGCGCCGCCAGTTCCTCGGTCGCGAAATCCACGGCCGCCGCCTCGCCCGCCTTGGCGAGATCCCAACCGTGGGCGCCGCCGACAAAGCCAACCATCAGCGGCTGACCAAACGGCATTGTCAGGAAGAAACAGGCCTCTGCAGGCATTTCCTCCGAGGTCTTATAGGTCAGCCAGCCATTGTCCGAGAGGCCAAAGCGCGCGCCATCCGTCTTCAGCACGATCTTGGTCAAGAGCCCCATGGGCACCCGGTCAATCGCATCTAGGGTCCGCACGGGCAGCGCGGGGGAGAACCGGATGGCGCCCGAAGCGAGCACCCCGGTCGAGACGGTGACGATGCACGCCTCGGCGCTTAAGGTGCCGCTCGGCGTCTCGACACGCACGCCCTCGCGCGACCAGTCGATGGCCATCGCGGGCGTGCCGAGCTTGACCGGCAGACCCGCGCCCGCTTGCGCCACCAAGGTGCCCAAGCCCTCGGCGATCAGATAGTTGGTCTCGAGATCGTCAAACGCGTTGTAGTCCGCGGTGGAGAGATCGGCGAAGTCCACGCCATGATCCATCGGACCGATCCAGCTTTGGACCGTGCCGGACCAGTCGAGGCTGCCCGGTATGACCGAAGCGGCGGAGACATCGCGGCCATCGGCGTCCTCGAGCGCGTCCTCAATGCGCCCCCAAGCACGGTCATAGGCCCGCCGCTCGGGTGCATTGGCGCGGCGATCTCCGACGAAGAGCGCCTCCGTCGCGCTGTCGTGGTCGACGAGCGTATAGCCTTGCTCCCGCGCCAGCGCGACCAGGGGCAAGCTTCGTGGCCCCTGCAACCAGGCGCAGCCGTGGTCGAGCGGCACACCAAGGCGCGCGCTCTCTGTGTAGGCGCGCCCGCCAAGTCGTTTGGTCGCCTCGATCACGACGACCGATTTTCCCGCCGCCATCAGCGCATGGGCCGCTGCGATGCCTGCAGCCCCCGCCCCGATGACCACCACATCAGGATTGCTGGGCAGGCTGGCTGCACCGCGCCCTGGCATCGCGGCTGTGGTCAGGATCGCGGCCAGGACCGCCCGACGCGAGGGGTGATCGCTCATATCGCGTCTCCGCAGGGCTGCGCGGGCTCTGTCTCGTCCCATTCGCCTGGCCAAGGATCGAAGTGCCGGGGAAAAACCGCGTTGAGATAGGAGGCGACCTGCTGCTTTGCCGCCAAGCGGTTCAGCTCGCGTGGATAAAGCATGATGCTGAGCCAGAGCCCATCGGCCAGGGACTCGAGGTTTTGCGCCACCATGTGCGGATCGATGACCAGATTACCGATCGCTGCTAGTTCTTGGCAGAGCTCCTCGACGATCTTGGTTCGCTCGCCGTCGAACTGCGCGATCTTGTCCCGGTAGAGATCGCGGTAGCGCGTCTCACCAAAGAAAGCGAACCAAACGGGGATTTTCTCTTCGTTACAGATGCTTGGATGGAAATGCGCATCTATCACTGCGGCGAGCTTGGCGGCTGGATCGAGCGCGCTGTCGGCCAAGCTCTGGACCCATCGCGTCCTGTGCTCCTCTGCCAGGTGGATCAGCGTCTCCTGCAGCAGGTTCTCTTTGCTTTGGAAATGGAAGCTCACAAGGCCCATGGACAGATCGGCCAGCCCCGTCACCTGGGCCATGGTGGTGCCCGAGAGACCATGGCGCGCGATGCACGCGATGGTTGCCTCAATCAGCTGGCGCCTCCGCACCTCGCGCGAGGCTGTCCGCGGGCGTCTCGCCTCCGCATTGGTTGTGATCATGGCGCGACCTCAATCCGCGTTGAGCAAGACCATCGCATCGTCGGCCCAGTTCAGCCACACCGGCTGACCACGATCGGGCTCACCCAGCCAGCCGCCCACATGGTTCTGCGCTGAGACGGCCACCGGCCGCTCGGTTCCTGGCAGGCGAACGAAGAAATGGCTGCGCTCGCCGAGATACGCAATGTTGTCCAGCGTGCCCTCGATCACATGGCGATGCGTCTCGGGACGCTGGGGTGACAAAAGCAGCTTTTCCGGGCGGATGGCGACGCAGATCTTGGCGCCCTCGGGCGGGCCCTGGGGCGCGACCGGCAACGACAACTGCCCGAGCCCGCGCACATTCACCGCCGCCGTGCCGCTCTCGCGCCCCGTCACCCGGCCTTCGAAAAAGTTCATGGTACCGATGAACGAGGCCACCTGGCGTGTGCTCGGCCGCTCGTAGAGCCCATTTGGCGTATCGATCTGCAGCACCTTGCCCTCGGACATCACGGCGATCCGGTCCGAGAGGGTCAGCGCCTCCTCCTGATCATGGGTCACGAAGACGAAGGTGATGCCCACATTGCGCTGCAGCTCGCGCAACTCGAGCTGCATCTGTTCGCGCAACTTCTTATCAAGCGCGCCGAGCGGCTCGTCGAGCAATAGGACCTTGGGCCGCAGGATCAGCGCGCGGGCCAGCGCGACCCGCTGACGCTGACCGCCCGACAGCTCGTTCGCCCGCCGCTTGCCATAGCCGGGCAGCTTGATGAGCTCGAGCATCTCGTCGACCATCCGGGTCCGCTCGGCGCGCGAGAGCTTCTGCTTGCGCAACCCATAGGCGATGTTGTCCCGCACATTCAGGTGCGGAAAGATCGCATAGCTCTGGAACACCATGTTTACGGGGCGGTGATGCGGCGGCACACCCGACATCGGATGCCCATCGATAAAGATCTCGCCGGACGTCACCCCCTCAAAGCCCGCGAGCATCCGGAGCAGCGTGGTCTTGCCACAGCCCGAAGCCCCCAGCAGCGAAAAGAACTCCCCCTGCCCGATCGAGAAATCGACGCCGTCCACGGCCTTTAGCACGCCGAAGGATTTGGTGACATTGCGGATGGTGATGCAGGGCTCGGCGCTCATGCGGCGTCTCCCGTCTTGGTGTCGACCCCGAGCCGCGTCAGCCAGAGGCTAAAGAAGACCAGCACGAACGAGATCGCGATGATGATGGTCGAGAGAGCGAGCACCATCGGCAGCCGCTCGGGAAAGCGGAGCTGGTTCCAGATATAAATCGGCAGCGACTGCTCTGTCCCGGCCAGGAAGAAGGCCATGATGAACTCGTCGAACGAGATGGTGAAGGTTAGCATCAGGCTGGCCAGGATCCCCGGAAACACCAGCGGAAAGGTCACGCGCCAGAACGTCCACCAGCCGTTCTCGCCCAAGTCCGCCGAGGCCTCCTCGATCGAGGCATCGAAGCCCTCAAAGCGCGGCATTAGGGTTGCGATCGCAAAGGGCGTGCAGATCAGGACGTGACCGATGCCCACGGTGAAGAGCGACAAAGGGATGCCAGCTCGGTTCATCAGGATCAGCAGCGCCACGCCGAACACGATGCCAGGCACCACCAAGGGCAGCATCATGAAGCCGATGATCGGTCCGCGGGCCGGCAGCCGATAGCGGGTCAGCGCCTTGGCCGCCAACACGCCGAGCGCCGTCGAGATCACGGCAACGATCGCCCCCAGCCAAACGCTGTTCCAAAGCGCCGTCCACATCTGGCTGTTGGCCCAGAGCGCGCCATACCACTCGGTGGTGAAGCCTTCGATGGGAAAGGCGATGTAGGTCGAGCTGTTGAACGAGAAGAGCGGCAACAGCAGGATCGGCGCATAGAGGATGGCCACAAAGGCCCAAGCATAGATCTTGAGCGCCGGGCTCTCGCGGTTGACATAGCTTGCTGTGCCCATCAGATCCGCGCCTCCAGCGCGCTTCTGACCAGCTTGGTCGCGATGAACACCCCAGCGGTTGAGGCCATCATCACAAGCGCCAGCGCCGCTCCCATGGGCCAGTTGTTGGCCGGCCCGAATTGGAGCTGGATCAGGTTGCCGATCATCACGCCGTCCGGTCCGCCGAGCAGCGCCGGGGTCACGTAATCGCCGACCGTGGGAATAAAGATCAGCAGCATCGCAGCGATCACACCTGGCATCGAGAGGGGCAGCGTCACTCGGAAGAACCGCGCCCAAGGCCCGTCGCCGAGATCGGTCGCCGCCTCGAGCAGCGAACGGTCGATCTTCTCCAGGCTCACATAGATCGGCAAAATCGCGAAGGCGGCCCAAGCATGGGTCAGCGTGATCACCACGGCCGTCTGACTGTAGAGCAGAAACTCGAGCGGCGCGTCGATCAGCCCGATGCCGGTCAGGCTGGCATTGATCATACCATTATAGCCCAGCACGATCTTCCAGGCGAAGACACGCAGCAGATAACTGGTCCAAAACGGCAGCGTCATCAGGATCAGCCACAGCGTCTTGTGCCGCTTGACGTGGAAGGCGACGTAATAGGCCATCGGATAGCAGAGCAGCACAGTGATGACCGTCGCAGCACCCGACATCCACAAAGACCGGGACAACAGCGCGCCATAGATTGGCTGGGTGGCGATATCCGAATAGTTCTTGAACGACGGATCGGTGTTGAAGTCGAACCCCATCGGGGTCCAGAAGCTCATGACGACCAAGACCAGGAACGGCAACAGCATGCCGGCGATCATCACCGCCATGGCCGGCGACAGGAGCACGACGCCGCGCAGGATCTCGTAGCGTTGCAGCAGTGCCGATAGACGCCCTGGTCGCGGGATCTCGAGCGGCTCTCCGCGCGGTGCCGATGCGACGACCTCGGTCATCGTGCCCTCCGTTCTTGCAGACCAACCGTGGGAGCGATCCCGTAAGACCGCTCCGCATCAAACTCCGGGCGGATCAGAACCCGGCTTTGATCTGCTCGAACAGATTGTTCATCTTGCTCTCCCATTCCTGCGTCTGCGGGATCTGGAAGTGGCCGGCCTGGAGGATCTCGAGCGGTTGATCGCTGAGGCCCAGCTCGGCGAGACGCTCGGCCGTAAAGCCTTCGAACGCTTTCTTGTTCGAGTGGCCATAGCCGTAATCGTTGATCAAGAAGGATCCGGTCTCGACGCTCAGCATGGCGTCAATCATCTCATAGGCGCGATCCAGGTTCGGCGCGTCCTTGTGGATCATCGGGCCGCAGACCCAGGTCAGCGCGCCTTCTTTTACCTGGGCGAACTTGGCCGGGATGCCCTCGGCCTGCAGGCTGACGGCGGTCTCGTTCCAGGTCAGTGCGGCCGCGACCTCGCCCGAGGCCAGCGCCTGCTCGAGCGAGGTGGTGTCATCGGTGTACATCCGGATCAGCGGGCGCTGTTTGCGCATCACATCGGCGATCTTGTCGAACGCCGCATCGGTGTGGATCTCTGAGAACGGCACACCGGCATAGATCGCGCCGCACCACCACGTGTCGGCCCCCGAGGCGAGGCAGGCAAGCCTACCCTCGTATTTCGGGTTCCATAGCATACCCCAGGACTCCTCGCCCTCGAGCTCATAGAGATCGGTGCGGTAGGTGACCGAGCTTTGGCCCCAGTCCATCGGCGCCATGTACACCTTGCCGTCGACGATATTACCGGGGAGGTTGTAAAGCTCGGGCATCAAATCGCCCCAGTTCGACAACCGCGAGGTGTCGAGCGGCTGGAACAGACCCGACTGGATCCAGCGCGGCACCGCCTGATTGCAGGGATGCGAGACATCGACCACAAAGCCCGCGCGCATTTTGGTCAGCGCCTCTTCCGACCCGCCAAAGGTCGTGAAATTCGGCAGCGCGCCGTTCTTCGCCTCATAGGGGCCAAACAGTTCGGGGATGTCATAGCCGCCCCATGTGAAGTAGTTGGCCTGGTCCTCGGTCGCAGCCATGGCGCGCCGGGTTGGCAAGGGAACGGTCGCCATCGCGATGCCCATGCCGAGCAGCGAGCGGTTGAAGGCACGCCGGCTGAGCTCGCCGGTGCGCACGGCATTCAGGTTGTCAACGATATCCATTGATTGGACCTCCTTTGTTGTGATGCACCCTGTCGTCGTTGCTTGGATCTTGTCGTCCGTCTCTCCCAGGTGCACCTTTTGGCGCGGGCGCACTGAATGCGCGTTCAATCGATAGGATATTGACAATTCGTCGCAGTCAAGCGCGTTGTGGTCGAGTGTTGCGCATTCAGGGCGCGGGCGGTTCCAAACATACCTGTTGCACGGTCCGCTGCTCAATTTGCTGGCATCGAGGAGGATGGTATGGGGGAGTTGGTCGGTGTCACGCGTGTGGCGCATTCGGATCGGTCGGGCACCGGGCTCGTGGCTTGGGACCCGCTCGATCCCGCTTTGCTGGTCTCAGGAACGCCGGTCCAGCGCGGGTGGTTATGTGATGAGAACACCGAGACCGGCTACATGGCGGGTGTCTGGGACTGCACCGCCTTTGTGGACCAGCCGGGCCCCTACCCCGTCGACGAGTTCATGCTGCTGCTCGAGGGATCGGTGGTCATGGCCCTGCCCGATGGCGCCAAGATCACGGTCGAGGCCGGCCAAGCCTTCGTCATTCCCAAAGGGTTTCGATGCCAGTGGACGATGCCGGACTATGTGCGCAAGGTCTTCATGATCGTCGACGATCCGGTGACCGAGGGGGCCGAGAACCCCTCGCTCGACCGGATCACCGTGCCCGATTGGACCTGCATCGGCGCTGAGGGTCCGGTCGGCGCCCAGAACACCTGGTTCCTGAACAGCACGGGGCGGATGGCGGTCTCGGTGGCGCAGCTGGCAAGCGGGCGGACTGCCTCGGCCGCGGCGCCGACCCATGAGTTGATCCATGTGCTCGACGGCTCGCTCACGCTCTCGGGTGAGGGCGGGGCACTGAGCATCGGCCCGGGGGAGACGGGCTATATCCGTGCGGGCTCGGTTCTGGGTCGCGAGACAACAGGGCCAACCTCGACGCTCACCGCCACATATGCGCCCTAAGGCACAGCGTCGAGGTCCTCCCAACAGGAGAACACGGGCTCCGCGACCATGCCGAGCACACGGCGATGGAGGCCAAGGGCCGGCGGATGCAAGCCCGCGATCTCGTCCCAAGCGGCCTCGGATTGGGCGCGGTCCTGGAAGCTCATAACGGTGAGATAGCGCAGGCCTCGCCCGTCATCCGTGTCGAGCGGCGTGTCCGACCGGCGCGCCAGCAGACCGCTCGCCGAGACCAGCAGACCGCGCGCGATCAGATCGGCCGTCAGCCGCTCCCAAGCGTCGCGGAACTGCGCATCGCTTACGCCGTCGCGCAGGTCAAAGACGCTGTGCATGTGGAACATCCTCAGCGCCCCGCGGCGATGTCCGTGGCTACCTCGGTCAGCGCATCCTCGAAGATGTCGAACATGGCTTCGATCTCGGCCTCCGAGATAATCAGCGGGGGGGAGAAGACGCACATGTTGATCAAGGGCCGCACAATCAGACCGCGCGCCTCGCAGGCCGCATCGAGCCGGCTGCCGAGATCGCGCTGGGTGGCGAGCGGCATGGCGCGCCCCGCCTCGGACAGGCCCTCGAGGCAGCCGAGCAGCCCCATGCCGCGCGCATCCCCGATGATCGGAGAGGCCTTGAGCGCCGCAAGCCGCTCTTGAAACCGCGGGGCCACACGGCGCACATGGCCGAACAGATCCTCGCGCTCCATGATCTCGAGGTTCTTCAACGCCGCCGCACAGGCCACCGGATGGGCCGAATAGGTATAGCCGTTCGGGAACAGCACGCTGTGGTCGGCGCCCGTCATGCGCTCGAGCACCCGGTCCGAGATCAGGCAGGCCCCCAGCGGCTGATAGCCGGAGGTGATCCCCTTGGCACAGCAGATCATGTCCGGCTCGATGCCAAAGACCTCCTGCGAGGCGAACCAGTGCCCGAGACGCCCAAAGGCCGTCACCACCTCGTCGGAGATGTAGAGGATGTCGTGGCGACGGCAGAGCTCCAAGGTGCGGGCGTGATAGCCCCTTGGCGGGATGACCACGCCGCCCGAGCAGAGCACCGGCTCGGCGATGAAGGCTCCGACCCGATCCGGGTCGAGGGTGGCAATGGCGTTCTCGAGATCGGCGATCTTGGCATCGCACCAGGCGTCTTCGGTCATGCCCTCGGGGCGGATGAACGGGTTCACATCCGGCAGCAGGTGCACGAGCCGCGTCTCAAAGTCGAAATGGCTCCGGTCGCGCTCCTTGCCGGTCACGCTGGCCGAGAGATAGGTCGAGCCGTGATAGCCCTTCTCGCGCCCGATCACGATCTTCTTCTCGGGCCGCCCCAGCCGGTTGTTCATGAAGTGCATGGTGCGGATGGCGGTGTCGACGGCGGTCGAGCCGCCGGTGGTGAACTGCACCGTGTTGAGCGCGCCGGGAGCATGCCGGGCCAACGTCTCGGCCAGCTGCGCGCCCGGGTCATGGGCGGTCGACCAAGGCGAGGCATAGGGAAGCCGCATCACCTGCTCGGCCATGGCATCGGCCATTTCCTGGCGGCCATAGCCGATCTGCACGCACCACATGCCGCCGGGCCCGTCGATCAGCCGGCGCCCCTGCTCGTCGATCAGATGGATGCCCTCGCCCCGCACGATGACGTGGCGCTCGGCCTGCCGCCATTGCCCCAACGCCTCCCAGGGGTGCAGGTGGTGGCGGCGATCGGCAGCGGCCGTGGCCGACTCGCCCTGGCTCGGCACCGGCGGCAGACCGTCGGCATTCATTGTGGCGGCTCCTCCGAGGCTTCCGCATAGACCGCGATCAGGCAGCCGGTCTCGGTGTGCGAGGTGTGCTCGGTTCCGCCGGCCAGCCAGACCACATCCCCCGCACGATAGACCGTGCCGTCATTGTCGATCAGCTCGCCCTCGATCATCAGGAACTCCTCGGCCCCGCCATGGCGGTGCGGCGTCGAGCGGCTGCCGGGCTCCATGCGGTAAATGTAGAAGCCCACATCGCGGGGCCCCTGGTCGTTCAGCTTGATGAACGAGGTCCCCTGCTCGCTCACTCCTTCGGGGTCGTAGGGTCGATAGGCCGCCTCGTCGCGGATGTTCGCGACCCGGCGTTCATGCGGTTGAATGGCTTTCATGATGCTCTCCCGGGCGGTTGCGCGAGGCTTCCGAATCGCGCCGTGCTGGCCTATTATTGAATCTCGGTTCAATAAGCGAAAGCGAGAACGGCCATGGATGACGCAGCCACGATGGGACACGCCGAGACCGCCGCCTGGGATCGCCGCGGTCTGCCGGCCTGGACCTATCACAGCGACGCGCTGACCGAGCTCGAGAAGACCACGCTGTTCCGCACCCATTGGCAAATTGCCTGCCATATCTCGGACGTGCCTGAGCCCGGAGATTACCTCACCTTCGACGCGGTGGGCGACCGGGCGCTGATCCTGCGCGGGCGCGACGGCGTGCTCCGGGCTTTTCACAACATCTGCCGGCACCGAGGCTCGCGCGTGGCGGTGGGCGAACGCGGGCGGTGCGGCTCGGCTGTGGTGTGCCCGTTCCACGGCTGGGTGTTCAACCTCGACGGCACGCTGCGCGGGGCGGCCCGGCCCGAGAGCTTTCCCGCATTGGACCGCGTCGAGTGGGGCCTGCTGCCGCTCGAGATGGAGATCTGGAACGGGCTGGTCTTTGTGCGCTTTGCCCCGGGGCCGCAGCCACCCGTCGCAGAGATCCTGGCGCCCTTTGCCGAGGAGATCGGCCAGTATCGCAGCGAGACCATGGTGCCCTCGGGCCCGATCTGGAGCGATCAGAGCCCAGTCAATTGGAAGTCGGTGCGCGATGTGGACAATGAGGGCTATCATGTGGCGATGGCCCATCCGGCGCTCCAGGATCTCTATGGCCATGACTATGTGGATGAGCCGATGGTCGCCGGGGCGAACCGCTCGGTCGGCCGGTTCGAGCGCGAGGGCCGTCGCCGCTGGAGCGTGCGCGCCTATGTGCGCCTCTCGGCCCCGCGTCCGCATCTGCCCGAAGCGCAGCACCAGAGCTGGCCCTATTGGGGCCTGTTCCCCAATACGGTGATCGCCGCCACGCCGGAGTCGCTCCAATTCTATCAGGAGTTCCCGATCTCGACCTCGCAGACGCAGTTGCGGGGGGCAGTCTATCGCTATGGGGACGAGACGCGGCAAGAGCGGGCAGCGCGCTATCTGGCGTCGCGGATCGACCGGGAAACGGTCGAGGAGGACATCCAGCTGACCATTTGGTCGAACGAGGCCATGGCCTCGCCCGCTTTCACCGGGTTCTTCCTGTCGGATCTCGAGCAGGGGCTGCGCAGCCATCACGAACATCTGCGCGCGATCTTGCCAGTGATGACGCTGGAGGCCGCGCCGGCCGAGGCGGATATGGCCACGACCAACGCCCGCCTCGGCGCGGCATGAGGACCAGCCTAGGGGCGCACAGAGCCATCGCGGTCGAAATGCTGCGGAAACAGCGTCCCCAACATGCCGAGCGCGATGGCCAGCGCGTCCTGGCGCGACAGTTCGGCATTGCCGAGCATCAGACGGAGCCACAGGCCCTCTTGCATGGCATAGAGCGCCATGGCCGTTGCCTGCGCGTCCTGGCCATAGCCCGCCTCGGCATCGAGTTCGGCGCAGAGGCCACGGATCGCCGCAAGAAGCGCATCGTCCCGGGCCCAGCAGAGATCGCGATAGTCGGGCCGCGCCGCCGCCTCGGCAAAGAAGGCAAACCAAGCGGCGACCTTTTCGGGCGCGCACAGCCGTTCGGAGAAATCAGCGGAGAGCAAAGCACGCAGGCGGTCGGCAACACGAGGTCCGGCAGCGGCCAATTCCTCGCGCCAGACCGCGTCGTACTCGGCGGACAGGCGCGATAGGGTCGCGAACAGCAGCCGCTCCTTGCTCTCGAAATGGAAGTTCACGATGCCCCGCGACAGGCCCGCGGTCTCGGCCACATCCGCCAGAGTCACCTGGGCGAGCCCTCGGCGCGCCAGCGTGGCCAGCGTCGCGTCCATCAACTGGTCGCGCCGCGCGCCCTTGGATGCCCGTCGCCGCGGTCCGATCGGTTTCGCCTCCGCCATGCCGCTCCTCTGGTCCTTTGTCCTCCCTGCTATGGAAGGGGCGCGCCGTGAACGCAATGACCGACGCCGAGGCCTGGACAGATCTGGCCTGTCCGCTGGGCGAGCCGGGCTCGGGTCTTGTCCGCTATGGCGCCGCGATGCATCTGCGCCAGCGCGGCCTGTTGGACGATGCGGCGCTCGAGCGCTACCGCATCTGTTGCCGCTGGGATGACGAGGATCCGGGCCAGGCGCATGCGCCGCTCTGAGGGCCGCGAGACGGGCTCAAGACACCAGCCGGCCATCCTGCCAAAGCGCCACGCCGTCGGCGGTGATGGTGGGCTGCGCGACCATCCAGCAAACCTCCCCCGGCGCATAGGCACCGCAGGTGTGAAAATGCAGCCAGCCGGGGCTGCCAAACACGGAATTGGCCCAGCGATCCGGATCCATCTCCGGTTCGATCGGCGCCGTACAGCCGGGATGCAGCCCCGCATGCCAGGAATGGCAGATCCAAGGATCGATGTCGAAGAGCTGGGCCAGCCGCTCATAGTGGCGCCGGATGCGGGTCATATCCTCGGGCCGGCCGTCGAGACCGGTGATCCGCCCCGCCTCGAGGCGCACCGAGACAGGCCCCGAAAGCGCCACCGAGCGCGGCTGGTAGCTCTGTGACCCGGTCGGATAGAGATGCCCTGCCAGAACGACCCGTCCCGAGAAGCCGGCCGCCAAGACCGGTGCGGGCACACACATCGGGAAGCGGCGGATGGTGACGTCTTGCGCTGGACCGGGTGCAGCGCGGCCGATCAGCTCTGTGCCCAGTGGACAGCGCACGCGGAGCTCGGCGGCGGCGTGAAGCCTGGCATCGACCGATGCCTTGAGGAACAGCATCTCGCCGTGGGCGCGCCTGCCGAAATCGGAGGCCAGCGCCGCCGCCGTCCGCGCATAGCTGACGACCGTGCGGCGCCCCGGATCACGCGGGCAAAACCGGTCCTGATCGCCGAGCCGGGCAAAGAAGATTTCCACATCCGCCTCGGCCTGCGCCTTGGCCAAAGCGGGTGGCGGCGGCTGATCGGGGCCCCCGACAGCCAGCATCTGCACCGAGGCGCCCATGGCCAAGCCCTCACGGGCAACGGCCTGCGGAGCCGCTGTATCATACCATCCGAGTGCAGGGTCTTCCTGCACCAGCAGGACCCGCTGGCCCGGCCGCACCTCGGCGCAGGCCCTAAGCAGGTTCCGCGCGCCGGTGGCGAGCGGATCGGAGGCGGGTTCACGGGCCGAAACCGCCTCGGGTGCTGTGGTCATGACCCTGCCCGATAGGCAAAAGCCTTGCCGAACCGCCAGATCAGATAGTCGCCACAGGTGGTGGCCGGCTCGACCGCCGGCCCTGCTCTGGGCACTTCGGCCGCGTCGATCGCGGTCTCGGGGTTCGGGTCCCAGGCGAGCACCAGCGAGAGCCGCTCGCGCCCCGAGGTGTTGACCACCCGGTGCGGCGTCGATGTGTAGGCCCCGCCGGTCCAGCGCGCGAGCAGATCGGCCACGTTGACCACCACTGTGCCGGCGATTGGCGGTGCGTGTAGCCAGGTGCCGTCGAGCCCCTGGACCTGGAGCCCGCCCACATCATCCTGGCAGAGCACGGTCAGCACGCCAAAATCCGTATGCGGCCCGACACCGAACTGGTCGTCCCCCATCTCGGGCGGCTGCACTGGGTAGTAGACATAGGACGCCCGGCTGAGGGGCCGGTCGGCGGTTCGCAGAAAGAAGTCTTCGGGCAGATCGAGCCCCAAGGCAAAGCCGCGCATCAGGTGATGGGCGACCCCATGGGCGGCCTCGAAGTAGCGCATCGAGACAGGCTCGAGATCGGGCAGGAACGCCGGCCAGCGATTTGCGCCGCGCAAGGGGTGGTCGTCGGGCACGGCCCCTGCCCCGTCCTGCCAGCCCCAGACAAAGCTCTCCTTCAAGTCGGCCTTGGCGCCGTCCTGCATCTTGGCCCCGCCGCGGGCGAGCCAGCCGCGATGGGCTGCCGAGACGCGCACGGCCCCTTTCTCATTCGCCTCGGCGCGGAAGAAGCGATAGGCCGCCTCGCGCGCCGCCGAGATCAGCGCCTCGGGGATCCCGTGCCCTGTGACATAGATGAAGCCGAGCCCCGTGCTGGCGCCATGCAAGGCGCGCGCGACCCCAGCGGGATCGGAGCGGTCGCGCAAGGGACCGATGTCGATCAGCGGGATCTCGGTGTCGAGATGGCGGGCTTTGGCATAGGTCATCCGGCGCTCTCCGCATAATAGCCAACGATGTCGCCTTCGGTCGTCACGCCCAAGCCGTTGATCGAGCGGTTCACGTAGTTGAAGTAGCAGATGATCTGGTTGATCTCGAGGATCTGGCCATCGTCAAGACCGGCGTCCCGCAGCGCCGCCACATCAGCCTCGGCGATCTCGCCCGGGCGGAGCGTCAGCGCTTCGGCATAGCGGCACATGGCCAGCGCCGCGCCATCCAGAGCATCCTGCGGTCGTCGCGCCTGGAGCGCTGCCTCGACCGCGTCGGCCTTGGCCGCATCGCCCATCAGATGGTGCGCATTGGCCCAATGGTTGGCCAGCGAGTAGTCGCAGCGGTTCAGGATCGAGACATAGGAGGCCACCGTCTCCTGCAACCAGAGCGGGATGGTGTTGGCCGGGTCGTGCAAGGCCGCGCGATAGAGCGTCATGTGCCCGCGCATCGTGCTCGGGCGCAGCGAATGCACCCGCAGCACATTGTCGACCGTGCCATGGGGCGTGCGCGCGCCGGCCAGAGCCTCGGTCAGCTCGGCATCCGCCTCGTCATCGTCCAGCATGCGGATCCACGCGCGCATCAGGCCTTCCTTTCATCGGCGCCCATGCGCCGCTCGAGCCAGCGCACGCCCGCGGACAGCACCAGCACCAGCACCAGATATTCGAGCGCCAGAATGCTGTAGATTTCAAGCGCGCGGTACTCGGTCACGATAAGCTCGTTGGCTTTGCGCGTGAGCTCCGGCGCGCCGATGACCGAAACCAGCGAGGACATCTTGACCACATAGATGAACTGGTTGCCGAGGGCCGGCAGAATGCGCCGGATCGCCTGGGGCAGGATCACATAGCGCATGGTGTCCACATAGCCGAGCGAGATCGCCTTGGCCGCCTCGACCTGTCCTTTGGGCACCGACTGGATGCCGCCGCGGAAGATCTCGGCCATGAACGCGCTCTCGCCGATCGCCAGCGCCAGCACCCCGGACCAGAACAGCGCGATGCGGATATCGAGATCGGGCAGCCCGTAATAGACCCACAGGATCAGGACAAAGAGCGGGATCGCCCGGATGACCTCGATATAGACCCGGTAGACCGCCAGCAGCACCCGGTTCGTGGAGAGCCCGCAGAGCCCAATCAACAGCCCCGCCGGCATGGCGATCACCAGGGCCATGGCGCTGAGCTGGATCGTGTACCAGAAGCCAGAGATCATGAAATAGAGGTTGGAGCGTCCCCCCGGCAGGGTCGGATCCACCACGTACCAGCCGCTCGAGCCGCAGGCGCCCAAGAGCAAGACGATCCCGAGCAGGCCCCAGCGCATGGCTCAGTGCCCCAGGATCTGGTTGAGGAAGGTCTGGCACCGCTCGGTCTCGGGCGCCGAAAAGAAGCGCTCGGGTGGGGCCGTCTCGACCACCTCGCCGCGGTCCATGAAGATCATCTGATCCCCGACGCGCTTGGCAAAACCCATCTCGTGGGTGACGACGACCATGGTCATGCCGCTGTCGGCCAACTCGGCCATCACGTCAAGTACCTCTGCGATCATCTCGGGATCGAGCGCGCTGGTCGGCTCGTCGAACAGCATGATCTTGGGATCCATGCACAGCGCGCGGGCGATCGCCACCCGCTGTTGCTGCCCGCCCGAAAGCTGGGTCGGCAGCTTCTCGGCCTGCTCGGGGATGCGGACGCGCTCGAGATAGGTCATCGCCCTGGCCTCGGCCTCGGCCCGCCCGAGCCCGCGCACCCGCATGGGCCCCAGCGTGAGGTTGCGCAGCACCGTCAGATGCGGGAACAGGTTGAACTGCTGGAAGACCATGCCGACCTCGCGCCGGACCGTGGCGGCGGTGCGGTCGGTCAGCGCGACGCCGTCCACCTCGATCTCGCCGGCATCATGGGATTCGAGTCGATTGATGCAGCGGATCAGCGTCGACTTGCCCGATCCCGAGGGTCCGCAGACCACGACCTTGGCACCGGGTTCGACGTCGAGCGAGATGCCACTCAGCGCCTGGAAATCGCCGAAGCGCTTCGATAGCTCACGGATGCGGATGATCGGTTGCATGACGCTCTCCCCCGCTGAGGCTATGCGGAAACCGCGCTGGCGGGCACGCTTTTTCTTCCCTCATCGCGCCGAAAGACCGCATGATGCGCGCAACACAACAGGGAGACCACCATGTTCAAGCTCGCCACCGCCGCCGCGGTCGCCTTTGGCCTGATGGCCGCAACCGCCGCACAGGCCGAGTCGGTCCTGCAAGAGATCCTCGCCGAAGGCGTGCTGAAGGTCGGCACCACGGGCGATTGGAATCCGATGACCATGAAGGACCCGGCCAATGACAGCTATACCGGCTATGACATCGACGTCATGACCGAGATGGCCAAGGATCTGGACGTCGAGCTCGAGTTCGTCGCGACCGATTGGAAAACGCTGGTGAACGGGGTGGTGGCCGGGCGCTATCACATCACCGGCTCGGCCTCGGTCGCGCCCAAGCGGGCCAAGGCGGCGGGCTATTCGACCAGCTATTTCAGCCTGGCGACCGTGCCGCTCACGCTCAAGGAGAACGCGGGGCGCTTCTCGGACTGGGCCGATCTCGACAAAGCGGATGTGATCGTCGCCGCAACCCTCGGCACGACGCAGGAGCAGCAGGTGAAGCAGTTCTTCCCCAATGCCGAGCACAAGATCGTCGAGGCCCCGGCGCGCGATTTCCAAGAGGTGCTGGCCGGCCGGGCCGATGCCCACATCACCTCGAATGTCGAAGCCTATAAGCTGGTCGCCAAGTTCCCCGAACTGATGATCGTCCCCGTCGCGCAACCCAAGGCGCGCACCCCGATAGCCATGCTGCTGCCCCAGGACGACCAAGTGTGGATCAACTATGTGAACACCTGGATCGCGCTGAAGCAGGAGCGCGGGTTCTTCGACGGCCTTGGCAAGAAGTGGCAGCTGTCGAACTGATCCTCGCCCGCCGCGCGTTACCGATTGTTCAGAGACGCAACCTACCCTGGATGTGTCCGCCAGTTCGGCACAGCGCATCGGGGGGGCTCGCGTGAACGGACCATATCGTTTTGACGGCACGATCGAGGAGCTGATGGTCCGGGTCGCCTCAGCCGGCATCGATGGGGTGTGGCAGGAACACCCGGGAGAGCGCTTCTCCTATGTGACCACCGACGGCGCCCGCTTGGTCTGGAGCGCTAAGGCCGCGGTCGTTGCTCTTGAGGGGGCCGAGACGCCTTGCCAGGCCCTCGCCCCCAGGCTCGCCGAGGCCCTCGCCGAACTCTGATGCCCCGCCTGAATGCGGTGGTGCGTCTGGTCCGCTACCCCCAATGCGCGTCAATGGACCTTGCCGCCTCGCGCCCCTATACAGGGGCAAACTGTGAGGAGGGACCCATGACCCCGGGAGAAGGCTTTCTGATGATCGTGCTCATCGCGTTTGGCGCGATGGCCTATGCATACGGCACCCGTGCCCGTGAGCGCTCGGACAAGAAGCAGCAACGCGTGCTCTATTATCGCCGCTTAGTGACGGATCTCGGCAATGCCGACACCCATTATGGCACCCAGACCGAGAAGGTCGGAGGCGTGCTCGAGATGGACGAGATCGCCGCGCGCCAGACGCTGGAGGACGCCAAATTCGCCAGCCGGGGGATGCTGACCTACGAGGCCGCAGACTTCCATTATCTGACACCAGAGGAATCGGACCGGATGTTGGCCTTTACGCTCGATGCCAAGGCCTGCGACGCAACGATCGAAGAGGCTCAGGCTATGGCCATGGCCGGCTCCAACAGCCTTCCGGCGCTGCATGCGGATCTGATGAAGCGGCTCGATGCCCTCGGCTCCGAAGCCCACAGCCTCAAGCTGCGCCTCTCGCCCCGCACAAACGATTATTTCTGGAGCGAGTGACGGGTTGCCAGACCAGACGAACCGGCGCAGGATAGGTCTGTCGTCAACAACGGAAAGGAGGTGATCCGATGTCGAGTGAGATTACGGGCCGGCCGGCACCGGGTGTGCGGATTGGTCAGGGTCAGGAGCAGCCTTCTCTCCCTTGCTGACCGCCGCCGGGCGCAGCGCGGACGGGCTAAGGCCCGATCCGGCGCCGGACGCCCGAGGCTCACGCTCAAGAACCGGAAGGGGCCGTGCGCGGCCCCTTCTTTTTTGTCCAGGCGCCGGCTATGCAGCGCCCATGGAACCGCGTCCCACCGTCAAACTGCGCCCGGGCAAGGGGCGGCGCCTGGCCGAGGGCGCCCCGTGGGTCTATGCGGACGAAATCGCCATGGACCGGCGCACCCGGTCGATTGCCCCCGGCAGCCTGGCGCGGCTGATGCACGGGGAGGAGGTGCTGGGGCTCGCCGCCGTGAACCCCGCCAGCACCCTGGCCGCGCGCCTCTTGGACCCGGATGCAGAGGCCGACATCGACCGGTCCT
Organism: Pseudomonadota bacterium; assembly: GCA_039187815.1. Classification (GTDB taxonomy): domain Bacteria; phylum Pseudomonadota; class Alphaproteobacteria; order Rhodobacterales; family Rhodobacteraceae; genus Thermohalobaculum. The sequence continues at coordinate 1,868 of JBCCZI010000036.1, read as the reverse complement.
GGTTCGCCGCGCGGCTGGAGCGCGCCCAGGCCCTGCGCGATGCCCTGTTCGAGACACCGCACTATCGGCTCGTCCATGCCGAAGGCGACGGGCTGCCCGGTCTGGTGATCGACCGCTTCGGCGATGCACTGGTTATCCAGCCGAATGCGGCCTGGGTCGATGCCCGGCTCGAGGCGCTGATCGAGGCCGCCGCCGCCCTGCCCGGTGTCGCGCACATCGTCGTCAATGCCACGGCACGCGTGCGCCGGCTCGAGGGGTTGGAAGAGCGACTCGAGGTCGTGCGCGGCTCCATCCTTGCGCCGCTCGAAGTGCCGATGAACGGCGCGCTCTATCTGGCCGATCTGCTCGGTGGGCAAAAGACCGGCCTCTTCTATGACCAGCGCGCCAATCATGCATTTGCCTCGCGGCTGGCGTCGGGCCGCGCGGTGCTGGACGTGTTCACCCATGTGGGCGGCTTTGGCCTCGCGGCTCTGGCGGGGGGCGCGCGCTCGGTGGTGGCAGTGGACAGTTCGGCGCCCGCGCTGGCCCTGGCCGAAGAAGCCGCACGCCGCATGGGCGTGGCCGCGCACCTGTCCACCCGGCGCAGCGATGCCTTCGACGCGCTGAGCGCCGCCGCGGCGGCCGGTGAGCGCTATGGCCTGGTCGTCTGCGATCCCCCAGCCTTTGCGCCGAACCGAAGCGCGCTCGAGGCCGGGCTTCGGGCTTACGAGAAAACGGCGCGGCTCGCGGCCCCTCTGGTCGCGGATGAGGGCGGATGGCTGGTGCTCTGCTCCTGTTCGGGCGCGGCGTCACCGGAGGCGTTCCGCGAGGCCTCGGTCCGCGGCCTGCGCGCCGCCGGGCGCAGCGGTGCTCTGGTGCATTCGGGCCGAGCCGGGCCGGACCATCCGCAACACATGGCGTTGCCTGAAACCGGATATCTCAAGGCGCTGTTCTTCCGGTTGGAGTCCCGATGACACTGCGTGTTTTCATCGATACCTGCGCGCTTTACCCGCCTCTTCTCAGATCCCTTATGCTGGCGACGACGGAGGCGGGCCTGGTGCGCCCGCTCTGGTCCACCCGCGTGCTCGACGAATGGGTGATCGCCACCGCGCGCAAGGCGCCCGACCGGCTGGCCGAGGCCGAGACGGACCGCGCACGGCTGGCGGCGGCCTATCCAGAGGCCCTCTGCCCCGCCGATCCGGCCCTCGAGGCGCAGCTCTCTCTGCCCGACCCGGCGGATGCCCATGTGCTGGCCGCCGCAGCCGCTGCGGATGCGGATCTGCTGGTGACGTTGAACCTGCGCGACTTCCCGCGCATGACGCTTGCCGGTCTTGGGCTCGAGGCGCGCCATCCGGACAGCCTGCTCTGGGAGCTCTGGAGCGCCCACCCCGCCGCCATGGAGCGGGTGCTGGCCGCGGCGCTCCCGGGCCTAGCCCCGCCCGATCGCCGCGGGCCGCTCAAGCGGGCCCGCCTCTCGCGCCTCGGCAAAGCGCAAGCCGCCTGATCGGAGCCCTCCATGACCCTCTCTCCCGACGAGCCCTCCCTCGGCCCCGGCTGCAGCGTCGAGAACAGCCAGATCGGGCGCTATGTGCGCCTGGCCGACGGCACACGGCTGGCCCACAGCACCTTCGGCGACTACTCCTATACCGACCGCTTCTGCGACATCGCCAATGCACGGATCGGCAAGTTCGTGAACATCGCCAGTTATGTGCGCATAGGCCCGACCGACCATCCGATGGAGCGCGCCTCGCAGCACCATATGCTGTATCGCTGCGCCTCCTATTGGCCCGAAGAGCCCGACCACGCGCCGTTCTTTGCGCACCGCCGAGCCCGCATCGCCGAGGTCGGCCACGATGCCTGGCTCGGCCACAATGTGGTGATCCGGCCCG
>JBCCZI010000035.1:0-34344 GCA_039187815.1 Pseudomonadota bacterium | reverse complement strand
GCGCCCGAACGCCGCCCACCAAACCGGGGATGTGGGCCTCGGGCACATAGCGATACGCATAGAAGGCCACGCGCAGATCGGCGTGCACGGTGTTCGAGACGTAGAACAGCCAGCGCAGAAAGCGTGCCCGGGCCTCAGCGTTCTTGGCCGGCGGCCCGTCTGCCCCCAAGCGATCCGTGCGATCCGCCAGATGCAGCAGGATGGCCGCCGTCTCGAACAGCACCAATTTGCCATCCTCCAGGACCGGCAGCAGCCCTTGGGGGTTGAGCGCCAAATAGTCTGGGCTCCGCAAATGCCCGCTCGAGCGATCGACCCGCACGGCTTCAAAGGGCAGACCGAGACTGTGGAGCGCGATCCGTACAACCAGATTGGCGCTGTCCGGGGACCAGTGGAGGCGCAGCATGGCTCAGAAGGTCAGCTTGCGGCCGTCGACCACGGTGAAGCGATGGCGCTTGCCGCTGCTCTCGACCCAGTAGTGGGTCTCTCCCTCGCGGGCGATGCCATAGCCGGACCAGCCGCTCCGCTCCCACCAGCTCTCATAGGCGCCGGTCTTGGCGTTCACACGCCATTTGCCCTGATCCGGGCGGCCGCCCTTGGGCTGATAGACCGTGCGGCCATTCGGGTCGAAATACTGCCGATAGGGGGTGCCGTTCCAGTCACCGACTGCCGTGCGATCGCGGAGCAGCGTGTCGACCTCCGGAGCGGTCAGCGTCACGGGCTCGGCCATGGCGAGCAGTGGCGCCAACACAGCCGCAGCCAGCGCGGCCCGGCCGGCACGCCACCGGGTCACGGCCGCGGCTCCAAATTCTGGTGCCGCGCGCGAGCGCCGCGCTCGATGGCAGCGGCCACCAGGCGCCCTACGCGCAGATCCTGGCGGATGATCTCGAGCAACCGTGCCTCGGTCTGCTCGATCTGGCCATCCGCCGCGGCGACGTCGCAGGCCAGGGCATAGGCCGTTTCGCGCAGATGGTCCGGCAGGGCGGCCTCGACCAAACCGATCAGCGCATCGATGCCGTCTTCCTCCGTGAACAGATCCCCGACCAGGGCCGAAACCCGTTGCACCCGATCTTTGTCATACTCTTTAAAGACCGGGAGCAAATCGATGACGCCGTTGATCGCTGCCATTTCCTGCTCGACAATGGCCTCGTCCGCCGCCGACATGGCGATCATGATGGCAACTAGCGCATCCTGAGGGCCGAGCGCTTCGGGGGTCGAGGGGCCTGGCATCACCGTCTCCTGTCTTGATCGAAGCGGGACCTTAGGCGCGAGATCGGGCAGCGGCAACCGTCTACAGCGCGCGATCACGAACAGAAGAGACGCCGCGCGCGGTTGACCGGGCCGGGTGCCGAAGCTAAGCGCCTTGGGGATCACAGGAGGCCCCGATGTCTGAGCTTGCCGATGCAGCCCTTGCCGCAAAAGCCTGGTGCTTTGAGGAGGCGCGCAAGCTCGTCAAACGCATCGAGAAAACTCCGCCCGACAAGGGTTATGTTCTGTTCGAGACCGGCTACGGGCCCTCGGGCCTGCCCCATATCGGCACTTTTGGCGAGGTGGCGCGGACCACAATGGTCCGCCGCGCCTTCGAAGCGATGTCCGATATGCCGACCCGGCTGTTGTGCTTTTCGGACGATATGGACGGGTTTCGAAAGGTGCCCAGCAATGTGCCCAATGCCGAGATGCTGTCCGAACACTTGCACAAACCCTTGACCGAGGTGCCGGATCCCTTTGGCACGCACAGCTCGTTCGGGTCGCACAACAATGCGCGGCTGAGGGCGTTTCTGGACCAGTTCGGGTTCGAGTACGAGTTCGCCTCGTCGACCGAGTATTACCGCGAGGGCCGCTTCGACGCGATGCTCCAGACGGCACTGGAGCGGTTCGACAAGATCCAGGAAATCATGCTGCCGACGCTTGGGCCCGACCGGCGCGCGACGTATTCCTGCTTTCTTCCGGTCAGCCCAAAGACCGGGCATGTGCTGCAGGTCCCGACGCTCGAGCGCAACGTCGCCAAGGGCACCATCGTCTACGAGGAGCCCGATGGCGAGCGCATCGAGGTCCCGGTCACCGGCGGCCACGTCAAGATGCAGTGGAAACCCGATTGGGCCATGCGTTGGGCGGCTTTGGGCGTGGATTACGAGATGTCGGGCAAAGACCTGATCGACTCGGTCACGCAGTCCTCCAAGATCTGCCGCGCGCTCGGCCAGCCGGCGCCTGATGGCTTCAACTATGAGCTGTTTCTGGATGAGAACGGCGAGAAAATCTCGAAATCCAAGGGCAACGGTCTCTCGATCGAGGACTGGCTGCGCTATGCGAGCCCCGAGAGCCTCAGCCTGTTCATGTACCAAAAGCCGAAGTCGGCAAAGCGGTTGTTCTTTGATGTGATCCCCCGGGCGGTGGATGAGTATCATCAGCATCTGCGCGCTTTCCCCGATCAGCCGGTCGATAAGCGGCTGGCCAATCCGGTCTGGGCAATCCATGGATCAGAGCCGCCGGCCAGCGATCTGCCCGTTCCCTTCTCGATGCTGCTGACGCTGGCCTCGGCCGCCTCGGCCTCGGACACCGAGATGCTGTGGGGCTTCATCCGCCGCTATGCGCCGGGCACGAGCCCCGAGACCCATCCCAGCCTGGACGCCGCGGCAAACGGGGCCGTACGCTATTTCGAGGATTTTGTTGCGCCGACCAAGGCCTTTCGCGCGGCGACGGAGCAGGAGCATGCAGCGCTTTCCGATCTGCGGACCCGCCTTGTAGCGCTCGAGGGCGAGCAGGACGCCGAGGCGCTGCAGACCATTGTCTTTGCCGTTGGCAACGAGCACGGCTTCGACCCGCTCCGCGATTGGTTCCGCGCGCTCTATGAGGTGTTGCTAGGCGCAAGCCAAGGCCCGCGCTTTGGCGGGTTCATCGCGATCTACGGGGTAGCCGAGACCATCGCGCTGATTGACCGCGGCTTGGCGGGGGAGCTAGCTGTAGCCGTCTAGCCCTTGTTTGGCGGCCAGCTCTTCGATGCATTCCAGCTCGCGCAGCGTAAACGCCTCGTTCGCGCTGTCATGACTGAGCGGGCCCTTTAGGGCCGCCAACCCGCAATCGCGATTGGTTTTCAGCATCCACTTCCCGAACTTGCGATCCTTGATCTCCCAGCAGTTCAGAAGATGGAAATCGGTATGGCGCGGATCTGTGCTGATGGTCTCCACCAGCGGAATCACTTTGCCGATCGGACCTTCCAGCACTTGCAGGATCACTGCCCGTTCGAGATACAAGGCGCCGGTGATGTCTAGGGCCGCGTTCTTGGCCTGGGCGCGCACGCAAATCTCGCGAAAGGCCTCGCCGTCCTGATCGATCACAAGAGTGCTTACATAGGCCATACGTGTCAGCATCGCGCCCTCGGGTCTCTTCCAAGAATGAACCCGTAACGCCAATAGACTTATTTCGGGTTAAGCAGCGCGGCCTACTCCGCCGCCTCGAGCGAAGCCAAGAGGTCCGTGAACCGTTCGCCCTGGACGCTGACATGGGCGCGCATCGCGGCCGAGGCAGCCTCGGCATCGCTGGTCTCGATGGCATCGAGTATCGCTTGGTGCTCGGCATAGGAGGCCCGAACCCGGTTGCGCGCGCGCAGCTGCGTGCGGCGATAGGGGCGAAGCCGCTTTTGCAGCATATCCGCCTGTTCGAGCAGGAATCCGTTGCCTGCAGCGGTTCGGATCGCCGCGTGAAACCGTTCGTTCGCGTAGTAATAAGTGTCGGGCTCGCCGGCCTGCGCCGAGGCCGCGCATTCGCCGTGACAGCGCCGGATCGCATCGATGGCGTCTGGTTGTGCCCGGCGGGCCGCAAGCGCCGCAGCCAGCGCCTCATAGGCCGCCATGACGTCGAACATCTCCATCAGGCGGCGCGGGCCGATTCGCGCAACAAAGGTGCCGCGGCGACCGCGGTTCTCCACAAGGCCCGAGGTCGCGAGCTGGAGCAGCGCCTCGCGGATGGGGGTGCGCGAAACGCCAAACCGATCGGCCAGGGCCGGCTCCTCGAGCCGGTCGCCAGGGCGGTATTGTCCCATCAGAATCTCTTCCTCAAGGACGTCGCGGAGATGGTCGGCGCGCTTTTCCATTCGGCCTCCTATAGGGGTGCAGACTGCCCGATCGCGTCGGCATATTCAACGCCGGCGTGTTCGTTGCAGCGCAACATGTATACATGATGATTGTCTTGTGTGTTCAATTCGATTATCCGGACAAAAGAGTCTCGGTGAGGGATTCGCCATAGAAACCGGCTCAAAAGAGCCGCCACCTCCGGGGAGGACAGCATGACACAGTTTTCGAAAGCGGCCGCCATTGGCGCCGTGGCAACCATCGCACTGGCCAGTTCAGCGGGTGCTGCCGAGCTGAAACTCAGCCACCAATGGTCGACCAGCGATGTGCGCCACAAGATCGCCGAGATCGTCGCCGAGGAAGTCAAAGGGGCGGATGTGGGGCTTGAGATCAAGATCTATCCGTCCAAGTCGCTCTTCAAGCCACGCGAACAGTACCGTCCGCTCAGCCGTGGGCGCTTGGACATGACCGTGTTCCCGCTGGCCTATGCCGCGGGTGAGCGTCCGGAATACAACCTCACCCTGATGCCAGGCCTTGTGAAAAACCATGATCACGCCGCCCGTCTGAACGAGAGCCCGTTCATGGCCGATATCGAGGCGATCATGGCCGAGGATGATGTGATGGTCTTGGTCCACGGCTATCTGGCCGGCGGCTTTGGCGGCAAAGAAGGCTGCATCACGGGCCCCGACGACGTCGAAGGCCTGCAGACCCGTGCGGCGGGCAAGGCGTTCGAGCAGATGCTGGCCGCGGCCGGCGCCTCGATCACCTCAATGGCCTCCTCCGAGATCTACACCGCCATGCAGACCGGCGTTCTGGATGCGGCGAACACCTCGTCCTCGTCGTTTGTCAGCTACCGCCTCTATGAGCAGATCAAATGCTTCACACCGGCCGGCGATGTGGCGTTGTGGTTCATGTACCAGCCCATGCTGATGAACAAGTCGACCTTTGACGGGCTGACCGCAGAGCAGCAGGCCGCCATCATGGCCGGTGCCGAGAAGGCCGAGGCCTATTATTTGACCGAGGCCAAGAAGGCTGACGCCGCCGCCGCCGAGACCTTTGCGTCGAACGGGGCCGAGATCGCCAATATGACGCCCGAGGACTTTGCCGCCTGGCGCGCCATCGCGATGGAGAGCTCCTACAAGACCTTTGTCGAGAAGACCCCGGGCGGGCAGGCCTTGCTCGACAAGGCGCTGGCGGTCGAGTGATCGGCACGCGCGGGATCATCCCATGGCGATGATGCCATCCCAAGCGGGCAGCCGGGCCGAGACCCGGCTGCAGCGCGTCGTGGGTGCGGTCTCGACCCTGTCGGGCGTGATCGCGGCGAGCCTGATCTTCGTCTCGGTCCTGATCACGTGTCAGATGATCTGGGTCAGGTTCGTGATGAATCAGAGCACGATCTGGCAGACCGAGGCCGTGATCTACATGATGATCGCCGCCACGCTTTTGGGGTTGCCCTATGTTCAGCGGTTACGCGGCCATGTGAACGTGGATCTGATCCCGGGGCTGCTGCCGCCGGGCGCGCGGCGGGTGCTGGCGCTGGTGACGCTGGCGCTCGGCATCGGGGTCATCGGCATCATGCTGTGGCATTCGAGCGAGCTGTGGCACCTGGCCTTCTCGCGCGGCTGGACCTCGGACACCGTTTGGGGAGTCGAACTGTGGATCCCGTACCTGGCGATGCCTGTGGGGTTCGGTCTCTACATCTTGCAAATGCTGGCCGATTTGTTGGCCGAGTTCGCCCCAAGCGAGGACTGAGATGGATCCGCTGACCCTGGGCGCGATCGTCGCCATCATCACAGTTCTGGTGCTGTTCTCGGGCGTGCCCGTTGCGGTCGGTCTGTTGATTGTCGCCGCCGGGTTCATCGCCGTCTTCGACGGGTTCGGGGCGCTTGAACTTTTGCCCGAAATCTTCTTTGGTAAGCTCAACAATTTCGCGCTGTTGTCGATCCCGATGTTCATCATAATGGGGGCGGCTATCGCCTCGACCCGCGCCGGGGCAGACCTCTACGAAGCGCTCGAGCGGTGGCTGACACGAGTGCCGGGCGGGCTGGTGGTCTCGAACCTCGGGGCCTGTGCGCTGTTCTCGGCGATGTCCGGCTCGTCGCCCGCCACCTGTGCTGCGATCGGCAAGATGGGGATCCCCGAGATGCGCCGTCGGGGCTATCCGGACGGGGTTGCCGCGGGCTCGATCGCAGCCGGGGGCACGCTTGGCATCCTGATCCCGCCATCGGTCACCATGATCGTCTATGGCATCGCCACCGAGACCTCGATCGGGCGGCTGTTCCTGGCGGGCGTCGTGCCTGGACTGCTGTTGGTCGGGCTCTTCATGCTGTGGTCGGTCTATGCGACCTGGGCAAGCGGGCAGGGGGATGCCGCGCTTGGCCGCCAACGCTACAGCTGGGCCGAAAAGCTCGAGGTACTGCCCCGCGTCCTGCCCTTCCTGTTCATCATTGTGGGCGTGCTCTATGCGCTCTATGGCGGGGTCGCAACGCCCTCCGAGACGGCCGCCGTCGGCGCGCTCCTCTGCGTGGTCTTTGCCGTGGTGCTCTATCGGCTCTATTCGCTGAGTGCCCTTTGGGCGGTCTTGCGCGACTCGACCCGCGAGAGCGTGATGATCCTCTTTATCATCGGGGCGGCCGGCGTTTTCAGCTACATGCTCTCCTCGCTGTTCGTGACCCAAGCGATTGCATCGTGGATTGCCGAGCTCGACGTGGGCCGCTGGTGGCTGATGGGGGCAATCAACGTCTTTCTCTTGATCGCGGGCTTCTTCCTGCCCCCTGTCGCGGTGATCCTGATGGCAGCGCCCATCCTCTTGCCCATCGTCACGACCGCGGGCTTTGATCCCTATTGGTTCGCGGTGGTGCTGACGATCAATATGGAGATCGGGCTGATCTCCCCGCCGGTCGGGCTCAATCTTTATGTGATCAACGGAATCGCACCGGACATCAAGCTCAAGACGATCCTGCTCGGATCGCTGCCTTACGTTGCGTGCATGGTGGTCGCGATCGTGATCCTCTGCATCTTTCCGGGCCTCGCGACCTGGCTGCCCGAGGCCTTGATGGGACCGGCACGATGAACGCCGCGGTGCGCAGCTCGGGTGGCATTTTCGGCGATCTGCTGGCGCGCGTCGGAGATGTGGGCCGCTCGCTGGCGCTGCTGGCTGAGGACAGCCGGCCGCAAACCCCGGAGGCGGCCGTGGATCTGGCCGCCGATCTGCTGGCCGGTCGGGGCGAGGCGACCGGGCTTGCGCTGGCTCAGGCGGTGCTGGATCGGTTCGAGGCACTGGACACGGCGGGCCGCCAGAGCTTCTTCCGTCTGATCACCAATCGCTTTGGCGTTGAGCGCGGGGCGCTCAGTTCGGCCATCGAGCGGTGGCAGCGCGAGGGCGATGACGCCGCCGCCCGCGCCTTGCACTATGCCTGCGAGCCGCGCAGCCAAGAGCTGCTGCGCATGCTCAACCGGACCCGCGGCGGGACGGCCGCCTTGGTCGCCATGCGCACCGATCTGCTGGCCTGTCTGCGCCAATCTCCCGAATTGCGCGGCCTGGATGCGGATTTCCGTCATCTCTTCAGTTCCTGGTTCAACCGCGGCTTTCTGGAGCTTCGTCGGATCGACTGGTCGACCTCAGCGGCGGTGCTCGAGAAGATCATTGCCTATGAGGCCGTGCACGCCATCCAAGATTGGGACGATCTTCGCCGCCGGGTGGCTGCGCCGGATCGCCAGCTGTTCGGGTTCTTTCACCCCGCCTTGCCGGACGAGCCGCTGATCTTTGTCGAGATCGCGCTGACCGATGCGGTGCCGGGGGCGATCTCTCCGATCTTGGCGCGGGATCGCACGCCGCTGGATCCGGATCGGGCGACGACCGCCGTGTTCTACTCGATCTCCAACTGCCAAACGGGTCTGCGCGGCATCTCGTTCGGCAATTTTCTCATAAAGCAGGTTGTCGAGGTGCTGCGTCAGGAACTGCCGGCGGTGCGGACGTTTGTGACGTTGTCGCCAGTCCCGGGACTGCGCGCTTGGGCACAGTCGCAACTGGCTGCAAACGACAGCGAGTTTGGGCCCACGGCCCGTGGGGTCATCCAGCGTCTGGACGCGGTCGACGGCTCGATCGATGGGGTGGAGGCCATAGAGGCCGTCGATGCGCTGCCCGAAATCGCCGCGCGCTATCTGGCTGAGGCAAAGCGGCCCGATGGCCTGCCACTCGATCCGGTGGCGCGCTTCCACTTGGGCAACGGCGCCAGGCTCGAGCGGATCCACACCCAGGCTGACCACTCGGCGCGCGGATTGACCGGCGCCTATGGCGTGATGGTCAACTATCTCTATGACCTCGACGAAATCGAGAAGAACCACGAAGCCTATGCCAATGACGGGCGGGTGATGGCCTCGGCCAGTGTGCGACGACTGCTGCGGAGCCGTGCGGAGGGCAAGCGATGAGCAACCATCTGTCGGATGCCCTCGATCTTGCGCGCGCATCGCGGTTCGAGCGCCAGTTTGCCACGACCGATGATGGCCGCTACTACACGTACGCGCATGTGGATCTGGTATCCGCCCGGTTCGCTCTGGCGGTTAGGGCCTTGGGAGTGCGCCCCGGCGACCGCGTGGCCGTACAGGTCGACAAGAGCATCGAGGCCCTGATGCTCTATCTGGGCGTGGTACGGGCCGGCGCGGTCTTCCTGCCGCTAAACACAGCCTATACCGCGGCCGAGATTGCCTATTTTGCCAAGAATGCCGAGCCCGCATTGATGGTCGTCTCCCCCGACCGGGCTGAGGACTTGGCGCCCGTCGCCGCCGAGGCGGGTGCCCGGCTGGAGACCATGGGCGTTTGGCGCGGCGATGGCGCCGATCACGGCAGCCTGTTTGGCCATGTGCCCGAGACCGCCGACGGGTTTGCCGACACGCTCCGCGGCCCGGATGATCTGGCCGCCATCCTCTACACCTCCGGCACCACGGGGCGGTCCAAGGGCGCCATGCTGACACATGGCAATCTCGCCTCGAACGCGCTTACGCTCGCCGACGCTTGGGCCTTCACCGAGCACGATGTGCTGATCCACGCCCTGCCCATCTTTCACACCCACGGACTGTTTGTCGCGACCAATGTGACGCTGGCCGCCGGGGGCTCGCTGATCTTTCGCGAGCGCTTCAAGGCGGAAACCATCCTGGTCGATTTCGAGCGGGCGACCGCGATGATGGGCGTGCCCACCTTCTACACCCGGCTCCTCGATCAGACGGGGCTCTCCGCCAAGCGCTGCCGGGGGATGCGCCTGTTCGTCTCCGGCTCGGCGCCGCTCTTGGCGGACACGCACCGATCCTGGTCAGAACGCACGGGCCACGCGATCCTCGAGCGCTACGGCATGACCGAGACCAGCATGAACACCTCGAACCCCTATGGTGGTGAGCGGCGCGCCGGCACGGTCGGCCAGCCATTGCCCGGCGTCGAGGTGATTGTCGCGGGACCAGATGGCAACCCGCTGCCGACGGGTGAGATCGGCAGCATCGAGGTGCGCGGCCCCAACGTTTTTGCCGGCTATTGGCGTATGCCCGAGAAAACTGCGGAAGAGGTCCGCGACACTGGCTTCTTCATCACGGGTGATCTCGGGCGCTACGATGAGGACGGCTATCTCCACATCGTCGGCCGCGCCAAGGATCTGATCATCACGGGTGGCTTCAACGTCTATCCCAAGGAGGTCGAGGCGGCAATCGATGCGCTTCCGGGCGTGATCGAGAGCGCGGTGATCGGTATCCCCCACGCGGATTTCGGTGAGGGCGTGGTGGCCGTTGTGGTTGCTGACCAGGCGGGCCTGACCGAGGCCGGCATCCTCGACCCGCTCGACGCGACGCTCGCGCGGTTCAAGCGCCCCAAGCGGGTGTTCTTCACCGACAGCCTGCCGCGCAACACCATGGGCAAGGTACAGAAGAACACGCTGCGCCAGCAGTTCTCCGACGTTTTCAAACAGTAAAGAATCTGGACGCAATTTGGCTTTCGGCCGCGGCTGAAACAAGAGCTCCATGGTTGCGATGATCAGCCCTCAGGTATACCAAGTGCACTGCTTATGATTGTTGTGGGGAAGTGGAAATGTCGGATGGAGTGAAAACGGCAGGCCTTGGGCGTCGTCATGTTCTTGGTTCGGGTTTGGTCGCGGCCGCGGCGCTGGCTGCTCCGGCGATTGCGACGGCGCAGGGGCAGACGACCACATGGAGGGTACAGACCGCATGGTCCGGTGGAGCAGGGCTCGACACATTCCGCGAGTGGTGCGGCACCATCATCGAGAAGACCAAGGGACAGCTCGCCTTCGAAGCCCTCGATCCATCGAACGGCATCGGCGGTTTTGACATCTACACCGCCACCAAGGAGGGCCGCGTCGACGCCTGCAACGTGTTCACGCTCTACTCCGAGAGGCTGTTCAACGCCGGCGTGTTTCTCAGCTCTTATCCAATGGCTATGCGGACGAATGCCGAGTTCGACGTGTTTTATTATGGGCTGGGCGGGCTCGAGATGGCGCGCGAGCTGTTCGCGCAGCACAACCTGCATTTCGTGGGCATCGTGCACCACGGGCCCAACATCATCCACTCGAAGAAACCAATCTACCGCTTTGATGACTTCCGCGGTCTGAAGATGCGCGTTCCGGGCGGCATGGTGTCCGAGCTGTTCTCTGAGATGGGCGCCGAAACGATCTCGATGCCAGGCGAGAAAATTTTTGGAGCGCTCCAATCCGGTGAGATCGATTGCGCGGACTATGTCGGGCCGGCGATCAACTACTCGCTCGGCTTCTCAAATGAGACCCGGTTCATCTCGATGGGCCCGCCGGGATACATGTCAGTCTATCAGCCGGTCGATCTGATGGATCTGTCGGTGAATATGGACAAATGGCAAGCACTGTCGCCCGAGATGCAGGATTTCTTGGAGACCGAGATCCAGGCCTATTCGAACTTTCACTATTCGCGGATCCAAGAGGCGGATCAGCAAGCCTGGACCAAGTTCGAAGTGGACGGCACGACGGTGATCCGTCTGTCCTCGGCCGACGTCGAGGCGATGACCAAGCTCGCGCTGCCGATCTGGCAGAAGTACGCCAAACGCGATGCGGACAGCGCGCGGGTCTTCACGACCCAGCTGAACTACATGAAATCGGGATCACTCGGCTATGTCGATGAGGTGATGGCCGATTTCATTCTGTCGGATCTTTGATCGATCAGCGGACCAAGCGGCGCTGCTATCGGTCAAGTCATTGATCCCAGCTGGGGCGGGCGCGGCGCAGCGGCCCGCCCTTTTCATGCACAGCCTTTGAGCTTTTCTGTCGCTCAAAGGCGGGCCGTTAACGCAGTTTGACCACAAAGTTGTAAAAAAATTTGACCAATATGGCAATGTGCTGTTGCGAAATGGGAAGCGTTCCGCGTATCACTGCCCTGCGCTCGAATGGCGCGGGAAAGCTCTGCGGCAGGACCGCGAGACAATCCAGGGAGGGTCGCATGACCGACAAACTCACAACCAAAATTGCCAGCCGCCGCAAGTTTCTGCGCACCAGTGCGCTGGGCGGTGCTGCGGCGCTCGCCGCGCCGGCCATCGCGACGGCGGATGGCCATACCAAGACCTGGCGCATCCAGACCTCATGGCCGGGTGGCATCGGTCTGCAGATCTTCAAAGACTGGTGCGGCACGATTGTCGAGAAGACCGGCGGGGAGCTGGCTTTCGAGCCTTTCGGCGCCAACGACGTCGTGGGTGACTTCCAGCTCTATGATGCGGTCAAGAACGGCGTGCTCGACGCGGTGAACCCCTTCACCATCTATGCGCAAGGCATCATCCCGGCTGCGGTGTTCCTGTCGTCCTATCCGCTCGGCTTGCGGACAGCGGCAGAGTTCGACGTGTTCTATTATGGCCTCGGCGGGCTCGAGATCACCCGTGGTCTCTACCAAGCGCAGGGCATGCACTATGTGGGCCCCGTCCACCACGGCCCGAACATCATCCACTCGAAGGTGCCGATCCGCTCGGTCGATGATTTCGCGGGCCGCAAGATGCGTGCTCCGGGCGGCATGGTGGCCGAGCTGTTCTCGGAGCTTGGCGCCGAGACCACGCTGCTGCCGGGATCGGAGATCTTCCCCGCGCTCGAGAAGGGCACCATCGATGTCGCCGATTATGTCGGCCCTGCGGTGAACTACGCCCTCGGGTTCAGCCAGGTGACCAAGTACATCTCCATGGGCCCTCCGGGCTTCATGTCGGTCTACCAGCCGGTCGATCTGATGGACATCACCGTGGGTCAGGCCTCGTGGGATGCGCTGTCGCCGGCGATGAAGCAGTTCGTCGAGATGGAGACGCACGCCTATTCGGATCTGCACCACGCTGCGATCCAGAAGGCCGACCAGGAGTCCTGGGTCAAGTTCACCAATGACGGCACCGAGGTCACGCGCCTCACCCAGGACGATGTCGAGATCATGACCGAGGTCGCCGTGCCGATCTGGTTCAAATATGCCAACCGCGACAAGGACTCGGCGCGGGTCTTTAAGATCCAGCTCGACTACATGATGTCGGGCTCGCTGGGCTATGTGACGCCGGGCATGATCGAGGGCCTGACGCTCGATCTCTGAGGGGACGCGGCGGGGCCCGGTGGGCCCCAGCCAACCCCCGGACCATCCCGTGCGGATGCCTCTGATCTTAGCCCGTGCGCCTCTCTGGCGCGCGGCGCCCCTTGCATGTCAAAGACCGGACCTGTCATGCCGAGTCTCGATTTCGAACTGCCGCATTGGGCGTACTGGTCGCTGCTGGTGGTGTTTCCGTTGGTCGCCATGATCATGGCACGCCGGGGCCGCGCCACCGGATACTCGCTGCCGGTGGGATACTTGATCCTGCTGACGGGCGGGATGCTGGGGCTGCACCGCTTCTATCTGCGTAATCTCTGGGGCCTGGTGTACTTGCCGCTGTTCCTCGGCATCCTCTATGCCAACTCCGGAGAGCGGGAGGCGCGCGAGGCCCAGTCCGAAGCGCTGAACACCGTGCGCGTCGCCGAGAAATCGATTGAACGCAACGCGCCGCGGCTCGAGGGCGCCGATGCTCGGCTTGAGGCGTTGCGCGCCGATGTGGCGGCTGCCGAAGGGGGCACTGCGGTCAAGAAACGCCGCGCGACGCGCGCGCTTGAGCGCGAAGAGGAGCGCATCGAGAAGGCCCGCGCCAGCATCGCCAATGCCGAAGCGAAACGCACAGAGGCACAACCGCGCCTTGATGAGGCGGACGCCGATCGGGCCTTTTGGTCAAACGGCGCGCTCTATCTGTTCTACGGCATCATAGCGCTGATGGCGCTGGATGCGGTGCTCTTGCCAAGGCTGAAACGCAAGGCGGACCGCCTCGGCACAGACGACAAGCCCGAGCATCAGGCGGAGGAGGACCAACTCGCAGCCGTTGAGCAGGCGGAGCAGAAGGCGGACGTGGCGCATATCGGCACCGGCTGGCAGGGCATGGTCGATCGGTTGTCCTTCTATGCCGGGGAGTTCGTCAGCTATTGGGCCGTGATCGCCGTCTTCGTCTACTATTACGAGGTCATCGCCCGCTATGTCTTCAACTCGCCCACCAACTGGGCGCATGAGGGCATGTTCTTGATGTTCGGGATGCAGTACCTGATCGCGGGCGCCTATGCCTCGCTGACCGAAGCGCATGTGCGGGTCGACATTTTCTATGCAAAATGGTCACCGCTCGGAAAGGCTTGGGTCGATCTCTTCACCTCGATCTTCTTCTTCATCTTCGCCGGCACGCTGCTGGTGACGGGCTGGATCTTTGCCATGGATGCGACGGTCGTGAACGAGATCTCGTTCTCGGAATGGCAGATCGCCTATTGGCCGTTCAAATGGGCCATGGTGGTCGGCGGTCTGCTGCTGGTGCTCCAGGGCGTGGCCAAGCTCAGCCGCGACATTCAAACGATCATGAATGGCGGCCACCCGCCGGGACCGGCCGCCAATGAGGCGGCGATGAGGGAGGCTGCCTGAGATGGGACTCGAGATCTCAATCGAGTGGCTGACGCTGATCATGTTCGGCAGCCTCTTGGTGCTGCTGATGATGGGCCTGCCGCTGGCCTTTGTCACTGGCGGCCTGGCTTGCGTCTTCCTGTTCATCCTCGGCGATGCGCAGACCTTGAACATCGTGCCGAGCCGCATCTTCCCGCTGATGACGAACTATCAGCTCTCCGCCATTCCGCTCTTTATCTTCATGGCGGCGATGTTGGAACGCGCGGGCATCATCAACGAGATGTTCGACGTGATCTACAAGCTGCTGGGCGGGCTCCGGGGTGGCCTGGCGGCGGCTACGATCCTCGCCTCGACGATCTTGGCGGCGATGGTGGGCGTGATCGGTGCAGCGGTGGTCACCATGGGCATCATCGCGCTGCCGGCCATGCTCAAGCGCGCCTATAACCCCGAGATCGCCATGGGCTCAATCATGGCGGGCGGCACGCTCGGCATCCTGATCCCGCCCTCGATCCTGGCGATCATCTATGCTGTTGTGGCCGAGCAGTCGGTGGGCGAGCTCTTCATCGGCGCCGTGATCCCGGGGCTGCTGCTCTCGGGTCTCTACATCGTCTATGTCACGCTCACCTGCTATTTCCGGCCGAGTTATGGCCCGCCCATTCCCGATGAGGAGCGGGTGACCATGGGCGAGAAGCTCGCGCTGGTCGGGCGGATGTCCGCACCCATTTCGCTGATCGTCGTCGTGTTGGGCGTGATCTTCACGGGCGTCGCGACCCCCGTCGAGGCCGCGGGCATCGGCACGTTTGGCGCCTTCATCGTGGCGGCGATCCACCGCAAACTCGACTGGCCAACGGTGCGCGAGGCCTGCATGACCACGCTGAAGGCCAGTGCCATGGTCATCTGGATCATGTTCGGCGCGACCATTTTCGTTGGGCTCTATGTGCTCGAGGGCGGTCGGGCCTTTGTCCAGAACGCCATGACAGATGCGGGGCTTGGGCCGTGGGAGATCCTGATCCTGATGCAGATCATGCTGATCATCCTTGGCATGTTCCTGGATTGGGTGGGCATCCTGCTGCTGGCGGTGCCGATCTTCGTGCCAATCATCGTCGAGCTTGGGCCGGAGTCCTTTGGGCTCGCGACCGAGGGCGAGTTGGTGCTGTGGTTCGGTGTGCTCTATCTGGTGAACATGCAGATGAGCTTCCTCAGCCCGCCTTTTGGCTATGCGCTGTTCTATCTGCGGGGCGTTGCGCCCCCATCGATCCCCATGGTGCGGATCTTCAAATCGGCGATCCCGTTCCTGATGATCCAGTTGATCGGGCTCGTGCTGTGCATGCTGTTCCCGGAGCTGATCACCTGGCTGCCCAACGTCGTTTATGGGTGAGACGGGGCGGCCTGAGGGCCGCCCTCCTCGTCGTCAATTGGTGCCGTGGCCCTCATGCCCACCGTGGTTGGGCGGGGTCGCTCCCACAGGCGGCTTGTCCACCTTGACCTCAACATCGACAAAACCGGCATTCTCAAACTCTAGCCGCAGCGGGAAGCTGTCGCCGATGCCGAAGGTCTTCTCACCGCCAAACAGCATGAGGTGATAGCCGCCGGGCACAAGCTCGGCTGTGCCGCCAGCCGGAACCTCGATCACCTCGACCGATTGCATGGTCATCACGCCGTTTTCCTTGGCGGACAAGTGCAACTCGACCGCGGAGAAGTCCGGGGCGCTTGCGCCAACCAACCGATCGGGCTGGGCGCCTGCGTTCGACACAGTTAGGTAGGCAGCCGCCGGTCGCTTAGCTATGGAGGGCCGGGACCAAGGATGGTTAATCATCAATGTGCCCACTTCATACTCGTGCGCCGTGGCAGGAGATGCGAGCAGAAAGGTCAGGCCGAACAGGCCCATAAGAGTTCGCGTCATTGGCATGGATAGCCCCAAGATCAGAGGCGGTCCCTGGGTACGCGGCCGCCCGGTCGCAGTTTGGTTCGAAGAGAGTGCTCAGGCGCCAAGAACAGGGGGGCCGCGCGCCGAATAGGCGCGCTTGGCCCCTGTGGCAGGTGCCACATCGCTGGCCACGGCCTGGCACAGATCCAAAGAGGGCTGGAGAAGGACCGCCGCTTCGTCCGAAGGCTTGGCCGCCCCTAGCCACAGCCAGGGGCAGGGGTCCGTGACGGTCTCGTCGCCCCCCTCGTCCAGAACCGGACCATCGTACCCGTCGAGCGGCACATAGACGAGAACCCCGCCGAGACAGAGCGGCACCAGGCCGGGACTCGGCGGCTCCGCAAAAGCCGGTCCGACAAACAGCCGGGCGATCAGGGCAGCCGCCAGGAGGATGGCGGAGATGCCACGCCACCCCGCTGTTTTGTTCGCGCTCTTTGCCAAACCCGACATGGGCCCGTTCAAACACGGGGCCGTCAAGACGGCAAACGCTTGGGTGTCGCAGGCGGCCGGGCCAGGTCACCGTCCGGCCGCCATCTGACAGCCATCAGGCGATAATCAGAACGCCGTCGTCAAAGCTGTTTTCGGAGAGCGCTTTGAACTCATCGCTTTCAGAGAAAGCGAGGAGCAGATCGCTGGTGTCCAGCACACCGTCGGCGACGGATTGGTTCCAAAAGGCCAAGCCATCCGCATCCGCCTCACGCCCGAGGAAGTTTTGGTAGAGCTCGCCCACAATGGCCTCGTCCCCAGGCACCGTCCCACCGAACTGGTCGGCAAACTCCTGAGAGACCAAGACCGCATCGGCCACAAAGTTGATGCCCTGGGTCTCTGCCTCGTTGAACCAGAAGCTCACCCCGGCGATATCGCCCTCCCGCCCCAGACCGACGCCGTAGAGCCGGAACACCTGGGCTGCCAACTCGGTGGTTTCGACATCCAGGGTCGCATCAGAGAACTCGAACTGCTCGAGATTGAAGAGCTGGACCTCGGTCCCATCGGTCGTTGCGCTGAACCCGCCTTCGATGAAGCCGAAAGAGGTGGCCGCGAGCTCTCCGCCGAAATCGAGGCTGTCGGCGCCGGCATCGCCGTCGACCAGCCGCAGTGTGTCGTCAAGTGTCAGCACCTCATCCGCATCCGTGCCAAACAGGTCGCTGGCATCGGGCACGTTGATCGGCAACAGCACTGCGTCGATCGCGTGGATCACCCCATTGGCTTGCACCAGATCCGAGGCGCCGTCGATAAAGGCCGCCTCGGCAAATCCAGGATCGACATCGACCAGGCTGCGCCCGTCAACCGCCGGGGCGGCACCGAAAACGGTCGTGATCTCAGCACCCGAGGCGAGCGACGCCCGGCTCTCCGCGCCATCGACCACATGATAGGTCAGAATCGAGGTCAGCAGCGGGATCGGATCGCCCGTCTCCGAGAGCCCGGTCAGCGCCGCGACAATCCCGTCAAACGCCGCCTGCTCCGAGCTCGCATCCTGGCCGAGCTCTGCCGCCAGGGCCAGGAAGGCCGCATCCACGGGGGCAAAGACCGTGAAGCTGGCATCGGGGTTCGCCAGTGTGTCCGCCAACCCAGCTGCACCAACGGCCGCAAGCAGGATGTCGAAATCGCTGCCGTTATCGTCAAAGGCGTCGCCGGACGCAGCGACCGTATCGGTGATCGTGTCCGTGGGCGCTGGGTCGTCGAGATCGAAGGGCAGCAGCACCGCATCGACCGCTTGAATCACGCCGTTAGAGGCCGCCACCTCGGTGAGCCCCTCTACAAAATCCGCATTGGCCACATCCGGGTCGGCATCGAAAATCCCGCCCTCGCGCACAACAACCGACTGATCGGTCAGGACCGTCGCGACTTGATCCGCCGCGGTGAGATCGGCGACCGACTGGGCCCCTGCACTGACGTGGTAGAGCAAGATGTCCGTCAGCACCGGGATCGGGTCGCCGTCCACAGACAAGGTCGCCAACACGCCCGCGATGGCGTCGAACACGGCGTTGAAGTCGCTGGTGTCGCCGGTGAACCCAAAGCTCTCGGACAGTGCAATAAACGCGTCATTGGTCGGCGCAAAGACCGTGAACTCGCCGTTCGCATCGCCGAGCACGGTCTCGAGCCCCGCAGCAGTCAGCGCGATGTTCAGGATCTCGAAGCCAGGCGTGGTGGCGGCGATATCGGCGATGCTGGGGGTATCATTGCCGGGGATGTCGATTGGCAGCAGAACCCGGTCGATCACGTGCAGCGTTCCGTTCGATGCGGCGATGTCCGGCATGGTGATGCTGGCATCCAGAACATCGGGCTCCAAATCCACCAGCCGCCCGGCCGCGGGCACGATCCCCGCCGTGCCAGACAGCGTCGCTATGGCGTCGCTGTTCTCGATGGCCAAGGCCGATTGGGCGCCGGGCGAGACATGATAGAGCAAGATATCGGACAAGAGCGGCACCGGGTCTCCATCGGCATCCAGGCTCGCCAGGGTGTCCGTGATGAAGGTCTCGACTGCATCCGCGTCGCTCGTGTCGCCGGTGAACCCGAGATCGACCGCCAGTTGCGCAAAGGCCGCGTTGGTGGGGGCAAAGACCGTGAGCTCGTCATCCGTGACATCCAGGGCTGCGGTTAAGCTGGTGGCCTCGAGCGCCGAGACGAGAATGCTAAAGTCCGGATCGCCAGCGGCAATGGCCGCGATCGTCGAGGTTTCGGGTTCCATAGTCCCTCCTGCTGCTGCGGGTCGGTTAAGGCCGATGCTTCGGCTCTGGAGATGGAGATAGGGCGGGTGGGAAAAAGTCACACATTTTATCGTGTGGACAGCGCCTTGGGGTGGTCCTCGGGCATGCCCCCGGCTCCCAACAGCGTCCGGCGACCGGCCAGGTCATCGGGCAGCAAAACGGCATGGGAGACGGAGAAGAGCCCGGTATAGGGCCCGGCAAACAAGGCGCGCTGACCCGCCACAGCGCCAAGCTGGGCGGCGGGATCGAAACTGTGGCCCAGACCCGAAATCGCGAACCCCGGCGCTTCGTCGCTCGGTTGCAGATACCCCTCGACCAGCAGGCGCACGAGCGGCCCGGCGGCGCCAAAGAACCGTCCCGGTTCGAGGCGGTCGGCGACCAAGCGATCCTGGCCAGCCCGCCCGATGGCCATCGCAAAACTGCCCTCTTGGGGGATCTCTGGGCTCGGTGCGAGAACTGGGAGACCACCGATCCGGAGGCTTCCTTCGGTCGTGCGCGACACATCGCCCGCCACGAGATCGGGGTGGTCAGGGCTGGCCGGCTCCAGGTGCGATGCCATGACCGCGTCGCCGCGCCAAAGTCCCGAGACGGCAACCCGCGCGGCCTTGGCGGGCACCGAAACGCCGGGTTCGGGGATGACCTTGACCCCCATTATCCGCAGATCGGTTCCCCTTCGGAGCGGCCCAACCAGGGGATAGGTTAGTTGCACGCGCCGTGCGCGCGCACCAGCCGCGCTCACCGCTGCTTCGATCGTTACGGAATGGCCTGGCCGAACGGCTGTTGCTGACAGGGCACCGAAGGCATCCGAGATCTCGGCTTGTTCCAGAAGGACCCGTTGACCGGCCACATGAATGCTGCCTAACGCTGTGACAACGCCTATGATCCCGGTGCCACCGATGCCGCCTTCGGCCGGCGGACGGCGTCCGTCTGCCTTTTGGAATGGCTCCGCGCACCCGACCAGCGCCCCAGCACCCAGGCCGAGCAGAAACAGACGGCGGTCAGGTCCGGTCATTTCGGCTGTCCTCATCGTCGTCGGGCGCCCCAGGTTCGACGACATCCTGCTCTGGTGCCCGGTAGAAGTACACGCCGAAGCGGAACCGCTCTGTGGCGTCGGGGGATGCAATGTCCTCCTGTTGAAACCGAAATGCCAAGCGGTTCAAGGCCGAGAGACCGTCTTTGGCCTGTGCGCGGGCCGCTTCTTCGAGCCGGTCGACCGAGCCCGACCGCAAACGGTTGTAGAACACCGCGCGCTCGAGGAAGGGCGCGGCATCGCCCTCGGCCACGAGGTTCTCGGTGGCGGCCGCGATGTGATCCCCGACATTCTGGGCAAAGAAGACGATCTGTTGCTCGCTGTCGCCGGGGCCGAGGAACGCCTCGGGCGCCAGCCGGACACTGTCGGTCTCGGTGTCCACGGTAACCAGGCGTTGGTGCAGCAACTCATCAAGGATGGTGCGCGGGCGTACATCCTTGCTGATCGAGCCGACAAGGGCATCGAAGCTTGGGCCATCCGTGGCTTGGCGGGGCAGGGGGAGGGGGCGGCCCTCGGCGTCCAGCGTCTCCGGGCTGGCCAGCCAACGTCCGACGACGCTGGCGATCGCCGTCACCCGCTCGCTCGGTGGCGGGGTGGTCGCCCCGGTGTTCTCCCGGATCGCGCGCACGTCTTTGCGATGCACGCCGGTGAGCAGGCTGATGCGGCTGTCCGTCGGGCGTTTCTCATCGATGCGAAAGGCTTGGTCAGCGACTTCCACATAGATCTCTTTCAGCAACCGGTAAACGGCCGGCGCCGTCACCCCTTGAGCGATCATCGCTTTGACCAGCGGGCGCAGCAGCCCACGCAAAACACGCAGGAAGGGGTTGTTGGGTACAGAGGGGTCGCGGCTCACCATGATCGGGGACATACGCGGATGTGGGAGAAAATCCAGCACGAGACGTCGAAGAGCGCGCCCCCTTTATACCCGCGCGCACCCGTGGTAAGGCGCGGGCGCAATCGGGCCGGGCAGTCGCCGGGCCTGCCTCCACAGAGATCCGACGTTCCCGAAAGGACCCCGAGCATGGCCGTCACCCGCACATTCTCGATCATCAAACCGGACGCCACCAGCCGCAACCTGACCGGCAAGATCAACGCTATGCTCGAGGAGGCGGGCCTGCGGATCGTAGCCCAAAAGCGCATCCATATGACCAAAGAGCAGGCCGGAGAATTCTACGAGGTGCACAGGGAGCGCCCGTTCTATGACGAGCTCTGCACCTTCATGTGCTCGGCGCCGGTTGTGGTGCAGGTCCTCGAGGGCGAGGACGCGGTCGCCAAGAACCGCGAAGTGATGGGCGCGACCAACCCCGCCGACGCCGATGAGGGCACGATCAGGAAGGCCTTTGCCCTCTCGATCGGTGAGAACTCGGTGCACGGTTCGGACTCGTCCGAGAATGCGTCGATCGAGATGGCCTATTTCTTTGCAGGCACCGAGATCGTCGGCTGATCCCCGCCGATCACGCAGAACTGAGCGGGGGGGCGTCGACAAACGGCCCGCCGTCGCTGAGCATGCCGTCGGCAGCACAATCGGAGGGCGTCGGATGCGGATCTGGATGGCTTTGGCTCTTGGCCTCGCGATGGCGGTGCCCGGTGGTCAGGCTGCGGCCTGCGGCGCCGATACGGACTGTCTGCTGACCATCGACGGGGTCGAGCGCACCTATCGCATTCGGATGCCCGAGGGCAGCACCTCGCCGGTCGGCGCCGTCCTATATGCCCATGGCTACAAGGGCAGTGCGGCAGGTGCGATGCGCAACAAGGCCTTGGCCGAGATGGCGAACGATCTTGGGATCGCCATGGTTGCGGCAAAATCAGCCGGAGATGACTGGAAGATCCCGGGCGTGCCGGCCGAAACACAGGATGGCAAGACCACGGACGGTGCCGCCGAGTTCGCCTATTTCGACGCGCTGCTCGACGCGATGGCCACGCGCTACGGGATCGATCCCGCGCGCGTCATGATGACCGGCTTTTCCGCCGGCGGCATGATGACCTGGAATCTCGCTTGTCATCGTGGCGACCGCTTTGCCGGGTTCGCCCCCGTGGCCGGGACGTTCTGGCGCCCTGTTCCCGACACATGCCCCAGCCCGGCTTCCAGCTTGGTGCATATCCATGGGACCGAGGATCGGATCGTTCCGCTGAGCGGTCGGCCGATTGCCCAGACCCACCAGGGCGACGTGGCGCGTGCCTTGGCCATGTACACTCGCCACGGCGCGTTCGGAGAAGCCGTGTCCGAGCGCCGCGGCGAGTTGGCCTGTGAAGTGCGCACCGCTCCGGACGGCCGCTTTTTGGACTTTTGCCTGTTCGAAGGCGGCCATTCGTTCCGCATTAGCCATCTGCGCATGGCCTGGGACCGCTTGATGACTCAATAGGCTGGCCGACGCGGGCATCCCGCGCCGGCCGTCCCGATCGTCACCCGAGCCTCAGTCGATCACAAGATCGCCGAGATAGGGGAAGTTCATCGCATTCACGACGCGCTCGATGTGCACGTCTTTGCGCGCCGCCCAGGCCAGATCCTGCCAGTGGAAGGGCACGAACGCGGCGTCGTCGTAGAGGATCTTCTCGATCTCTTGCAACATGCCGGCTCGAGCAGCTTCATCGGTCTCGGTCAAGCTCGCCACCGTCAGCTCGTCGACCTTGGCGTTCGAATAGTTGCCGGAATTGTACTGGCCGCGACCGGTGTCGGTGTCGGGGGTCATGGTCAAGAACTCGTAGAAGTTCGCTGAATCTTCGGTGTCCGAGTGCCAGCCGATCATCATGATGTCGGCCGCACGCTCGTCGAACTTCGGCCAGTATTGGGCCTTTGGCATTGTGGTCAGCTCGACCTCGATGCCGATCTTGGCCAGCATCGCCGCCGAGGCCTCGCAGATCTTGAAGTCGTTCACATAGCGGTTGTTGGGGCACATCATGCTGACCGTCAGTCCGTCGGCCAGACCCGCATCCGCCATCAGCGCTTGCGCCTTGGCCAAATCATAGCGGGGCGTCAGAGCCTCGTTGTAGCCGAGATAGCCCGCGGGGCTCTTCTGCGCCGCGACGGTGCCGAACCCTTTCATGATCTTCTGGACGATGCCGTCATTGTTGATCGCGTGGACAATCGCCTGGCGGACACGCACGTCCTTGAAGGCTGGCACCCGCTCTTGGTTGAGCTGGAGCGTAATAATCCGCGTGCCGGTCATGGTCACCAGGTCCACATTGGGATCGCTGTCGATGCGGGCGAGGTCCGTGGGCGGCACCGGGGCGATGAAATCGACATCGCCTGCCAGCAAGGCCGCGACCCGTGTGGGCGCTTCCTTGATCGGGGTCATGACGATCTCCGAGACATTACCCGGACTGCCCGCATCCCAATAGTTCGGATTGCGCTTAAATACGACCTTCACGCCTTGCTCACGGCTCTCGACCGTAAAGGGTCCGGTGCCCGAGATGTTGGTAGAGGCGAAGCTGTCGCCATGTTTGATGATCTCGGCATTCTCTCGATAAAACTCGTGGTCCATCGGGAAGACATACGTCGCCGTATGGAGAACCAGCGGGCTAGGCCCTTCGGTCTTCAGTTCGACGGTTGTGGCATCGATCGCTGTCATCGAGGCCCATTGCGCGAAGATGCCCTTAAAATCAGGCGAGGTCTTTAGCCGCTCAAAGGTCCAGACCACATCGCTGGCGGTCATCTCGCGGCCCGAATGGAATTTGACGCCCTCGCGCAAGGTAAAACGCATAGTTTCCGCGTCGACACGCTCCCACGAGGTCGCAAGGCGTGGCTCGAAGCCCAGCTCTTGGGTCCAGCGCACCAGCGGGTCGAAGACCATGTGGCTGAGCTGCAGCGTGCCGCCCGACAGCTGTTCATGCGGATCCAGCGACACCGGATCGGCATCGTAGGCTAGCCGGAGCGTTTTGGCCTCGGCGGCACCGCCGAGCGCGAGCCCGCCGGCAACGGCCAGGGCCGCGACGGCTTTGGTAGGGCTGAAACGAAACATTTTAGTCTCCCAGAGCAGCATGCGTTGGTGATTGGGGACAAAGCGACTTTTTGCCTTGTCACCTCCGACGGTCGGCCCAGTTCCACGCGCTGTCAAGCGGGGCATCGGCGCACCCAGGGCGGCCGTCCGCTGCCAACCAGCGGCAACCGGACCTTGGGCGGGCATTGCCGCGGGACGGCGCGCTCGGTATGTCAGCGCAAGAGAGATGAGAGGCGGTGAGATGTCGGATGCGGCTGGGGTCGGCGCAAATCTTGCGCAAGGGCCGGAGACGCAAAAACCTGCGCGGATGTCCTCCGGGGCCCGCCGTCTGATCTGGCCCGCCTGGCTGATTGCGGCGCTTGTGGCAGGGCCGGCAATCAGTGTCGTCGCGACGGCCATCCTCGGCGATCTCGAAACCTGGTCGATGCTCGCGGCGACCGTGTTGCCGCGTTATGCGGAGACAACCCTTTGGCTCGTGCTGATGGTTGCGCTCGGCACAGGGCTGCTGGGAACGGCGGTGGCCTGGGTCGTCACCTCCTATCGCTTTACTGGGCGGCGGATCTTCGAGATTGCCCTCGCCCTGCCGCTCGCCTTCCCCGCCTATGTGCTG
Source organism: Pseudomonadota bacterium (assembly GCA_039187815.1). Taxonomy (GTDB): domain Bacteria; phylum Pseudomonadota; class Alphaproteobacteria; order Rhodobacterales; family Rhodobacteraceae; genus Thermohalobaculum. Next base: position 10,128 of record JBCCZI010000035.1, on the reverse strand, counting down.
GCCTATGCCTATACGGACCTGCTCGACCATCCGGGACCGGTTCAGACGGCGTTGCGGGACCTCACCGGCTGGGGACCGCGGGACTATTGGTTTCCCGAGATCCGCTCGCTGCCAGGCGCGGCACTGATGTTGATCCTGGTTCTCTACCCGTATGTCTATCTGCTGGCGCGCGCGGCGTTTATGCAAGGTTGCCCGACAGCGACCCATGTGGCGCGGACCTTGGGCTATGGTCCCTCGCGGGCGTTCTTTTCCGTATCGCTGCCCATGGCCCGCCCGGCGATCGTCGGGGGCGTGGCGCTGGCGATGATGGAGACGATCGCCGATTTCGGAACCGTGGCCCATTTCGGCGTGCAGACCTTTGCCACCGGGGTGTACCGCGCCTGGTTCTCGATGGGCGATCGCGCGGCGGCGGCGCAGCTCTCGGTTTGTCTGCTGCTGTTGGCCGGGACTTTGGCCGTACTCGAGCGGGCGCAGCGCGGGGCAGCGCAGCGATACCAGGCAAGCCGGCGGTACGAGGCGCTGCCGAGCGCCGAACTCACGGGATGGGCCGCGACCGGAGCCGTCGCGCTCTGCGCTTTTCCGGTGCTGCTTGGCGTGGTTGTTCCTCTGCTGATACTGGGCCTCATGGCGATCGACAGCGGACAGAGCCTCTTTGCCCCGCGCTATGTGGGCTTTGCTACGAACTCGTTGATTTTGGCAGGTCTCGCAGCGGGCATCACGGTGCTGGGGGCCGTCTTGATTGGCTATGCGGAGCGGTTGGCGCCGGGGCGTTTGGCCCGCGCCGCCTCGACCGTGGCCGGCCTTGGCTATGCGATCCCCGGCAGCGTGATCGCCGTGGGATTGCTCGTGCCGCTCGCCGCCTTCGACAATGGCCTAGACGCCCTCTTGCGCAACTGGTTCGGCGTCTCCACGGGGCTGCTCTTCACCGGAACGGTTGCTGCGCTGCTGGCGGCTTATGCCGTGCGGTTCATGGCGGTCGCGCTCAATTCGGTTGACGCCGGGATGGCCACGATCCGGCCATCGATGGACCATGCGGCGAGATCCCTCGGCCACGGGCCGTCCGCGACACTGGCTCGCGTGCATGCGCCTCTGCTGCGCGGCTCGCTCCTGACCGCCGTCCTGATCGTCTTTGTCGACGTCATGAAGGAGCTGCCCGCCACCCTGATCATGCGCCCCTTCAATTTCGACACGCTTGCGGTTCAGGCTTATCGCCTTGCGGCGGACGAGCGGCTGGCCCAAGCCGCCGTGCCCTCCCTGGTCATCGTGGCCTTTGGCGCGCTGCCGGTGCTGCTGCTTGCCCGCGAGATCCGGCGCTCTCGCCCCGGACACGCCCGCGGATAGGCGGCGCCGGGCCGATCCGATCCGATCTCACGAGATCTCAGCATTTCGCATAGACTGAAAGCGCGCAATGACCTCCTCGAGCTGCACCACATGGGCGCGCTTTTGGTGCCAGATCACCTTGGCCGTCTCGGCTGCGTTCGCAATGCTGTGGGTCAGGTCCTGGGCCCGGGCTGGATCCATCTGAGCAATCTTTGCCAACTCATACTGCGACTTGACAATCCGGCTCGCGGTGTCGCGCCAGCTCATGTAGCTCGCCCGGTGGCGATCGCGGTTCGAGCGGACCTCGGCCAAGATCGGATCATAGGCTTTGGCCGGCATCGCCATCAGGATGCTCAGCATCCGTTTGTGCTTGATGTCGACGCGCCGGAAGGCGTCGTCTTCGCGCTTGAGGAAGGGGGAGTAATCGATCTGCGGGCGGAGCGGTTTGATGCCCCGGCGAGGGACGCGGCCCAGGGTCTCCATCACCGCGCCGGTGGCCCGGCCATCGGCCCGCAATCCCATCTTCTTCTGAAATGCCTGGACGGCGGTTTCGGTCGCCTCGTCAAAACTGCCACTGATCTTCAACCCGTCGCCGAACCCCGCCCGTTTGAGGGCCTGCTGCAGCGATTTCACCGCCTGTCCCTTCATGCCTTGCTTCAATATGCTCATCTCAATCTCCAGTTCAAAACACGCCGCGCCATGCGGTGTCTGGAGCCAAGATGGCGCTCTGACGTTTCCGTGGGATGTCGAAGTGAGCCCGGCGGTGTTGCGATTGTTTCGGTTGGCTGGCGTGCTGTACGCGAACCCTGTCAGGCCGTACGGGCGCGGCTGATCTCATTGGCTGAGGCCGCACGGGCGGGCAGGCGGATCTCAAACACCGTGCCCTCTGTTGTCGAGCGCACGAGGCTCAGATCCCCCCCATGGGCGGCGACCAGGTCATGGGCGATCGAGAGGCCGAGCCCGGTGCCACCCCGCCGCGCGCCACCGCGGAAGGGTTTGAAGATGTGCTCGCGGGCCCGCGCCGGCAGCCCCGGTCCGGTGTCCGAGACCACGATGCAAGAGGCGCCGTCTCCGCAATGGGCGCTAACGGCGATCTCGCCGGGGCGGCCGGTCTCGGCAATGGCCTCGGCGGCGTTGCGCATCAGATTGGACAGCACGCGGTAGAGCTGCTCGGGATCGGCCGGCACAATGTGATCGCCCGGCACCGCGCAGCGGCAGCGCACCGGGCGGCTCGTCTCTGAGAGGCCCAAGGTTTCGGCGACCTCGTCGACCAGGGCCGAGAGGGCCACATCCCGCAGCTCCGGCTCGGTCTCCTCGGCCCGCCCGAAATGCAGGGTGCGCTGGCAGAGATTGATCGCCCGGTCCAGGGTGCCCAGCATCTTGGGCATGATCCGGGCCACTGTGGGGTCGGAGGACATCTCGAGCCGGTCGACCAGCAGCTGCTGTGCGGCCAACATGTTGCGCAGATCATGGGAGATCTTGGCGAGCGCCTCGCCCAAACTGGCCAGACGCGCACGTTCCTTGAGAGCGCGGCTCACCGTCTGCTCCATCTCGGCCAACGCGTGCTCAGCCTCGGCGACCTCGCCGATTTGGGCCTCAGGCCGGATCACGCGGCGCGGGTCTTCGGGATCTTCCTGGAAGCTCGAGATGTTGTCGATGACCCGCTGCATCGGCGCCACCACCAAGCGCCGGATCGCCATGAAGACCACGGTCGCAGTCAAAAGCGAGATGATCAGTGAGAGACGAAGAATCCGCAGGCCATATTCGACCATGGCGTCGCGTAGGGGTCCAGCATCCAGCATGACCTCCATGGTCTGGGAGCCTTGTTGGGGCACTCCGATGACCCGGATATACGCCTCCCCCGGCGGGGTCGCGAGGCGGGCAAGCGCATCGACGATCAACTCGACAATCATCGCCTCGCGCAGATCGAACGAGGCTCCTACGGGGGGCGGGTTCTCAGCCGACAGGATCAAGGCGCGGGCCCCGTCCCGATGCAGCACGACGTTCAGTACCTCGGCCTGCTCGATCAACGCACGCTCGACGGCGGGGTCGACCATCTCGTCCGGCGCGGCGAGCAGCGCGAGCGCCGCCAGCTCGGCCCGCGCCAAGCGCTCAGTCAGATAGTCATGGCGGAACCGGGCCACCGAGGGGATAAAGATCACCACCTCCACCAGCATCACGATCAGCACGGTCACGACCAGCAGCCGCCCCGAAAGACCGTGCAAAAACCCCATGTGCCGCCTCCTGTTGCCGTGCCGAGCACTCTAGGCGCGCCGTCCATGCACGGGCAAGCACCGGCGCGATCACATCCCCTGGGGCGCGACCAGATCAGCCGAAACGCGCAAGCAGCCGGACGATGCGCTTGATCATGGGGCTTTGGAACAAGCGGGAGGAGAAGTAGGCCGAGCTTGCCCGCTTGGAGATCTCGCCAAGCGTGGGATAGGCGGCCACATGGCCGGCAATGTCCTTGATGCGCAGGCCCTTGGACAATGCGAGCGCCCAGGGCTGGATCAGATCGCCCGCATGGGGGGCGACGATGCAGGCCCCGAGAATTCGCCCGCGGGATCCGATGACGACTTTGGCAAAACCCGCCTCCAGCCGCTCGGCATGCCCGCGATCGGTCTCGGGCAACTCGACCCGGTGCACCTCGATCCCCGCCCCATGCGCCTCTCGCGCCGCCGCTTCTATCAGGCCGATCTGCGCGATCTCCGGATCTGTATAGGTGACCATTGGGATGTGGTCGGTGCGATTCTTGACCGGCAGTCGGAACAGCGCATTGCGGACGACCAGCCCGGCCTGATAGCCGGCCAAATGCGTGAACTGGAGGCCGCCCGCCGCATCGCCAATGGCATAGACCCGCCGATTGGTCGTGGATCGCAGGCCGTTGTCGACCGTCACACCGCGGCGATCATGGGCGATCTCGCCTGCATCGAGATCGAGCCGGTTGAGCCCCGGGCGCCGACCCGTTGCCACGAGGAGATGGCTACCCGTCACCGTCGACCCATCCGCAAGCGTCAGGGTGATCGCCCCGTCCAAGGCCGAGACGCCGGTTGCGGTAACGCCCGCGCGGATCTCGACCCCTTCGCCCTGCAACCGTGCAATCGCCAGATCGGCTGCCTCGGGTTCGGCCGCGGCGAGAGGGCGCGCGGCCTCGAGCACCGTCACGCGGCTCCCGAGCCGACGATGGGCCTGCGCCATCTCCATGCCGATCGGCCCGCCGCCCAGGATCAGCAGATGCTCGGGCAAGGCGCTGATGTCCCACAGCGTCTCGTTCGTGAGATAGGGAACCTGGTCGAGCCCAGGGATCGGCGGCACAAAAGGGGTCGAGCCTGTCGCGATCACAACCCGCCGGGCTCGAACTTGATGCCCGCCGGCCGTGATCTCATTCGGCGCAGTGAACCGCGCCCAATCGCGGATCACGGTGCAGCCAAGGCCCTCAAAGCGTTCCTGGCTGTCATGGGGGGCGATGGCTGCGATGGTCTCACGCACATGGCCCATGGCGCGCGCAAAATCGATCTGCGGTTCGGTGGGCGTGATGCCAAAGGGGGCGCCGGATCGCATGGCCTCGGCATGCTTGGCGGCAGCCAACAAGGCTTTGGATGGGACACAGCCAAAGTTGAGGCAGTCGCCCCCCATGCGCCCGCCCTCGATCAGCACGACCGAGGCACCCATCTGCACGGCCCCGGCCGCCACCGACAAGCCGCCAGAGCCCGCGCCGATGATGCATAGATCCGGTGTGAGCGTTGTGCCTATGGTTCCGTCCGGCGCCATGGGTCAGCCGAGCCGCCCGTAGCCGAGGCGTTTGAGCACCAGCGGCAAAGCTGCCAAGGCGGCCAGACCAAGCAGAGGCCCAAGCACGTGGGGTTCGAATATAACGCCGAGATCCGGCTGTTCTCCCCGGGCAAGCTGCTCACCCAGACCCGCGCCGATCGAGATGTAGACCAGCGTTCCGGGAATGATGCCAACCAGCGTCGTCCAGACAAAGGTGACCAGCCGCGCGCCCAGAAAGGCCGGGGCAAGATTGGCAACGAAGAACGGAACGGCGGGGACCAGCCGCAGGATGAGCAGAAAGCTCACCTCGCCATCGCGAAATCCGGCCTCAAGGCGGTGGAGCCAGCCATCCGCCCGGCTCTTCAGCGCGTCACCCAGCGCCGTGCGGGCGGCCAGAAAGATGAGCGTCGCGCCGAGGGTCGCAGCACTGACCACCAGCAGCCCTCCGGCGAGCACGCCAAACATTAGGCCCCCCACGAGCGTCAGCCAAAGTGCTCCCGGCACCGAGAACGCGACGACGAGCACATAGGCTAGAAAAAAAGTCAGAGCGGCAAGAAGGGTATGCTCATCGCGCCAAAGGATGAGCGCATCATAGTGGCGCTCGAGACTGGCAAAGCCGATGGCATCGCCAGCAAACACGATCGCGGCGATGGCTCCGATCAGGATCAACGCAATAGGAATGAGCCTGAGATAGGCGCGCGAGGAGCGCGAACGGTGCTCAAGATCGGTTTCAGCGCTCATGGTCACGGTGGCTCGCTCCGGGTCTGCGACGAGGGATGGGATAGAGTTGGGCCGCGGTCAACGAATTACCATCATCCTCACAGCGGATTGAGGTTTCGCACAAACCGGCCGAGCGGCGATATGGCTCTCCTCAAAGCGCCGCGTCGACGGGCTCGCCTTTGGCGGGTGGCAGGCCCGCGGCGCGCGGCTGTTGTCGCGCCAGTGGCCGCCCAGTTCGGCTTAAGCCGCCGCGCCGGGTGCCGTGCGCCGCGGGCCGATGGCTGACGTCAGGAGCGCGGCCAGACGCGGCGCTCGGTTGCTGTTGGGATGGTCGCGCGGTTGCTCTGGATCGCCTGCCTGCATGCGTTGACTTGGACATCGGAGAGGGGTATCGAGCGCCTCTTATGGGAACTCAGGCCACGCTGGGGCGGTCGACCAAGGCGGCGCACCCTGGGCGCGGATTACGGAGTAGACGCGATGAAGCGCACCTTTCAGCCGAGCCGGCTTGTCCGCAAGCGGCGCCATGGCTTCCGGGCACGGATGGCGACCAAAAACGGTCGGAAGATCATCAACAAGCGCCGGGCTCAGGGCCGCAAGCGTTTGTCGGCCTGAACCCGGCTCGGCTGCCCTTGGCCTTTCCCTTGCCTGACACGATCCGCGTGCGCCGGGATTTCTTGGCGGCGGCTCGCTCCCGGCGGTGGGTGTCTCCGGGGCTGATCCTGCAGGGGCGTGATCGGACCGACACGGAGCCCGCTCGGGTCGGGTTCACCTGTTCAAAGAAGATCGGCAATGCCGTCGTCCGGAACCGCGCAAAGCGGCGATTGCGTGAGGCGGCACGGGTTGGCCTGAGCCCGGAGGCCCGACCCGGATGGGACTATGTGTTGATCGGCCGCCCATGTGCTACAGTCGGGCGTCCGTTCGCGGCGCTGGTGGAGGATCTCCGCCACGCGCTCGAGCGCGTCCATCGTCCGGCTTCAAAACAGAAAAGGTCTGATCCATGACAGTGGTCGCATGGCTCATATCCCTCCCGATCCGCGCGTATCGATTGGTGCTCAGCCCTTGGGTTGGCATGCATTGCCGGTTTCAGCCGACGTGTTCGGCTTACGCACTGGAGGCGCTGGAGCGCCATGGAGCGCTCCGCGGCACGTGGCTGACGCTGCGCCGCATAGCCCGTTGCCACCCGGCGGGCGGATCGGGCTACGACCCCGTGCCGCCCCGCCGATAGCGCGCCGCTCATGGGGTGCTCGATCGGCTCGCCGAGTTTGCACGCAAGATCAGAGCCATCCCCATCTGACGGGACCGTCTATGCAGCCCATTGGGCGCCTCCAGCGGTATTCGACCCTTTCTCCGCAGAACGGGCGCCGGTATATCAGCGCTATGTTGGATGCAACCGATGATCAGGTTTTGGAGCGGCTCTATGCAGGGGCGCCGGATAGCTTGGAATTCCGCAAGCTCCGGAAGCGTTTGGTCCGCGAGACGCGTGAGGCGCTGACGGCCTATGCTATGATGCCGCCGCCGGGTAGCCGGCCGCGCTGGCTGGTCTGTCTGTCCGGGGGCAAGGACAGCTATACATTGCTCGCCATGCTGCTGGAATTGCGCTGGCGTGGGCTCTTGCCGGTGGATCTGCTGGCCTGCAATCTCGACCAGGGCCAGCCCGGCTTTCCCACAACAGTGCTGCCCGAGTATCTGGAACATCTTGGTGTCCGCCACCGCATCGAGGTGCGCGACACCTATTCGATCGTGACCGACAAGGTGCCGGAGGGGCGCACCTATTGCGCGCTCTGTTCCCGTTTGCGGCGCGGCCATCTCTATCGCATCGCGCGCGAGGAGGGCTGTTCGGCGGTCGTGCTCGGGCATCACCGCGACGACATCCTCGAGACCTTTTTCTTAAACCTCTTTCACCAGGGGCGGATCGCCGCGATGCCGCCGAAGCTGTTGAACGAGGGGGGCGATGTGCTGGTGCTCCGCCCGCTCAGCCTGGTGGCCGAGGCCGATTGCGCCCGGTTTGCCGAGGCGATGGGCTTTCCCATCATCCCCTGCAATCTCTGCGGCTCTCAGGATGGGCTTCAGCGCGTACAGGTGAAGGCGATGCTGGATGACTGGGAGCGCCGCTCACCCGGCCGCCGTGCCGTGATCTTCAAAGCGCTCACCAATATGCGCCCAAGCCAGATGCCCGATCCGGCCCTCTTCGACTTCGCCGCGCTGATGCCGAGCCAAACGCCGTGAGCGCGCCGCGCCATGGTGGCCCAAACATCGAGGACCGTCAGGCCCAAGAGGCAGACGAGGCGCGTCGGCGCCTGGAGTCGCTGCATCATGACGGGGAAGCGAACCCGCACAACCCGATGCGGGCCAAAGGACCGGCGGCGGCTTCGGACTAGGCCCAGTCGGCCCTGACCGGCCGTGCCTCGGCCCTCGTGCGCCTTGTCTATCTGGCCACAGCGCTGGTGTTCTTGGCAGGGATCGCGCTGCTTCTCGTCCGGGACATGTCCTGAGCCGGCTCGCATTGGGGCGATGGCGCAGGCTCTGCGCCTCGTTCCGCGGTGCGCCTTGCGCGCCGGCCCCTGCCTCCCTTATGTGCAGGGCCTGATCGGGAGGCGCGCATGGCAAACTACCTCGACTTCGAGAAAGGCTTGGCCGAGCTCCAGGGCAAGGCCGAGGAGTTGCGTGCGCTGGCCCGGCAAAACCCCGAGCTCGATCTCGGCGAGGAAGCGGACCAGCTCGACACGCGCGCCGAGGAGATGCTGGCCGAGCTCTACAAGGACCTCGATCCTTGGCGGAAATGCCAGGTGGCGCGCCACCCCGAACGCCCGCACAGCTCTGATTATATCGATGCGCTGTTCACCGAGATCACCTCGCTGGCCGGAGATCGGAACTTTGCCGAGGACCATGCAATTTTGGGCGGCCTCGCGCGCTTTCGCGACCAGGCGGTGGTGGTGATCGGCCACGAGAAGGGCCACGACACCAAGTCGCGGCTCGAGCACAATTTTGGCATGGCCCGGCCCGAGGGTTATCGCAAGGCGGTCCGGCTGATGGAGCTTGCGGACCGCTTCGGCCTGCCGGTGATCACGCTGGTGGACACACCCGGGGCCTATCCCGGCAAGGGCGCCGAGGAGCGCGGCCAGGCCGAGGCGATTGCGCGCGCGACCGAGACCTGCCTGCGCCTGCGCGTGCCTTTGGTCACCGTGATCATCGGCGAGGGCGGCTCGGGCGGGGCCGTCGCCTTTGCCACCGCGAATCGAGTGATCATGCTCGAGCACGCCATCTATTCCGTGATCTCGCCCGAAGGCTGTGCGTCGATCCTATGGAAGAACGCCGAGAAGATGCGCGAGGCAGCGATCGCGCTGCGCTTGACGGCTCAAGACCTGAAGACGCTTGGCGTCTGCGACACGGTGGTCGAAGAACCCGTTGGCGGAGCGCAACGGGGCCGCGACGAGACCGTGGCGCGGGTCGGGCGCGCCATCGGGGTCGCCCTTGACAGCATGGCGGGATTAACGGGGCAGGAACTCCGCGCCGAGCGTCAGCGCCGCTACATTAACACCGGCGATCGTGGGCTGGGCTGAGCCTTCGGGCTCAGATCGGTTTCACGAGACGCAAGGCGCCGCGGCGCGCGCCTCGGCCTGGTCATCGAAGCGCCCGCTGTGGGTCTCGATCCAACCGCGCGCATTGACAAAGGTAACCTCAAGGGTCGCGCCTGCAATTTCGGCGCCGGCCACTCGGGTGCCCGCATATGCGCCGCTCACCCGGTCATCGAGGTCGGTGGTGAAGACGAATCGCGCCCCGGCCGGGAACCGCTCAAAACTCAGCGTCAGGGCTTCGGCTCCGTCGGCGAGATCGGGAGGGTTCGCCAACACCGCATCGCCCGCGCCCGGCCGGAATGGTTGAGCGGTCTGCGAGCCAGGCCCGCCAGGACGGGTGTCGAAGATCAGCCGCCCGGCCGAGCCCTGCAGCAGGATCTCGGCGGTCTGGATCCGCCACTCAGGATCTCCGGTGTTCCGCAAGACCAGAACATCGGCGGGCGATTCGTCCGCATAAGAGATCTCTGCAACCGGACCGCAGACCGGTTGGACAAGCGTGGCAAGGACAAACAGCGCGCTCATTGGCGTAGAATTAGCGCGCCGGACGGGCTTCGCCAACCCGCTCTGGCGGCGCGATCAGGCGTCGAGAAACCTTGCCAAGGGTCACGTCTGTTGAGGTGGGTGGGGGTTGGGAGGTGGCTTGAGGGGCTAGGGGGCTTGGGTGGTTTTGCTGAGACCGGGATGACGGTGCCGGTGTCGATCTTCGAGACGGCTTTGCGCTGCATGGAGCGGTGCTGGGTCG
>JBCCZI010000034.1:0-34603 GCA_039187815.1 Pseudomonadota bacterium | reverse complement strand
TTCATGCCGACCACATGATAGCCGCAGTCGACATGGTGGCACTCCCCGGTGACACCCGAGGACAGATCCGAGACCAGATAGAGCCCGGCCTTGCCCACGTCATCGCGGGTCACATTACGCCGCATTGGCGTGTTCAGCTCGTTCCATTTCAGGATATAGCGGAAGTCACCGATGCCCGAGGCGGCAAGCGTCTTGATGGGGCCCGCAGACATCGCGTTCACCCGGATGCCCTTGGGCCCGAGATCCGCGGCGAGATACCGAACCGATGCCTCGAGTGCGGCCTTTGCCACGCCCATCACATTGTAGTGAGGCATGACCTTCTCGGCTCCGTAATAGGTGAGCGTCAGCAGGCTCCCGCCAGCGTCCATCAACGGCTCAGCCCGCCGCGCAATGGCCGTGAACGAATAGCACGAGATTGCCAGCGAGGTCTGAAAGTTCTCCGCACTCGTGTCCACATAGCGGCCCTTCAACTCGGCCTTGTCCGCATAGGCGATCGCGTGGAGCACGAAATCGAGCCGCCCCCAGCGCTCGGCCACCGCCGCAAAGGTCGCGTCAAGTGCCGCGTCATCCGTAACATCGCAGGGCAAGACGATGTCCGACCCGACCGAGGCCGCCAGGGGACCGACCCGCTTCTTCAGCGCGTCGCCCTGATAGGTGAAAGCCAGCTCGGCGCCCGAGGTATGGGCTGCCGCCGCGATCGCCCAGGCAATGGATTTGTCATTGGCCACCCCCATGATGAGACCGCGCTTGCCCGCCATCAATCCGCCGGTCATCGCTCGCCCCCTCCCGCTGGTACCCGCATGGCCACTGGCGCTTTAGGGCAAAATCGAGGCGCGCTCAAGTGCGGGCTCGACCGACAAATCCCCGTGGTGCTCGCGCGTTTCTGCAGGTGCGCGGTGCGGGCCTGCCCCGGATCCACCGTCCCTGGGCCAAAGAGATGTGCACGCGACCCGCAGCCCATGGCGGGCGCGAACTGCAGCCCAACGGCATTGACGGGACAGGTCCAGGCGCGGCGGATCGTCCGGGGGATTGCGCCCCGCGCCCAACGCACTAACGTCTTGCGCGAGCAAAGAAAGGCGCCAGCGATGACCGTGACCGATGCGACCCTCACCATCTCCGAATCCGAGACGCGCACCGGCAAGTTTGCCGGCGACGACCCCTTTGCTCTGGCGCGGGCCTGGCTGGCTGAGGCTGAACAAACCGAACTGAACGATCCTGGGGCGGTTGCCCTCTCGACGATCGACCCCGACGGGTTGCCGAATGTGCGCATGGTGCTTTTGAAGGAGGTCGAGCCCGACCCCGTGACCGGCGGTTTCGTCTTCTTCACCAATCTCGAGAGCGCGAAGGGCGAGGAGCTGTCTGCCACACCGCGGGCTGCCATGGTGCTGCATTGGAAGTCGCTCCGCCGTCAGCTGCGGGTGCGCGGTAAGGTTGAACGGGTTGGCCCCGATCAGGCCGATATCTATTACGACAGCCGGGCCTATAAGAGCCGGCTCGGCGCATGGGCTAGCGCACAGTCCCGCCCGCTCGACAGCCGCGGGACCTTGATCGCCGAGGTGGCAAAATTCGCGGCGATCTACCCGATCAATCCGCCCCGTCCTCCGCATTGGGGCGGATTCCGCGTGCGCCCGGTCGAGATCGAGTTCTGGGCGGATGGCGATTTTCGGCTCCATGACCGTTTCCGTTGGCGCCGTGACGGGGTCGACGGCACGGCATGGACGGTGCAGCGGCTGAACCCGTGAGCGGGTACCGCATCCACTTTATCGACGGCTCGCCCTTTGCGCGGGCCATGCGCGCAACACTGATCGAGTTTGACATCCCGCACGAGGCCGCGCGGATCGAGGGGTTTCCGCCGCGCGGGATCGAGGATCTGACGCCAGCGCTGCAGGTGCCGGTGCTCGAGACCCCGACAGGTCCGCTCTTTGGCACGGCGCTGATCCGCAGCTATCTCCATGCCGAACATGGGCGGCCTGGCGCGCTCTCGCCGGTGTTGACCCGGGCGGAGCGGCATTGGCATGACGCGCAGGTGCTGACGGCCATTGATGCGCTCACTGACGCTTTGGCGCTGCACTTTCACCTCAAATGGGCGGGGCTCGAGCCGGTTGGAGAGAACCGCCTGGGCTGCGATATGGCCGCGCGCGAGATGGAGCGGGCGACCGCGCTGCTCGACTGGCTTGAGGCTGCGGCCGAAGCACCGGAGGCCATCCGTGCAGATGGCCTCTCGTCGGCGGATCTCTCCCTGGCGGCGGCCGTGCTCTGGACCGAGGCGCGTGAGCCCATCCCCTGGGCCGAGGGGCGCCCCAAGCTGGCGGCCATCGCCGCTCGGGTCGGGGCCCGCAACAGTTTCCTGGCGACCGCGCCGACTCCTTGGACCTAGGGCCCATGGCCGCGCCTCTCGGCGCATGCTATGCAGATCGTCTGGAGGTGGTCCTATGCCCGAGAACTCTCCCAGACGCACGCTATTGCTGACCGGTGCGAGCCGTGGCATCGGCCATGCCACGGTCAAACGGTTCTCCTCGGCCGGCTGGCGCGTGATCACCTGCTCCCGCCAGCCGTTCCCGGAGGATTGCCCCTGGGAGGCGGGCGAGGAGGACCACGTGCAGGTCGACCTCTCCGACCCTAAAAGCAGCATCGCAGCGGTCGACGACATCCGCCAGCGCCTGGCGACCGGGTCGGGAGGACGGCTCGACGCGTTGGTGAACAATGCCGGGATCTCGCCCAAGGGGCCAGACGGCGAGCGTCTGAACACGCTCACAACGGATCTCAAGATCTGGGGCCATGTCTTTCACGTGAATTTCTTTTCCTCCGTCGTACTCGCGCGTGGCTTGGCCGAGGAGCTGAAGGAGGCCCAGGGGGCGATCGTCAATGTCACCTCGATCGCAGGGGCGCGCGTGCATCCGTTTGCCGGGGCGGCCTATGCGACCTCAAAGGCCGCGCTAGCGGCCCTCACCCGCGAGATGGCCCATGACTTTGGCCCCATGGGCATCCGCGTGAATGCCATCGCGCCCGGGGAGATCGAGACCGCAATCCTGTCGCCCGGCACCGACAAGCTGGCCGAGCAGATCCCCATGCGCCGGCTCGGGCGGCCCGAAGAGGTCGCACGGACAATCTACTACCTCTGCACGCCCGAGAGCGCTTACGTCACCGGCACCGAGATCGAGATCAACGGCGGCCAGCATGTCTGACGCGACGCTGACCCCCGAACGGGTGGTCGAGCTCACCGCGGATGCCTTGATCGCCCATATAGCAGACGGCCATGCCGATCCGGCCGAGTCGACGGTGCAGACCCTCATCGAAAACGGCGCGCACCCGGATTTTGCGCATTTGGCCGTCGACACGCTGCCGAGCGCCATGATGTTGCCGATCCTCGAGGAGCATGGCGCCATCGCCCCGCGCGAATTCGAGCGCCGCTTGACCGATGGCCGCAGCGTCCGGATCTCGCGCGTCGAGGACCCGGTCTGGGGGGCCGCGACCTGGTTCGTCTCGGAGATCCTGCGAGAGGGCGACTATCGCCGCTATCTGCCCATCGCGGAGCTCAGCGCGGAATGGGAGGCGCTCTCCCAGATCATCGAGCTCGAGGGCAAAGACGAGGCTTGCGGCGCCACGATCGCCAGCACCCCGCGCTATGCCCTGCCGCCCGACAGTCCGCTCCTGCCCGACCGGGTGCGTCAGAAGCGCAGCTGGCTCGCGCGCTTGCTCGGCTGAGCCAGCTGTTAGCGATGCAATAGACGGCCATCGATGCCGGGCAGCCAGCCCGCCCCGATGGCCCAGAGCAACGCCGAGACGCTCGCCACCGATAGGGCGGTGGACAGCAGGATGGTCGCCGAAGCGCGCTCAACCCACACCCCATACTGCTGGGCGATGACAAAGACATTGGTCGCCGTCGGCAGGGCCGCCAACAGCATCGCCGTCAGCACCCAGACCGGATCGAACTGACCGAGCGTGGTCAGCGCCAAGAACATCAGCGCCGGGTGCACCAGCAGCTTTATCGGCAGGATGAAGCCCAAGGCCCCCGGCACCCGTCGTAAGGGCCTGAGCGCCAAGGTCACCCCCATGGCGAACAGGGCGCACGGCGCGGCCGCATCGGCCAGCGTCTCGATCAAACGCTCGACGGGCTCGGGCGGGCTCCATTCCAGCACCGCCGCGCTGACCCCGACCGCGGTTGCGAGGATGAAGGGATGCGTCACGATCTGGCGCAAGACGCCCAAGGCCAATCGCCAGGGCGCCTCGCGCCGCTGCCCTGCCACCGCCATCATCGCCGGCGCAAAGGCAAAATGGAGGATGTTCTCGAAGCTGAAGATCAGCGCCACGGGGATCGCCGCCTCGCGCCCAAAGGCCAGGATCGCAAGCCCCGGGCCCATGTAGCCTATGTTTCCATAGGCCCCGGCCAGCGCTTGGATCGTGCTATCGGCGACCTGGCCGCGGCTGAGCACCAAGGCCAGCCCAAAGCAGGCCAACAAAATGACAAAGGTCACGCCCAAATTGATGCCGATGAAGTCCCAGCGGGTCAGCGTTTCGACCGGCGTCTTCGACATCAGAATGAAGAACAGTGCGGGCAGGGCAATGTAGACGATGAAGGTGTTCAGCCACCCCAAAGCCTCAAGCGGCTGGCGCGTGATCCGCGCAGCGACAAAGCCAACGGCAATCAGACCGAAATACGGGGTTATCAGGCCGATGATGGCGAGCATGGCGTCCTCGTGGCGGGGTTTCTGTCTAGCGCCTCGCGTCGGGGCTGAAAAGCGCGCATCGGGCTGGCGCGCTGCGGCATGCTCTGTAGGATGGGGCGCCAATCAACGGGGGAGCCCATGATCGATCTCTACACCTGGACCACGCCCAATGGGCGGAAGGTCTCGATCCTGCTCGAGGAACTCGGGCTCGCCTATGAGGCCCACGCCATCGACATCAGCAAGGACGAGCAGTTCGCCCTTGATTTCCTGGCGATCAGCCCGAACAACAAGATCCCGGCGATCGTCGAGCGCGACACTGGCCGCAGCGTGTTCGAGACCGGCGCGATCCTGCTCTATCTCGGTGAGAAGCACAGCCAGTTCATGGGCGATGACCGGGTCCAGGTGCTCGAATGGCTGATGTGGCAGATGGGCGGCTTTGGTCCGATGCTCGGTCAGGCGCATCACTTCTTGCGCTTCAACCGGGGCAAGGCGCCCTATGCCGAGGAGCGTTATGGCAACGAGGCGGCCCGGCTCTATGGCGTGCTCGACCGCCGGCTGGAGGGGCGCGACTTTGTTGTGGGCAGCTACTCGATCGCCGATATGGCGATTTGGCCGTGGGCCAGCCGGTTCGAATGGCAGGGCATCGATCTGACCGAGTTCCCGCGAGTGCGCGACTGGTACCGCCGGATCGCCGAGCGGCCTGCGGTGCAAAAAGGCTATCACGTGCCGAAGGTGATGGGCGACATCCCCATCCCTTGATTGGAGATGTTGCGAATGCGCGACTTTTGTCGTTGCGTCCACGCGACGGTGTTGCACATTTGCTGCTGCCCGCGTATCGCTGGCGGATCTCGCAATGAGAAAACTGAAACATGAACCGTGGAGGGGGCATTGATGAACAAACGCTGTGACAGTGCGCCCTCGTGGGAGCCGATGCGGCCAGTCTGACCGCAACGGCACCGGCCGGGCAACACCCAAACCTTTTGCAACGGCGCCCCGGCCTTTGGGCTGGCCACTCGGATCATGGATACAAGCTTTCTCAACTGGGGCGCCCGGGCGCTCTCGAATGACTTCTTTGTGGGCGGCCTTGCGCTCGGGTTCTTTGGCTTGACGGCGGCCGTGGTGCGCGTGGTCGGGGGAACCCTTCTTGGCTCGCTCAAGCGTCGGCTGTCGGTGAGCGTGACCATCGACAACCGGGCCGAGGCGTTTTGGCACCTGCATCTCTGGCTTGATGCGAGTGGGGCGCTCACCCGCGCCCGCCGGGTCCATATCAGCGACCTCGCCCACGGCCGTGGCGAGACCCCGCTGTTTGCCCCCGCGCCTGGACGCCACTGGTTCATCCATCGTGGGCAGTTCGCCTGGCTCGATCGCGAGATCAGCGAGAAGACCCGCATCACCGCCGAAAGCGGGGCCGGGCGGCCCATGGAGACGGTGACCCTGACCTTGCCGTTTGGCCGCGTCGAGACCGTGCGCCGCTGGATCGCCGCCGGCGCTGTCATTGCCGACCGGGCCCGCCAGCGGGCACCAGGGCTGTTTGTGTTCCAAGAGGACTATTGGCAAAGCGTCGGCGATGTCTCCCGGCGGGCGCTCGACACGGTTCTGGCCGATGACGACCGCATCGAGCGACTGCTGGCCGATCTCAGCTGGTTCTATGGGGCAGAGGACTGGTATGCGGCCCGCGGGGTGCCGTGGCGGCGGGGCTATCTGCTCTTTGGTCCGCCGGGGACCGGCAAGTCGAGCGTGATCCGGGCGCTCGCCTCCGAGATCGGTCTCGACATCGCTCTGCTCGATCTGGGCCGTGCGGGGCTGACCGATGAACAGTTGCGGGACGGGCTGGCAAGCGCCCCGGCGCGCGCACTGGTGGCGTTGGAGGATGTGGACGCGGTCTTTAAGGGCCGCGAGGACCCTCGCCGTGGCGGGGTGAGCTTCTCGGGACTGCTGAACGCCATCGACGGCATTGCAGCGCAGGAGGGCAGGGCGCTCTTTCTCACCACCAACCATCCGGAGCGGCTGGATCCCGCTCTGATCCGCCCGGGGCGGGCGGATGTGCATCTGGAGCTTGGGCCCATCCGTGCCGAGGCGGCGCGCTGCCTGTACGTGCGGTTCTTCCCCGGAGAGGCGGTGCGGGCGGCCCAGTTTGCCGCGGCGATCGGGGCGCGCCGGATCGTGCCCGCCGCGCTCCAGGGCTGGCTCCTCGCCAACGCGTCGGATCCGGCCTTGGCGGCCACGGCGGCGGGATTGATTGAGGAGCCGGCGCGGCTCAGCGCTTGAGTCGGCGGAGCAGGGATGAGGTGTCCCAGCGCCCGCCGCCCATGTCCTGGATCTCACCATAGAACTGGTCGACCAGCGCAGTCACGGGCAAGCGCGCGCCGTTGCGCTTGGCTTCGTCCAGGCACATGCTCAGATCCTTGCGCATCCAATCGACGGCAAAGCCAAAGTCGAACTCGTCCGCCAGCATGGTCTTGTTGCGGTTCTCCATCTGCCAGGATCCCGCGGCGCCCTTCGCGATCACATCGAACACCGCGGCCCCGTCGAGGCCAGCCTTCTCGGCGAACATCACGCCTTCGGAGAGCCCTTGGACCAGCCCTGCAATGCAAATCTGGTTGACCATCTTGGTCAATTGCCCTGCTCCGGGTGCCCCCATCAGTCGGCAGGCCTTGGCATAGACCTGCATGATCGGCTCGGCCCGGTCATAATCCGCCTGCTCGCCCCCGCACATGATGCCGAGCTGACCGTTCTCGGCGCCCGCTTGGCCGCCCGAGACCGGTGCGTCCACAAAGCCGATGCCGCGCCCCTTGCCCTCGGCCTGCAGCTCTCGCGCCACTTGAGCGCTGGCGGTGGTGTGATCGATCAAGACTGTACCCGCCGCCATGCCGGCAAAGGCCCCTTCCTCGCCCAGCACCACCGAGCGCAGATCGTCGTCGTTGCCGACACAGGCCACCACGAACTCAGAGCCCTCGGCCGCCGCGCGCGGAGTCGGCTCGGCCTTGCCGCCATGCTCGCCGGCCCAGCGCTCGGCCTTGGCAAAGGTGCGGTTGTAGACCGTCACCTCGTGCCCTTTGGCAACGAGATGCCCGGCCATGGGATAGCCCATCACGCCGAGCCCCAAAAAACTCACCTTTGCCATGTGTTCCTCCAACGTTGGTCCCGCATCACATACCGGAGCGGCCGAGGCGGGCAAACCCCAGATGTTGGCCCGTGGCGTGCAGACTGGTTCATCAACACCTGGTGTGTCGTCGGCGGCCCGGTTGCGCCGCGGAGCTGCGTCTGTTTCAAGGGGGCGCCGGGGCGGCCTGGCGCACGTCCAAGCCTGCGAGAGGTGCGATGACCCTGATCCTGCGGTGGCTGCTGCGCGGAGCGATTCTGCTGCTGGGCCTCGGCGCCTTGGGCGTGGTGCTCGCCTGGTCCCTGGTCGCAGGGTCCCTGCCGGAACACAACGGGCGCATCGAGGCAGCGGGCCTTACGGGCGAGGTCGCCATCCACCGCGATGCCAACGCGGTGCCGCATATCCGGGCGGGCTCTGAGGCGGATATGTGGTTCGCGCTCGGCCTCGTTCACGCGCAAGACCGGCTCTGGCAGATGGAGGTCTCGCGCCGTGCGGCCCAGGGTCGGCTGTCCGCCCTGTTTGGCGCACGCACCCTTGGGCTGGACCGTTTGGCGCGTACCTTGGACCTTTATGGCCATGCCCGCCGGGCGGTGCCGCACCAAAGCGGCGAGGCGAGGACCGCGCTCGAAGCCTATGCCGCCGGCGTGAATGCCTGGATCCGCCATGTGGACGCCCGCTCGCTCGGACGCGGTGCGCCCGAGTTCTTTCTGTTCGGACAGGGTTTTGAGCCATGGACCCCGGCGGACAGCATCGCGATCCTGAAATCCATGGCCTTGCGTCTCTCATCCGCCGCTCGGCACGAGGTGCGCCGCGCGCTGTTCCAGCTCGCCCTTCCGCCCGAGCGTGTCTCGGACATTTTGCCGGATTACCCGCTGCCGGCCGAGACCGTGGTGCCTCGCTACACCAGCCTGTTTCCCGGCGCGCGGTTTCGGCTCGCTGCGGGTTCGGCGCCTCAACCGCTCGAGAGCGCGCTCGGCCCGGCCCATGCCCCGGAGATGGGCGGGGCCTCAAACGCTTGGGCGGTGGATGGCAGCCGGGCGTCCTCCCGCGCGCCGCTGTTGGCCAATGATCCGCATTTATGGCTGTCGGCGCCGTCGGTTTGGTATCTCGCCGGCATGCAGGGTGGCGCGCGCGCGGGGATCGGCGGCACGCTGCCCGGGGTGCCCGCCATCTTGGTCGGCCACAACACCCGGGTCGGTTGGGGGCTCACGACGGCCAATGTGGATGACCAGGATCTCTATATCGAGCGGATCAACCAGGCGAACCCAGATGAGTATCTGACCCCTGACGGCTGGCGGCCGTTCGAGACCCGCCGCGTCCGCATGGAGGTCGCAGGCGAGGCCCCGCGGGTCGAGACGCTCCGCCGCACGCGCCATGGTCCAGTGCTGACGGGATCAATGTTCGGCGCCGATGCGGTGACCCCCGAGGGGCATGTGGCCGCGCTCGCTTGGACTGCGCTGACGGATCGGGATCTCGGCTTTACCGCGCTGCATCGGCTCCTGGCCTCGGCGTCCGTGGCCGAGGCCGTTGAGGCGGCCGATGACGTCGCCGCACCCGCGCAGGTGGTGACTTTGGCCGATCGGGCAGGGATCGCCATGGTGGTGGCCGGCGCCATCCCTCGGCGCCAGCTGGGCAACCCCGTCAAGGGCCGCCTGCCCTCGCCCGGTTGGCGGGACGTCCACGACTGGGACGGTGTTTTGCCGAGCGCCTCACGCCCCCGGATCGACGCGCCCGAGGAGGGCGCTATCGCCAATGCCAACAACCGCCTCACCGATGCCGCCTATCCTGAGCATCTGAGTTTTGATTGGGATGCCCCGTTTCGCATCCGCCGCATCTCCAAGGAGCTTTCGAGCCGGCGCTATCACTCCCGCGACAGCTTTGTCGCACTGCAGGCCGACACGGTCTCGGAGATGGCGCGCTCGGTCTTGCCGCTGATCGCGCGGGATCTCTGGTGGCGCGAGGGGGCGCAAACCTCGGACGGTATGCGCGCCGAGGCGGTGGATCGCCTGGCCGACTGGTCGGGCGAGATGGACCAGCATGCGCCCGAACCGCTGATCTTTGCCGAATGGATGCGGCGATTGACCCTGCGCTTGGCGTCAGATGAGCTCGGCGGTCTGATCCGTGAGGTCGAAGGCATCCGCCCGCTCTTTGTCGAACGGGTATTTCGCAACATCGACGGCGCCGGGGTGTGGTGTGATATCGACAAGACACCCGAGCGGGAAACCTGTGCGCAGATCGCCTCGATCGCCCTCGACGACGCGCTCGCCAGTCTCTCGCGCCGGCATGGTCGGAGTTTGGCGAGCTGGCGCTGGGGGGCCGAGCACCGGGCCGTGCACCGCCACATGCCGCTTGGGTTCTCGGAGGCTGCAGGGCTGTTCGTGAACATTGAGCAAGAGACGTCGGGTGGGAACTTCACGCTGATGCGCGGCATGGCTGCCGGACGGGGCGAGCGGCCCTTTGAGAACGTGCACGCCTCGGGCCTGCGCGTGGTCTTCGATTTTGCCGATCTCGACCGCTCGGTGATGATGATCTCGACCGGGCAGAGCGGGCACCCGTTCTCGCGCTGGTACGATCACCTGTCCGCAGCTTGGGCGAGGGGCGACACGATCCCAATGTCCATGTCGGATCTCGACGCCCAGAGCGGAGGTCTCGGCACCATCACGCTGGTGCCGCGCTAGGCCTGTTTGCGCTTACATCCAGGGACGAAAGCTTTCCCGCAACACCTCATCGGCGACGACGAAGGCCGCCTTCATGGGCATCGCCCAGAGCGCGGCGGCCGCCCCAAGAGCTGGTGCCATAAGCATCTCTTGCGAAAAGCGGAACGGTTCGACACCGCCTGCTTGATCGCGCTCGCCTTGCTGTCCCGCAATCGGTCCGTGCGCCATGGCGGTCCCCCCTTTTTGCTAAGCGCCAACAGTTCTCAGTGGTCGCCTGAAACTAGTGGGGAGTCGCGGCAAGGTCCAGAAAGATTTTGCCGCGGTGCAGCAGGAATATTTCGCCAAAACCTAAAGACTGCAGTGCAAGATTGCGCCGCGGTGCCGGCTCAGCGCCAGCCCATCAAGCCGCCGCGCATCGCTTCGCGGGCCACCACGGCGCTGGCACGCCAAGGCGCCATCCAGAACGCCGCCAGCGCGTCGGCATTGCGCCGCATCATGCGCTGGTCCGAAAAGGCAAAGGGGTCGAGGGCCATTGGGGCTGCGCGGTCTTCGGTCGGCCGCGGATCGCTGTCGAATTGCATCGTCAAATCTCCATCGCGTGATCGGTCAATGCTGAGTGGGTGGGGACGAACCTCGGCCTCTGCGATGAAAACGGGGTTTGGGGGTCCTGAAGCTAGCCATAAATGGTGCGAATCGCAGCGCGATGTTGCGTCTATGCCGCAGGATGCCGCACGGTGCGGCCGCTGGTCAGCCGAACAGCTCGTGGCAAAACTCCAGCGCGTCGACCAGTTTGTCGACCTCGGCCCGGGTGTTATAGAGGCCAAAGCTCGCCCGGGCCGTGGCGCTCACGCCCAGATGGGTCATCAGTGGTTGGCAACAATGGTGCCCTGCGCGCACGGCGATGCCTTTGCGGTCGATTACCGTCGAGATGTCGTGGGGATGGGCCCCACCCTCCATCGAGAAGGAGAAGATCGCGCCCTTGGTGTCGGAGGTTCCATGGAGCTGGAGCCAGTTCAGCCCTCCGAGCCGCGCCTGAGCATAGTCGCGCAGGTCCCGCTCATGCGCGGCGATGGCCTCCATGCCCAGCGCTTCGAGATAATCGAGGGCAGCCCCAAAGCCAATCATCTGGACGATGTTTGGCGTGCCCGCCTCGAATTTGTGGGGCGGGTCGTTGTAGGTGATTGCGTCTTTGGTCACCGTGCGGATCATGTCGCCGCCGCCCTTGAAGGGACGCATCTCGGCCTGGCGCTCTCGGCGCACATAGACCGCACCCGAGCCTGAGGGGCCGTAGAGCTTGTGCCCGGTGATCACATAAAAGTCGGCGCCGATATCGACCATGTCCACCGGCTGGTGCACCGCTGCCTGGCAGCCGTCGAACAGCACGGGCACGCCGCGGGCATGGGCGATCTCCGCGATCCGCTTGGCATCCGTTACGGTGCCGAGCACATTGGACATATGCGCCAGCGCAACAAGCTTGGTGCGCTCGGTGATCGCCTCGGCCACCCGCTCCGGGTCCAGATCACCGCGGCTGTCCACATCGATCCATTTCAGCACGGCGCCATAGCGCTCGCGCATGAAGTGCCAGGGCACGATGTTGGCGTGGTGCTCCATAACCGAGAGCAGGATCTCATCGCCCGGTTGGATCTGCGACTCGAGCCAGCCAAAGGCCACCAGATTGAACGCCTCCGTGCCGTTGGAGACAAAGAGGATCTCGTCCTCATGCGCCGCGCCCAGAAAACGCGCAACCTTGCCCCGCACGGCCTCGTAGGCCTCGGTTGCCTGGTTCGATAGAAAGTGCAGGCCCCGGTGCACATTGGCATAGCCGCTCTCATAGGTCTCGCGCATAGTGTCGATGACCACCTGCGGCTTCTGTGCCGAGGCCCCATTGTCCAGATAACAGAGATCGGCCCCGTTCACCTGGCGCGACAGGATTGGAAAATCCGCGCGCACCTTATCGACGTCGTACATCATGCCCCCATCGTCGGCGCTCAGGCCGCCTGCAGCATCGAGAAAAGCAGCATGGTCGTCATCATCACAAAGCCAAGCGTGGCTGCGACGACGACCGCCGTGCTGCGGAATCCGTGGAGTTCTGCCACGAACCCCGCGAACACCCAGATAGCTAAGCCGGAGCCGACAACCAGCAAGAGGTGCGAGCCAAAGCCCCCTTGCTCGTGGAGGATCGCGCTCCAGCCAACCAGCACAAGTGGGGAAAGAAACGCCGTGACAAAGCCGTACCAGGCCATACCCGAATAGCAGGCGGCGAAATCAGCGGCTCCGCCGAAGATACGCCCCGCCACCAAGACGATGCCGGCGGTGACGGCGCACAAGATCAGCTGCACGACGACGCCTGCAAGATGGAAGGCCACCAGCGAACCCTGCAGCGGCATGCGCCCGCCCGGCACCGCCAAAGCGGCAATTTGCTGCACCAGATAAGCGCCGAGGATCAGCCCGAACAGGACATCGATGCCGTGTGGCCCACGCTCGAGATAGCGTCTGACCGAGCGGCGCGGGGCGGCGATGCTCTCGGCGACGGCAGCGCTAAGATCCGCGATCACGGCGCCAGTCCGAGAGACCCCATCAGCGCGGGCCCAAACAGGAGGGCGGCCAGAAGGAGCACAAGAGACAGCGCGGTAAAGCCAAGAAGCACGGGCATGGTCTTTGGAAAGCGGTGGGCCTCGGCGGTTCCGGCCGAGAGGAAGACGACAAAGGCAATGATCCCGACCAGGACTGGCGGCCAGGCAAAGACGGGAAGGGCAAGCATGGGAAGGGCCGGCTCCAGTTGGACGAAGGCGCCCGACACGAACGCCCCTACAACGCCGACGGGGGCGGCAACCAGCGAGGACCAGAAGACCCCGGCGCGCACTGCTTTGAAGCTGCCGCGCCCGCCCAGCATGCGTCCGACAACGCAAACCACCAGGGCGAAGATATAGAGCGTCAAGGTGCGCAGGAACAGTGAGCCGATCAGCAGCACACCGAGCTGGGCTGGCGGCGGGAGCGCATCCCCGACCGCGTCCGACGGGCTCACGATCAGGCGCACACCATAGGACAGGAAGAAGATCACATCCGACAGCAGCACGAAGAACAGGAGCCGCGCCTCGGAGGGGTTCTCATCGATCAGCGCGCGCGTGGTGCGGCGCATGTCGACATAGCTGAGGCGCATGCGGGCCCAGACGGACATGCCCGTCAGCGGCTCGAGCGGCTGCTGCACATCGGAAAGATGAACATCGGGGAGATCTTCCGCGATCTCGTTGGTCATAGCTGCTCCGTTGTCCTGGACAAATGCGCCTTTCCGTCTCGCGCACGCGCCGGCTTCAGCCGGCCTCCGGAACGCCGTTGCGGGGAAACCCGCTGTACTCGAGGTCGGAGCCTACACGATCGCCCCGACCCTGCCAATCCGTGTTGGCCCGCCCGTCAGATCCCGCGCGCCAAAAGCTGAAGCCCGGTGATCAGCACGAAAATCAGCCCTGCGATCACTGCCAGAACAAGCCATGGGCGGGTGAACCCGTGCGCCTCCGACAAGCACTGTGCCAACGCAAACCCCAGCAGCAGCGGGCCGATCTGCAGCAAGGTTGCCGCGGCCGACTCGCCGATCAACGGGCCAAAGCTTAGCCCAGCAAGCGTAAACAAGAGCGTGATGGGAGCGGCCACCAGCGCCGACCACGCCATGGCCGCACGACTGTCACGGCCAGATCCGGTCCCGCCGGCCAACTTCGAGAGCCAGTGGGAGAGCGCCGCAAAGGCGTAGAGCGCGAGGGTCCGGAAAATCAGGGCTGCGGCAAAGGCGGCGCCCGCCCGGCTCACGATCTCGCCCTCGGGCATGGCGGCGGTGGCCGGGTCGAGCCAAAGCTTGGCAACGTTCCCGAGGAACTGGAAGCCCCCCGAGAGCATGAACAAGACCAGGATCGTTGCCTCGCTGGGGTTCAGCGAGAGAAGCCATCGCATCGAGCCCGCCATATCCGCCCAGGCGGTGAAGACCCGGGCGGTCAGGCTACCGCGCCCGCCGGTCGGCTGACCATCGGCGGACATGCGCTCACTCCCGCCCGGCCATCCAACAGGCGATCTCGCCGCGCATCGTCTCTTGCAAGGCCTCGTCGTCGATCTCGGCAATCGCTTCTTCGACAAATGATCCGATCAGCAGCGCCTCGGCGTCGCGGCGCGTGATGCCGCGGGCCATCAGGTAGAACAGCGCGGTCTCGTCCAGTG
Source organism: Pseudomonadota bacterium (assembly GCA_039187815.1). GTDB lineage: Bacteria > Pseudomonadota > Alphaproteobacteria > Rhodobacterales > Rhodobacteraceae > Thermohalobaculum. Next base: position 19,973 of record JBCCZI010000034.1, on the reverse strand, counting down.
CGCCGGTGGTCGAGCCATGGGAGCATTTGACGTCGTCGGCATAGATCTCGAGCTCGGGTTTGGCTGAGAACTCCGCCCCGTCGGCCAGCAGAACCGACTGGCTGATCTGATATCCATCGGTCTTCTGGGCGCCGGGGCGCACGAAGATCTTGCCCTGGAAGATGCCCTTCGCCTCGCCGTCGAGGACGGTCTTGAAGACCTGACGGCTCTCGCACCGCTCGGCACCATGGGTGACGAACACGGTGTTGTCGGCATGGCTGGTTGCGCGCCCAAGCACCGCACCCGCGATGTGGCCGGTGGCATCGTCGCCGACGAACTCCATCACAACCTCATTGCGCGTGAGGTCTCCGTCGGACGTCAGGGTGAAGGTGCGGAAAGTCCCGCCTTCGCCAATTCGCACGAACACGTGGGTGGCGGTTGGCCGCTCCGGCTCGTGCTGGAGGCGGACGTGATGGAAGGCCCCGCCGGGTGCCACGTCGACCTCGAGAACCGAATTGCCGGGCGTCCCCGATTCCAGCACCGTCAGTGCCGCGCTGCTCTCGACCCGCACCACATGATGCGTGAGAGCCGCGCCCTCGCCGAACTGCTGATGCACCATGTGCAGGGGCACTGCGACCGTGCCGGTGGCGTGGAGGGCCAGGCCTTCGGTCGCGGCGGCGGTGTTGAGGGACGCGAGCGGTCGGGCGACCTTCTCCTGTCCTGCGGCTTCGAGCATGCCGAAGAGATCGCGCAGGGGCGTGATGTCCCGTGCCAGCGCCTCGGCCAGAGGGGCGACCTCAAGGCCAGGCTGCTGCAAGGCGTCGCAGAGGTCGAGCCGGAGCTGACCGTTCACAAAGCGCGCCATTCGGGCATCGATCCCGGCAAAGGCCACCTCGGCCTCGGGCGCATCCTCGGCGGTGGCCATAGGTGCCGATGGGACGGTCAGCGCACTGGGATCCGTATACTTCCAGTACTCGTCGCGGCGGATGGGCGCGCCGGCCTCAAGCAGGCGGGTGCGCGCCCGGGCACGCGCCTCACGCGCCCAGCTCGCCTCAGCCTCGGGCAGGGGCAGGGCGCCCAACAGAGCCTCGGCCGAGCGACGTTTATCGTCGATCAGTTTCTCGGAGAGCATGGCGGTCTCCTCAGGCTGCGCGGGTCAGATCGCCGTAGCCCTCGCGCTCGACGCGCAGGGCCAGTTCGGGCCCGCCGGTCTCGACTATGCGGCCATCGGACATGATGTGCACCACGTCCGGCGTTATGTGATCGAGCAGGCGCTGATAATGCGTGATCACCAGAAATGAGCGCCCGGCATCGCGGAGCGCGTTCACGCCCTCGGCCACCAGTTTCATGGCATCGACGTCGAGACCCGAATCGGTCTCGTCCATGATGCACATCTTCGGCGCGAGCACGGCCATCTGGAGGACTTCGTTACGCTTCTTCTCACCGCCCGAAAAGCCGACATTCACCGCGCGTTTCAGCATGTCGGCATCGATGTTCAGCGTCTTGGCCTTCTCGCGCACCAGCTTTAGGAAATCGGGTGCCGAGATCTCCGCCTCGCCGCGTGCCTTACGCTGAGCGTTCATTGCGGTTCGAAGGAAGGTCATGTTGTTCACACCCGGGATTTCGACCGGGTACTGGAAGGCCAGGAACAAGCCCGCGGCGGCGCGCTCGTTCGGCTCCATCTCAAGCAGATCGTCGTCCTCGAGATGCGCCGAGCCTTCGGTCACCTCATACCCGTCGCGCCCCGCCAACACGTAAGACAGGGTCGACTTGCCCGATCCGTTTGGCCCCATGATCGCGTGCACCTTGCCCGCTTGAACTGTCAGGTTGAGCCCCTTGAGGATCTGCTTGTCCTCCTCCTCCAGCTTCACGTGGAGGTTCTCGATCTTCAGCATCCGTCTTGCCTCCTGTCCTGCTGGCGGCAGGCGCCGCCGGTGGATCTTTTGTTTCGGTCGCCGGCGTCGCGCCGGATCCAGCATTGGCCGTGGCCATCGCTGCCGCGATGGCTTCCGGCGCACTTGAGGGCCGGCGGATTGGCGAGCCCGACGTCGGGCTGGGCGAAGCGCTGGGCGTCGCGCTCGGCGTCGCCGCAGCGGTGACCTGGGGCGCAGGTTCGGCAGAGCGCCCCTCACGCACCGCGCGGGCAACCCCGACAAGCTCCAGCGCGATGTCGCCGCGGTACCCGTCGAAGTGCTCGGCCAGCAGCGAGTTGAACCTACGAACCGTCACCCGCGCCACCGCCTGGCGGATCAGCGGATCCCGGTCGATCCCGTCTAGCCTGCGCACGGCCTCTTCGATCGCATCCCGGATCTCCCGCGAGACCGGACCCTCTTGCATTACGTCGGCGTCAATCCTCTCAATCATCCGTCAGCGTCCTCCGCTCGGGCCAGTGCGCCCGTATTGCCTCGGACTGAAAGTCTCTCGAAGTCCTTTAGGAGCGATTAACCATACCCGTTCACGCCTCCTCAGATGACAGCCGGACTGCCGTCCCGGTGGCTGAAACCATCAACATGTTCTCAATCACCTCATAGTCCAGGGCCACACCGACAACGGCGTCCGCCAAAAGACCGGCCGCTTGGGCCTGCATCTCGGCCATGGCGATCTCGCGCGCACGGCCCAGTTCCTCCTCACAGGTGCTGGAGCGCCCGCCCACCACATCGGTGATGCCGGCAAAGACATCGCGCACCACATTGGCGCCCAGGATCGCCTCGCCACAGACGATGCCCTTATAGTCGCTGATCCGGCGGCCATCCACCGAGTATGTCGTGGTCAGGATCATCGCGTCCCCCTCTCTGGGCTGGTCATTTCCGCCTCGCCTGCGCGAGTGCGCGCGAAAATGCAACCCGTGCGCGTTGGTCCGGGGCGAGGTGGTGCAAAAGCGTGGCCCTGACGCTCACTCCTCACCGTCCCAATAGCCGAGGCTGGCGGCGTTCTGGTCCCAGATATGAAAGGCTGCGGCCGAGCGCATGCCGCCGCCCTCGGGCACGCCCGAGGCCACTGCGACCTTGCCGGACTCCGGATATTCCATCACGTCCGGATCATGTCGTGTGGAGAGACAGAGATAGTGCAACGGTGCCTCCCCGGTGTTCACCAGTTGATGCGCTGACGCCGCGCCATAGCCTGCGGGGGCGGCGCACACAGCACCCGCCCGGACCGTGTAGCTCATATCGCCGAGGTGATAGGTCCCTGTACCGGATAGCACCACGATCATCTCCTCGTTGGCATGATGGGTGTGGCGCGGGAAGGCGGTCTTGCCCGGCGGAACGATGTGCAGTTGGCACCCAAGTTGCCGTGCCCCGATCATGGGCCCGATCCGGGCGAGCTGGGCCGCGAACCGCTCATCATGGCTCCAGTCGCGCATCGGAACCTCGTCGAGATGAACAACCGGGTTGGTCATAGCTTGTCCTCTGAACTGCGAATGTTGGGGAGGCCGCCCACCGTGGCGTCAACGGGTCTCCCCGCTGTCCTTGCTGCGATCTGGCGGTCGGCCTCGGCGGTTCTCGCCGCCAGCGCTGCGTCCGCCCGCCGGGCTTGGCGTCGCCGGGCATGACACACCAAAAGTGTTCCGGTCCGCCAACCGCCCAGCATCCCCAGCCCGGTTGCGCGGAGCAAGAGCTCACCTGACCATAGCAGTGCACTCGGTAGACCAACCACCAAGCCGCCGATCAGCGCCAGGTAGATGGGCGCGGCCGCATTCTCCCCCGCTCTGGGCGGCCCGTCAGGATGCGGCAGGGCATGCGGTGTGCTCTCCGGCGCCATTTCCAATCAGTTTGCTCCTGGGAATGCGCCCGTCGGTCCGCACCGCTTGAGCCGCAAGCTCAGCTGCCCTTCTCCAGCTTATCCTCGATCCGCCCGATGCGCGCTTCGAGGGCCGAGATCTGCTCGCGCTGGGCCATCACTGCCTGGGTCACTTGGCCGAGATCGCGCCGTATCACAGTCATCTCGGTCAGCATCCCCGCCATATCACCGCTCGACTTCGCCATGCTGGCCCGGATCGCCTTGACGTTGTCCAAGAGCGTTTGCTCGAATTCATTCATCGCCGTTCACCCCACTGAACCGGCGTTCTGCCCTGACACAAAACCACGCGCTTCTGCGTCAGCCCCCTAGACAGCAAGGCACACAACGCGCCCTGCCGGTACACTTCCCTAACTTAGCCTTTTCCCACGCAATTTGAACTCCTCAAGTTGACGTGAGGTAGTCATCCGCCGAATGCGTCTAACGGAATCGATCACCGTAGGCCTTCATTTCGGCGATCTGACGCTTGGTCTCGGCCTCCCGGATCGCCCGTACCTGAGCGGCCTCAGCGGCGTCTCTCTGCCGAATGCGTCGCCGCCCAATCCAGAGCAACCCCCAGAACACCGTGCCTAGCGCCAGCCCAAAGCCGACGGCGACCCACAAGGGCCACAACATTGCTCCTAGGCCCAAGCCCAGCAGCGACGCAGCCCCTCCATACATCAGCGGCGCATCACCATCGGGCGGTCCGTAGACGCCGGGAGCGGTCCCAGCACCTGGCGGAAGCGGTTGGCCATAGCGTGCCCGATGCTGGGCGATCTGGGTCGCATCTGCCTCCTGTTGCCATTTCCAATGCGCCATCATTCTCCTTTAGCCGACGGAACCCTCGAGGCTGATTGCGACGAGCTTTTGCGCTTCGACGGCGAACTCCATGGGCAGCTCCTGCAGCACCTCTTTGCAGAAGCCGTTGACGATGAGGGCGACCGCCTCTTCCTCATCCAATCCCCGGGCCTGGGCGTAGAAGAGCTGGTCCTCATCCACCTTGCTGGTGGTCGCCTCGTGCTCGGCCTTCGAGCTCGTGTTCTTCACCGAGATATAGGGCACCGTGTGCGCCCCGCAGTCCGAGCCGATCAGCAGGCTGTCGCACTGGGTAAAGTTGCGGCTGTTCTGCGCGCGCTTGTGCATGTCCACCAGGCCGCGATACGTGTTCTGCGCCCGGCCGGCCGAAATCCCTTTGGACACAATGCGTGAGCGCGTGTTCTTGCCAAGGTGGATCATCTTGGTGCCGGTGTCCGCCTGCTGGGCGTTGTTGGCGATGGCGATCGAGTAGAACTCGCCCTGGCTCTCCTCGCCGCGCAGGATGCAGGAGGGGTACTTCCATGTGATCGCCGAGCCGGTCTCGACCTGCGTCCACGATACCTTCGAGCGTGCGCCCCGGCAGTCCGCCCGCTTTGTGACGAAGTTGTAGATGCCGCCCTTGCCGTTCTCATCGCCAGGGTACCAGTTCTGCACGGTCGAGTACTTGATCTCGGCGTCTTCGAGCGCGACGAGCTCGACACAGGCCGCATGCAGCTGGTTCTCGTCGCGCATCGGCGCTGTGCAGCCCTCCAGATAGGAGACATACGAGCCCTTGTCCGCGATGATCAGCGTGCGTTCGAACTGACCGGTATTCTCGGCGTTGATACGGAAATAGGTGCTCAGCTCCATCGGGCAGCGCACACCTTTGGGGATGTAGACAAAGCTGCCATCCGAGAAAACCGCTGCGTTCAGCGTCGCAAACTTGTTGTCATGGGCGGGGATCACCGAGCCCAGATACTTCTTCACCAGCTCGGGATGCGTCTCGACCGCCTCGGAGATCGAGCAGAACACGATCCCGTGCTTGGCCAGCTCGTCCTTAAAGGTCGTGCCGACGCTGACGCTATCGAAGACCGCGTCGACCGCCACCTTGCGGCCCTCGGCCGGAACGTCGCCCGCACCCTCGACGCCCGCCAGGATCGCCTGCTCGCGGAGCGGAATGCCGAGCTTCTCATACGTCCGCAGCAGTTCCGGATCCACCTCGTCCAGGCTCTTGGGCTTCTCTTTGAAGCTCTTGGGCTGGGCGTAGTAGTACTGCTCCTGGTAATCTATGGGCGAGATCTCGAGCAGCGCCCAATCCGGCTCAGGCTGCTCCTGCCAGCGGCGGAACGCCTCGAGACGCCACTCGAGCAGCCACTCCGGCTCGTTCTTCTTCGATGAGATCAGGCGCACGATGTCCTCGTTGAGGCCCTTTGGCGCATAGTCCATCTCGATGTCGGACGACCAGCCGTATTTGTAGGCCCCGCCGACCGATTTCACCGCATCCACGGTCTCCTGGTCGATCCCATCCTTCACGTTCACATCGAGTGCGCTCATCCGTGCTCTCCTGTCATACCGGCAAAGGGGTGTTGGCCCGTGCGCGGCGCTTCTTGTAGGCGGCGATCCAAGCCTTGGCGAAGGCGCGGATCTCTGCTTCGGTCGTGGTTGGGCCAAGCGACACGCGGATTGCGGAGCTGGCCGTCTCGGCGTCGTGTCCCATGGCGCGGAGCACCCGGCTCTCGCGCACCTTGCCCGAGCTGCAGGCCGAGCCCGCGCTCACAGCGAACCCGGCGAGGTCCATCTGCATCACCTGCGTCTCGCCCCGCCATCCGGGCATGGCAAAGCACGAGGTGTTGGGCAGCCGCGGGCTTTCCTGACCGAAAAAGATGGTCTCTGGCGCCGGCTCGGCAAGGGCCTCTTCTAGAATGTTTCTAAGCCTCGCGACCCGGTCCCAGAGGCCGGCCTCAAGATCCCGAAGCGCCGCCTCGGCTGCCGCCCCGAAGCCTGCGATCCCAATGACGTTTTCGGTGCCTGCCCGGCGCCCGCTCTCCTGCCCTCCGCCGGCCAGGACGGGTGTGATATCGACGCCACCACGCACCGTGAGCGCACCCGCCCCCTTTGGCCCGCCAAGTTTGTGTGCCGAGAGGCAAGAGAAGTCGGCGCCTTCGTCGGACAGAGTAAGTGGGATCCGGCCCGCGGCCTGCACCACGTCCAGAAACAGCCAATTAGCGCGGGCATGACCATGAACCCATCCGTCGGCGTCTCGCTCGGGCCGGCGTACTATGCCCGTCTCGCCGTTGGCAAGGCCCCAGGCGAGCGTGTGCCCGGGTCCCTTTGGTCGATCGGGCCAAGCGGAAATTGCGGTGTGAGCCCAAAGGCAGTCGTGCGCCGTGTCCTCGACCAAAACATCGTAGCCCGGCAAAGGGTTCCTCAACAGCGCCGCCGCCTCGGTCGCACTGGAGGTGAAGACAATCTCGGAGGGCTCGCAGCTGACGAGATCGGCGACCTGGGCCCGGGCGCGCTCGACGATCTTGCGCGCCGCGCGCCCTTCGGCATGGACCGAAGACGGGTTGCCAACCACGTCCATCGCTTCGCGCATGGCCGCGCGGGCCTCGGGCCTGAGGGGGGCCGTGGCGTTCCAGTCCAGATAGACGCGGTGGCCGTTCAGGCCCGTCATTGCATCCGCCCTGCGCCCGGCAGGGGAGTGCGTTCACGCCCAGCAGGCCCAAGATCGGTCACTGGGAAGCCTCGGTCTGGGCATCCACCTCGATCAACGCGCCGAAATCTGGGACGGCGGGGCACGGAGAGATCCGCGAGGCGATCACATCCGCGATGCTCATGCCACTGAGAAACACATGGACATGGGCTGAGAGTTGCTCCCACAGCGCATGGGTCAGGCAGGCCTCGCGCGATTTCCCGCAGCCGACACCTTGCTCGTATTTCCCATCGCAGCCCATGGCATTAAGCCTCTCGTCCACGGCCGCCATGACCTCGGCAATCGAAATCTCGGATGATGCCCGGGCCAGCCGATAGCCGCCTCCCGGTCCGCGCACCGAGGTCACTAGCCCGGCCCGGCGTAGGCGCACAAACAGCTGCTCGAGATAGGCGAGGCTGATGTCTTGGCGTTCTGCAATCTCGCCAAGCGACACCGGTGCGATTCCAGCATGCAGCGCGATATCCGAGAGCGCGGTGACGGCGTAGCGTCCTTTGGTGCTCAGCTTCACTCACGCCTCCCAGGTCCGATGACCCATGCGACCTCGTTGACCTTGACAGGCAGAGCCGCTACCTCCGTTAACCGCGCGCCGCCTCAACGGCGTCCTCCGGTTTAGAATGTTTCTAGATACTCCGACCAACAGAGTCAAGCATTCGACGCCGGACCCTGCGCCAACGAGACAGGCGGAAACGAGGACGAATACGCATGCCCGAAGTGATCTTTCCGGGGCCGGACGGGAGGCTAGAGGGCCGCTATCACCCGATGCCAGACCGAACCGCGCCGATTGCGCTGGTCTTGCATCCCCACCCGCAATTTGGCGGGAACATGAACAACCGTGTCACCTATGCGCTGCACTATGCATTCAAGGATCTCGGCTTCACGGTGCTGCGGTTCAACTTCCGCGGAGTGGGGCGCAGTCAGGGTGTGTTTGACCAGGGCCAGGGCGAGCTCTCGGACGCGGCCTCGGCACTCGACTACCTGCAGCTGCATAACCCCAATGCCGGAGGATGCTGGGTCGCCGGCTTCTCGTTTGGTGCGTGGATCGGCATGCAGCTGCTGATGCGCCGCCCCGAGATCTCGGGCTTTGTCTCGGTGGCGCCGCCGGCGAACATGTATGATTTCAGCTTTCTCGCGCCGTGTCCGTCATCGGGTCTGATCCTGAATGGCGAGGCGGACCGGATCGTGCCAATGACCGATGTTGGCGGCTTGGTGACCAAGCTTCAGTCGCAAAAGGGCATTACGATCACCCATCGAACGGTGCCTGATGCCAACCACTTCTTCGAGGTGGGCATGGAGGAAATGGTCGACATCGTGAAGGGCTATGTTCACGCCCGGCTGAAAGAGGGAGGCCGCTGAGCCGCGCGTGTCAGCTGCCTTGGCCCCTAGCCAATCGTGACTACGCCGCCGCAGACGGGTTTACGGCAGCCGGTGGTGCCCTCTGCCGAGGTCGACAAGCCGCGCAGAACCCGCACAGCGAGATATCCGAAGGCCTGCGCCTCGAGCATATCGCCGTCCAGCCCCACCGCCTCGACCGCGTCGACCGGAGCCCCAAGGCGTGCGCGCAACATCGCCATCAGTGTTGGGTTCCGCCGCCCCCCGCCGCAGACCAACCAGCGCGCGGGAGATCTCGGCAGATGGGCCTGCGCCGCAGCGACACAGTCAGCCGTGAAAGCGGTGAGGGTCGCTGCGCCATCCTCGGTCGAAAGCGCTTCGACCCCGGCCCGCACGGCCTGAAACGCGTTCCGATCCAATGATTTCGGACCCGGGCGCGCCAGATGGGCAGCGGCGGCATTCGAGGCCCGATACCCATCGCGAACGGTGCCGGCGCCCGCAAGCCTGCCGTCGATGTCGAGCGCAACGCCCGCGCGGGCGCGCACGAAATCGTCGATCAGCGCATTCCCAGGCCCGGTGTCAAAGGCCAGCAGGGCGCCGTCCATCTCTGGCGCCGCGGCGGTCGGATCAACCCATGTGAGGTTCGCAACCCCTCCGATGTTCAGAAAGACAAGCGGCTCCGAGGCGCCGATCCATCGGGCCAACGCCCAGTGATAGAACGGCGCCAATGGAGCCCCTTCTCCACCCGCACCCATATCCGCCGAGCGAAAATCGCTTACCGTCGCCAAGCGCCCAAAGGGCGCCCTGAACAGCGCTGGATCAAACAGTTGCACCGTGAGGCGGGCCTCCGGACGGTGCAGCACCGTCTGGCCATGCAGCCCAAGGCAGGCGCGCCGCGGAGCCGCCCGCATCGCCTGCCAAACGCTCTCGCCCGGATCGCGGCCCAAACCCTCATCGCTGACAAAACCCGCGATGGATCCGCTGTAAAACTCCGTCACCCGCGCGTCCAGCAGCCGCAGCCAATCCGGCCAATCCCTCCGGTCCCGCAGGCTCTCTGAACCGAGTGCTGCGATCTCCGGCAGCGCCTCGGCCAGCGCCGTGCCCAAACCAGGCCACATCGGGGCAAACCAGCTTGGACCGAAGCTCGAGATCCGCTCCCCATCGGTCTCGATCAGCGCGAGATCCAAGCCATCCATCGAGGTGCCCGACATGGCGCCGCAGGCCCAGATCGGCCGTCCCGGTCCCAGGTCGAGGCCCAAACCGAGGTTCAAATCGAGGCCCAAATCGAGGCCATGTGTCTCCGCCATCCCCTTCCCTCCGCCCAGCCCGCGCGCTATGGGAGCGCCGAGCATAGGAGGCGAGCCGATGACCGACCAGCCGAAAGCCGAATTCCTCCGCGTGATGCGTGAGCGGGGCTTCCTGCAGGACTGCACCGATCTGACCGGCCTCGACGAGGCCATGCAGGCCGGTCCGGTGACCGCTTACATAGGTTTCGACTGCACGGCTGCCAGCCTGCATGTGGGCTCGCTGGTGCAGATCATGATGCTGCGCTGGCTGCAGAAGACCGGCCACCGGCCGATCGTGTTGATGGGGGGCGGGACCTCCAAGATCGGTGATCCGTCCTTCCGCGACGAAGCGCGCAGCCTGATGGACGACGCCCGGATCGCCGAGAACATGGCCGGCATCCGCAAGGTCTTCGCCCGCTATCTCAATTTCGATGCCGGGGCCGCGATAATGAACAATGCCGATTGGCTTGACGGCCTCGGATACATTGCCTTTCTGCGCGACATCGGCCGGCATTTCAGCGTGAACCGCATGCTGGCCTTCGAGAGCGTGAAGACCCGCCTCGACCGGGAACAGTCTCTGTCGTTCCTTGAGTTCAACTACATGCTACTCCAGGCCTATGACTTCCTCGAGCTCAACCGTCGGGTCGGGTGTCGGTTGCAGATGGGCGGTTCGGACCAGTGGGGTAACATCGTCTCGGGCATCGATCTCACCCGGCGTGTGGTGGGCGCCGAGGTGTTTGGACTGACCTCTCCGCTGCTGACCACAGCCTCCGGCGCCAAGATGGGCAAGACCGCGGCTGGCGCGGTGTGGCTGAACGCCGATATGTTGAGCGCCTATGATTTCTGGCAGTACTGGCGCAACACGGCCGATGCCGATATGGGCAAGTTCTTGAAACTCTTCACCGAACTGCCTGTGGCCGAGTGCGAACGTCTGGGCGCGCTAGAAGGCCAGCAGATCAACGAGGCCAAAATCGTTCTGGCCAATCGGGTGACCACGCTTGCCCATGGGCCTGAGGCGGCCGCCAAGGCCGAGGCCACGGCCCGCGCGACCTTCGAGGCCGGCGGTGCGGGGGCCGATCTACCGGTCGTCTCGTTCACCGAGGCGGATCTCGGCGCCGAGGGCTTGCCCATCGTGCAGCTTTTCGTGCGCGCCGGGCTCGCTGGATCCGGCAAGGAGGCCAAGCGGCTGATCGTTGAGGGCGGGGCCAAGCTGGATGACCAGCCGGTCACCGATCCGGCGCTCAGGGTCGATGCCGCGCGCCTTGCCAATCCCGTGAAGCTCTCGGCGGGCAAAAAGCGCCATGCGCTCGCCCGTCTGAGCTGATCCCTCGGATCAATCGGGATCAAGCAGCGACAGCACGAGCGGCCCGATCCCCTCGACGATGCGTGCCACCCCAGCGGCATTGGGGTGGAGCCCGTCCGCCTGCCAAAGGCTTGGATCCTCGGTCACACCCGCGAGGAACTCGGGGTAGAGCAGGGCACCATGGGCCTCGGCCACATCCGGGTAGATCGCATCGAAATCCGATTTGTACGCGGCGCCGTAATTGCCAGGCGCCCGCATGCCGCCGAGCAGAACGCTGAGGCCCTTGGCCCGCGCCGCTGCGACCAGCGCATCCATGTTCTCGCGCGAGACGGCTGGGTCGATGCCGCGCAGCAGATCGTTGCCGCCCAGAACGACGATCAGCCCATCGGCCTCGGCATCGCCAAGGGCCCAGTCGAGCCGCGCCCGGCCACCCGCGGTCGTGTCCCCAGAGACCCCTGCATTGGCGACCACCACATCGGCCCCTTGGGCCTGCAACCAGGCTTCGAGCTGCGGCACGAACCCATCGGCCGGGGGCAGTCCATAGCCGTGCACCAAGCTGTCGCCGAGCGCGACCAGCCGTGCAGGCTCGCCCGCCAGCGGTGTCACGGCCCCGGCCATCAACAACAGCCCGCCGAGCAAGAGCGCCAGTGCCTTGCGCCGGCCCGCCCGCGGCCCATATCGCAGCGCGAACCCCTTGATCGACCGGAGAGCGCCCATGACCGACGTCACCCCGGGGCCCGCTATTGCCCTTAGCCAGTTGGCGCTCACCTTGCCGAGCCGTGCCGGCCTGGTCGACATCCTGCGCGGGGTCGATCTCGAGATTGCGGCGGGCACGTCGGTGGGGATCGTCGGGCCGAGCGGTTCGGGCAAGTCGTCTCTCCTTATGGTCCTTGGCGGGCTAGAACGCGCCACCTCAGGTCACGTCACCGTGATGGGCGAAGAGCTGACCGGGCTCGGCGAAGACGCGCTCGCCCGGTTTCGTATGCGCAATATGGGCATCGTCTTTCAGTCCTTCCACCTCATTCCCACCATGACGGCGCTAGAGAATGCCGCTGCGCCGCTGGAGCTCGCGGGGCGCCGCGACGCCTTCGACAGGGCGGCCGAAGAACTCGACGCTGTCGGATTGGCGCATCGGGCCGACCACTATCCCGCACAGCTTTCGGGCGGGGAGCAGCAGCGCGTGGCGCTTGCTCGCGCTGTCGCCCCGCGCCCGTCGATCCTGTTGGCCGATGAGCCCACGGGCAATCTCGACGCCGCGACGGGCCGCGAGATTAGCGAATTGCTCTTTTCGCTCCAGTCCCGGCATGGCGCCACTCTGGTGGTCGTGACGCATGCGCCGGCCTTGGCGCAGGCCTGTGATCGGGTGGTCACCATGCGCGACGGACGCCTCGACCCAAGCGCTGTCCCGGCGGCCGAGGCGGCTGAATGAGCCGGCTCTCGCGGGCGCTCCTGCCGCTCCGTTTTGCGGCCCGAGAGCTGCGCGGTGGCGTGTCGGGGTTTCGCATCTTTCTCGCTTGTCTGGCACTCGGCGTTGCGGCTGTGGCGGCTGTGGGGTCTGTGCGCATGGCCATCAATGAGGGCCTCATAGCGCAAGGGGCCGTGATCTTGGGCGGAGATGCCCAAGTGACCACGACCTATCGCCGGGCAAGCGAGTCCGAGCGTGCCTGGATGGAGGCCCGCGCGGATGCTGTCTCCGAGGTTGTCGATTTCCGCTCGATGGCCGTGGGCGGTCCCGAGGACGCGCCGCCGCGCCGGGTGCTGACGCAGGTCAAGGCGGTGGATGACGCCTATCCGTTGGCCGGCACCGTCACGCTCGACCCGGCGATTGCCTTGGATGCGGCCTTGGCGCACCAAGACGGCTTGCCTGGCGCGGTGGTCGAACGTGCTTTGGCCGCCCGGCTCGGTTTGGCGCCCGGGGATCGCTACGAGATCGGCGGCGTGCCCTTCCGCATCTCGGCCTTGTTGGTGTCGGAGCCTGACCGCGCCTCGGCCGGTTTTGGATTTGGGCCCCGCAGTCTGGTCAGCGCCGAGGCCTTGCATGGCACAGGTCTCGTCGCGCCCGGCAGCCTTTTCGAGACCCATTATCGCCTGAAGGTGCGCGAAGAGGCGGATCTGGTCTCGGCTGAGGCCGATATGGACGCGCGCTTTCCCGATTCGGGCCTGCGCTGGCGGGACCGGCGCCAGGCCGCACCCGGCATCGAGCGCTTTGTCGAGCGGATCGGCGCCTTCCTGGTGCTGGTGGGGCTCGCAGCCTTGGCTGTGGGCGGCGTCGGGATTGCAGCCGCGGTCCGGAGCTATCTCGAGGAAAAGACCGAAACCATTGCGGTTCTCAAGAGCCTTGGCGCCAGCGGACGGATGGTGGGTGCCACCTATCTCGCGCAGATCGGTGCATTGGCGGTGCTGGGCGTCGGCTTTGGCTTGGCGCTTGGAGCTGGCCTGCCCCTCGCTCTCGGACCGCTCTTTGCCGACCGGCTGCCGGTGCCAGCCCTGTTTGACGTCTACGCCGCCCCGTTGGCCGAGGCGGGGCTGTACGGGCTCCTGACGGCGCTCGTCTTTGCGCTTTGGCCGCTTGCCCGCGCCCGAGAGGTCCGCCCAGCCGCCCTCTTTCGCGATCTGGTCGAGCGTGTAGGACGGCTGCCTGCCTCGAACTGGGTGATCGCCACCGGTGTCGCAGGTTTGGCCTTGGCAGGATCCGCCACCTGGCTCTCTGGCGCACCCAAGCTGGCGCTCGGCGTTATCGGAGGCGTCGCGGCCACTCTCGCGGTGTTGTGGCTGTCGGCGGCCCTCCTGCGCCGGATGGCCGCCTCGCTCGCACGGGCCCGCTGGCTCCGCGGCTGGCCGGTTCTGCGGCTCTCCCTGGCCGCCATCGGCGGGCCTGGAGGGGACACGGCCGGAGCCGTGCTCTCGCTCGGCCTGGGACTGACGACCTTGGCCGCGATCGCGCAGATCGACCACAATCTGCGGACCACGATAGCCCAGGAGCTGCCGGACCGCGCGCCCGCCTTCTTCCTGATCGACATCCAGAATGACCAACGTGCGCCGATCCTCGAGACGCTGCAGGCCGAGCCCGGGGTTGGGACCATCCAGACCGCGCCGATGTTGCGGGGCATCGTCACGCAGCTCGACGGCGTTCCCGCGGATGAGGCCGAGATCGATCCGGAGGGCGCCTGGATCCTGCGCGGCGACCGCGGTGTCTCCTATGCGGCCGAGCCGCCAGCGGGCACCGAGCTCTTGGCCGGCGCCTGGTGGCCAGAGGACTACGCCGGCCCCCCGCTCGTCTCGTTCTCGGAGGAGCATGCGCGTGAGCTGCGCCTCGACATTGGCGACACGTTGACCGTCAGCGTGCTCGGGCGCGAGATCACCGCCGAGATCGCCTCGCTCCGCCGCGTCGACTTTTCAGACATGGGGATCAATTTTCTGATGATCTTCGATCCGGGCGCCTTTGCGGGCGCGCCGCACACCCATATCGCGACCGTCTATGCGGGGGCGGAGGCTGAAGGGCCGGTCCTCGCTTCTATCGGTGCAGCCTATCCCAATGTGACGGCGATTGGGGTGCGCGAGGCGATAGCGCGGGTATCGGATGGTCTCGACCAGATCGCCTCGGCCGCGCGGTGGGCGGCGAGCGCGGTTCTGGCCGTCGGGGTCGTGGTCTTGATCGGTGCAGCGGCTGCAGGCGCGCGTCGGCGGGCCTATGAGGCCGCCATCCTCAAGGTGATCGGCGCTGAGCGGGCGCGGATCCTCGGCTCCTTTGCCCTGCGCGCGGCGCTCACGGGGGGCGCGGCTGGGGGCGCGGCGCTGATCTTCAGCGGGGTGGGCGCCTGGGCCGTGATCACCTTTGTGCTCGAGGGGCAGTTCGTGCTCGAGCCGACCATCGCGATCGCCGTCGTGCTCGGAGGAGCGCTGGCCAGCCTGTTCGCTGGTCTCGTCTTCGCCCTGCCGGCGCTTGGGGTCCGGCCGGCGCGGATCCTGCGCTCCCGGGCCTGAGTTCACCCGTCGGGGCGCAGCGCGCGGCGCAGGATCTTGCCGGTCGAGGTCATGGGCATCTCGTCGATGACATGCACGGCGCGAGGGGCGAGATGGGGGCTGAGGCGCGTGCGCACATGCTCGATCAGCGTCGTGGCCAGGTCCGTGCCGCCGCTGCTGCCTTGCGCCAGCGTGACAAAGGCGGTTACGGCCTCGGTGCGCACCGGATCGGGCACGCCGATGACCGCCGCCATGGCGACCGCCGGATGGCCCACCAGGCAGTGCTCGATCTCGGTTGGTCCGATACGATAGCCCGACGAGGTAATGACGTCATCGGTGCGCGCGGCAAAGCGCAGGTAGCCGTCCGCATCCATCTCGCCTTCGTCTCCGGTCAGCATCCAGTCGCCGCGGAATTTCTCGGCGGTCTTCTCTGGCTTGTTCCAGTACTCGAGGAACATGGCCGCATCGCCGCGGCGGATAGCGATGTCGCCCGTCTGGCCTGGCTGGCTCGGGCTGCCGTCGGGGTCGAGGATCGCGACCTCTGAGCCAGGGTAAGCCCGGCCCATGTAATCCGGCCGGACCGCGGCCAGCGTAGAGCAGTTCCCCACCACCAAGTTGCATTCGGTTTGGCCATAGAACTCGTTGATGGTGAGCCCGAAAGCAGCGTGCCCCCAATCGAGGAGCTCGGCCCCGAGACTCTCGCCGCCCGAGGCGACCGAGCGCAGCGCATGGCCGAAGCGCTGCGGATTGGGCACGGCTCGCATCAGCTTGAGCGCGGTTGGCGGCAGGAAGACGTTGCGCACCCCATGCTCGGCCATCAAGGCAAAGGCGCGTTCGGGATCGAAGCGGTCGAACCGATGCGCGACCAGCGGGCGCCCAAAATAGAGCGCCGGCATGGCGATGTTGCAGAGCCCGCCCATCCAGGCCCAGTCGGCTGGCGTCCAGAGGCAGTCGCCTGGCTGCGGCAACCGCTCATGGGCAAGCTGCACGCCCGGCAGGTGGCCGAGCAGAACCCGTTGCGCATGCAGCACGCCTTTTGGCGGCCCGGTCGTTCCCGAGGTATAGGAGATAAAGGCCGGGTCCTCCGGGCTCGTCGCGAGGGGAGTGTGATCATCTTTGGACCGGTCGAGCAGGGGCGTGAGAGCCTCGGCACCGTCGGTTGCGCCATCGGTCGCCACCACGGTCTCGAGCGCCGGAAGCTCTGCCCGAATGGAGGCCAGCTTGGGCGCGTTGGTGCGATCGGTGATCAGAACGCGGGCGCCGGAATCCGCGAGCCGGTAGGCCAGCGCATCCGGGCCGAATAGGGTAAAGAGCGGCACGGTGATGGCGCCGATCCGGGCACAGGCCAAATGGGTGAGCAAGACCTCGGCCGATTGGGGCAGCAGCACGGCGACCCGATCGCGGCGGCCAACGCCCCGGTCTTGCAGCCAATTGGCCAGCCGGCACGACGCGCGGTCGAGATCGCCGTAGCTGTAGCGCCGCACACCCTCGGGCGCGATTTGGATCAAGGCGGGGCGCGATGGATCTTGGGCTGCCCAGCGCCCGACCATCGCCTCGGCCAAGTTGAAGCGCGCGGGCAGACGCCAGCGAAATGCAGTGCGCAGGCCGGCCCAATCGGCCGAGGGCCAGCGGCTGTCGTCGGGGATCTCGGTCATCGGCGGCCTGTTTCTTTGCGACGGGTGCCAGCCTAGCGGCTGGCGCGCAAGCCCGCCACCTCCCCCGCCCACCCACCCGGAGGTGTCGGGCTTGCGGCCACGGATCTCAGACGGCAGAAAGGGGCGAGCTTTGAGGGGGCACATGCGCACCATTGGTCTGATCGGCGGCATGAGCTGGGAAAGCACCGCCATCTACTACCGCTTGCTGAACGAGGGCGCGCGTTATCGGCTCGGGGGTTTGCACTCGGCCGAGATCCTGTTGTGGTCCTTTGACTTTGCTGAGATCGAGGCTCTTCAAGGCGCTGGCGATTGGGAGGGGGCCACCGAGAGGATGGTCGATGCCGCCCGCGCCCTGGAACGGGGCCGCGCTGAGTGCCTCGTCATCTGCACCAACACCATGCACAAAATGGCCGAGGCGGTGCAGGACGCGGTCGGCGTGCCGCTGATCCACATTGCGGATGCGACCGCCGAGGCTGTGAGAGCGGCGGGATCGCACAAGCCTTTGTTGCTCGCCACGCGGTACACGATGGAGCAGGACTTCTATCGCGGCCGTATGCAGGCCCAGCATGGAATTGCCCCGCTGATCCCTGATGCGCTGGGCCGGCAAACCGTGCACCAGATCATCTATGACGAGCTGTGCCAGGGTGTCGTTCTGCCCGCCTCGAGAGCGCGCTATCTCGACGTCATCGCGGCGTCTGGCGAGGCGGATGGTGTCATCTTTGGCTGCACCGAGGTTGGCATGCTGCTGAGCCCTGCGGATCTGTCGCTGCCATGCTTTGACAGCACCGCCTTGCATGCGGGCGCAGCGCTCAACTTCGCGCTCGGAGACTGAAGGTCATGCGATAAGGGACAGGATGTTCCAAAGAAAAAGGGTGATTGCAACAGGATGACACTGCGATCCGGAACAACGAGATCGCCTAGATGCACAAACAGGCACAGGTGCTTGAGAAAATGCGAGAAACCTGTTTGCGCAGCAACGCCCCGGAGATCGCAGAAGCCGAGGCCCGCGCCAAGCGGATTGCCAGCCTTGCGAGCTCGAAGTAAAGCCGAGCGGCGACGCTTTACATTCCCATGCCAATGCGCCTATCGTGGTGCCATCCAAGGGGCGCCCCACGGCTAGGGGGCTGAGATCTGGCGTGCTGCCCGCCGGAGCACTCTTAGAACCTGATCCGGGTCATGCCGGCGAAGGGATGGGCACATGCACAGCTCCTCCGTCACTCCCGGATCCCGTTTGGCTACGGGCCGTGGGAGGACCGAGATGAACGACGAGAGCGCCACCAAGGGCATCGACATCCCTAAGATCACCACGGGGCCGCTGCCTGCCTCGGAGAAGATCTACACTACGCCTGCGGGCGCGGCGATCCGGGTGCCGCACCGAGAGATCCTGACAGCGGATGCGAGTATGCCACGGGTGCGGGTTTACGACACCTCGGGTCCCTATTCGGATCCGGCGGCTGCGATCGATCTCGAGGCTGGTCTGCCGCGTCAGCGTGAGGCCTGGTATGATGCACGCGGCCTCGAGCCGTATGACGGCCGGGACGTGAAGCCTGAGGACAACGGGTTTGCCACTGGCAAGCGCCTGGCGCGCGCATTTCCCTTTAGGCACTCGCCGCGACGCGCCACGGGATCGGCGCCGCGTACGCAACTCGAAGCCGCGCGGGCCGGGCTGATCACGGAGGAAATGGCCTATGTGGCCGAGCGCGAGACACTCGGACGCGCGGCCGCTGCCGATGCCGCGGCGATCCTGGCCGATGGGGAGAGTTTCGGTGCTGCGATCCCCGCGCATGTGACCCCGGAGTTCGTGCGCGACGAGATCGCCCGCGGGCGCGCGATCATCCCGTCCAATATCAACCATCCCGAGCTCGAGCCGATGATCATCGGGCGCAACTTCCTGGTGAAGATCAACGCCAATATCGGGAACTCGGCGGTGACCTCTTCGGTCGAGGAGGAGGTCGAGAAGATGGTCTGGGCGATCCGCTGGGGGGCCGACACGCTTATGGACCTGTCGACGGGGCGCAACATCCACAACACGCGCGAGTGGATCATCCGCAATGCGCCGATCCCCGTTGGCACCGTCCCGATTTATCAGGCGCTGGAGAAGGTGGGCGGTGTCGCCGAGGACCTGACCTGGGAGGTCTACCGCGACACGCTGATCGAACAGGCCGAGCAGGGGGTCGACTATTTCACCATCCATGCGGGCGTGCGGCTCGGCTACATCCACCTGACCGCCGACCGGGTGACGGGCATCGTCTCGCGCGGTGGCTCGATCATGGCCAAGTGGTGCCTGCATCACCACCGGGAGAGCTTCGTCTACGAGCACTTCCCCGAGATTTGCGACATCATGGCGAAGTACGATGTGTCCTTCTCGCTCGGCGATGGCTTGCGGCCGGGGGCGATTGCCGACGCGAATGATCGCGCGCAGTTCGCGGAGCTCGAGACCTTGGGCGAGCTGACCCAGGTGGCGTGGCAAAGGGGCTGTCAGGTCATGATCGAAGGCCCGGGGCACGTCCCGATGCAGAAGATCAAGGTCAACATGGAAAAGCAGCTGCGGGAGTGCGGCGAGGCGCCGTTCTACACCCTCGGGCCGCTGACCACGGACATTGCGCCAGGCTACGACCACATCACGAGCGGCATCGGAGCGGCGATGATCGGCTGGTATGGCTGCGCGATGCTTTGCTATGTGACGCCCAAAGAACATCTGGGTCTGCCGAACCGGGACGACGTGAAAGAGGGCGTGATCACCTACAAAATCGCGGCCCATGCGGCGGATCTGGCCAAGGGACACCCGGCGGCTCAGGAGCGGGATGATGCGCTCAGCCGCGCGCGGTTCGAGTTCCGCTGGCAGGACCAGTTCAATCTCGGGCTCGATCCCGAGACGGCGCAGGATTATCACGACGAGACCCTGCCGAAGGAGGCGCACAAGACGGCGCATTTCTGCTCCATGTGTGGGCCGAAGTTCTGCTCGATGAAGATCAGCCAGGATGTGCGCGACTATGCTGCCAAGCTGAACGATCGCGAGCAGGGCCTGGCTGAAATGGCAGAGAAGTTCCGGGATATGGGCGGCAAGCTCTACGTCCCTGAGGCAGAGGTGAAGCAGGGCGAATGATCGCAGCCGCTCGGCACGCTCTGAGATCGGCCCGGGCGCGGCACCGCGTCGGCCCGCGCTCCCGCCCGCC
>JBCCZI010000033.1:0-34923 GCA_039187815.1 Pseudomonadota bacterium | reverse complement strand
GCCACCACCATGGACCGTCCGGAGTGGATCGCGGCAAACCCCAAGGCGCCCGAGATCTATTGCTGCCTGACCAACAACAAGAACCGCGGCGTCAAGCCGAATGCCGGCGGCGACGACACCTCGGTGAACGGTCCGAACCCGCGCGAAAAGAACAACTACGGCCAGATCGTGCGTTGGCGTCCCGATGGCGGCGATCACACGGCGCCGGGATTTACCTGGGATCTCTATGTGCTGGCCGGCAACCCGGCCGTGCATGCGGACGCCTATGCCGGCTCGGCGAATGTGAATACGGACAACATGTTCAACTCGCCGGATGGTTTGAAGTTCGACTCGAACGGCCTCGTGTGGATCCAGACTGACGGCAACTACAAGAACGAGGGCGATTTTGCCGGCCACGGCAACAACCAGATGCTGGCAGGCGACCCTGTGACTGGCGAGATCCGCCGCTTCATGGTCGGCCCGAACGAGTGTGAGATCACCGGCCTCACCTGGAGCCCGGATCGCCGGACCATGTTCGTCGGCATCCAGCACCCGGGCGAGCGGGGCAACAGCCATTGGCCCGAGGGTGGCGAGGCCACGCCGCGCTCGGCCATCATCGCCGTGACCCGCGAAGACGGCGGTCTCGTCGGCTGAGGCTGGCGGCCATTCAAGAGCACGATCGGCGGCCCTGGGGCAGCCAATTTTCAAACCAGACGTGACGTAGACGGCGCCTTGTTGACTCCGCATGATGCATTTGCATCAAGTTGCCGCAACCTACCTCACCCCCTTTCGCTGAGCGCCAAGCGGATGGCCCCGCCCGGACAGGACGGGGCCTAAGGGGCATCAGGTGTCGACCTGTAGATCCGAGATCATCATGCTCTCGTAGAACTTGCCCTTCATCCACGCCTCGTACATCGACTTGGTGCCGCTGGTCATACGGAAGGAGGCGTCGCCCTCCTTGGTCGATTTGCGCTCCACGATGGTCTTGTAGGCGCCCATATGGGTCTTGAGCGTCACGCGGATCTCGACGGGAAGATCGATCACGCGTTTGCCCTTGTAGACCGACTTGATCGCGGTCACGAGGCCCTCATGCACATCGTCGAGCTGACCGCCGGGGCTGCCGAAATGGCCTGGGCTGCTGCTGCCTACACCGGTCATCCAGCAATCGGCAAAGCCGGCCTTGCCGCCGTCCCAATCCAAACTGTCTTCGGTCGCCTTGACGCATTCGGTGAGGAACTTCTTGGTGATCTTGTCGGTCGGCCCGAGGCTCTTCTGGGCAAACTCCTTACAGACCGGCAAAAACTCGCCCTCCCAGACCGTATCGCCCTCATACCCCATCGCCTTCATCTGTTTGACGAGTTCGGCATAGGCCTTGTCGTGCGGCCCCTTGTCGATGGCCTTGATGTAGTTGATGGCGGCATCGGCAATCTCAACGACCTTGGGCGAACTGGACATCTTGGATGCCTTGTAGGCCGCCGTGCCGAGGGTCGCGAGCGCCTTGATCACGGTCACCGAGCTCTTCAACGCGGGGTTCGGGATCGCCACGGTCACGATATCGAGGATGGCCAGGAAGTCTTTTGCGGCCGGCCCTTTGGACCCTGCCATTTTGGTCATGGCCAAGCGGGCGTTCTGCAGGTCGTCCATCGCCGTCCCGCACCATTTGCTGATGCTGTCCGAGAAGGCTTTTTTGTAGGTCGGATCGTTCCAAGGTCTGGCCTTGCCCAGCTTGGAGGTGTCGGCCTTGACCTCCATGGCCATCTCGCCATCGACCTCAACAAAGCCCTCGCCGCCAAGGACCGAGAAGTCGAAGATGCCGTCCTTCTGAAGTTTGGCGATCTGCTTGCGAAGCGCGAGAACCTTGTTCGAGAGCTGCTTCTGCTTGGCCCTGACGCGGTCGCCGGCGCTGGACTTGGCGAGGATCGGGCTTGCGTTCAGTTTCTTCTCGAGTTCGTCGAACCTCTTGAGCGCCTCGTCGATCTTGGCGTCGAGGGCCGCCCATTTCTTCTGTGCTGCGTCACCCATGGGGCGTCTCCTTAAATCTTCATCTCAAAGTGGTGGGCGGATCAGGCGACCTGCTTGAGGAGGTCGTCGATCTCCTTCTCGAGCGCCTCGATCTCCTTGTTGATCTTCTCTTCCTCGGCCTTGGCGGCGGGATCTTCGCCGCCATCGCCACCCTCGGCCAGCTTGACGACGTATTTCACGCCCGCGGCCTTCAGCTGCTTGCTGAGGAGGCGTTCAATCCCAGAGACCTTCTTGATCTGGCTCAAGATCAGTTCCGTCCCCTTCACCTCGAGGGTGCCGCAGCCGACCTTTTTCAGGGTTTTGTCGCCCTTCAACTCAGTCATCAGAGCATTGGGTTTCTTGCTTTTGTGGACGTTGAACGCCGTGTCCTCGGGCTTGGCCCCGAGGCCAGTCGCATAGCCCAGCTTGTTCCCGGAGTCCTTGAACTTTTTCAGGAGAGTCTTGATCTCCGACGCGTTGATTTTCGACATGCTCATTTCCTGTTGAAAACAATGTGTCTGCCACGTAGCGATTGTGTCGCTGACTTGCCAGACCTGCGATAGAAAAAACCGTTCAGTCCGTATGGGCAGGTTTTCGCGCAGGGCGTGCTGTCCCAGTGCATCGTCCCGGTCGAGAGAGGCTGAGTTGCTGATCAGTTTGCAGGCTCGGTCAGCACGGTTGCGCGGCCGTCGCGTCCTCGGTCGCCGGCGCCATAGCGGATCTCGACGGGCCCGTGCGCCTCAAGCCTGCGCCCGCGCGCATCGAACCGCTCGCTGGGCGACCCGCGGCGGTGGCGCTCCCATCCGGTGAGCGCGCCCATATCGTCATAGGCAAACACGTCTCGCCAGTCCCGGCGCGGATGGATCCACGGATCGGCGTAGATCGCCGGATCGGCCGCGTGGTCGATCTCCATCAGCCGGCCGTCTGGCGCATAGGTGCGGGCCTGGTCGGGCGGGTAGCTGATGCTGAGGAAGGCCGGCGCCGAAAGGCTCTCGCCCGTGTCCGCAAAGACGGCGATGTCCACGCGGTTGGATCTGAGCGCGGGCCAATCGGGGACCGCGCGCGTGTCGTGCCAGGGCACCTCGATCGTAACGACGGCCGCGCCATCGGTTTCGGGCGTGATCTGAATGCGCTCGGCATCGCCCCGCAGGACAACCCACCGGAACGTGACCGGGCGGCCCAGCGGATCGCGCGTGGCGCCGGCACTCAGCTTGATCCGTCGGCTGTTTGCCAGGCTGCGATGCACCAGCGCGATGGCCGAGGGGGTCTCGAACAACACCTCGCCGTTGACAACGCCGATGCGGTCAAATGCGCTGAGCGGCGGGCGGCGCAGCAGGGTGAGGCGCACCATCGGCGCGAGATCGGTCAAACTCAGCGCCTGAGCCCGGCTCACCAGGCGCTCGAGTTCTAGTTCCTCTCCGCGAAAGACGCTCGGATGCGCCGCTGGCGAGAGGTAATCGGCGTCGTCCTCGATTCCGGTCATCGAGCCTCGGATCAGGCGTTGGAGCAGCGGTGCGATCAGGCCGTCCTCCTCGGCCCGGTCGCGCAGGTCCGGCTGCATCG
The DNA here is from genome assembly GCA_039187815.1 of Pseudomonadota bacterium. Taxonomy (GTDB): domain Bacteria; phylum Pseudomonadota; class Alphaproteobacteria; order Rhodobacterales; family Rhodobacteraceae; genus Thermohalobaculum. The sequence goes on along the minus strand of JBCCZI010000033.1, from coordinate 31,380 downwards.
CAGCCAGTGCGAGCGCGATCCCCGTCAGGAATGGGCGATCGCTCCCCGACGCACCGACCGAGGTCAGCATATAGGGGGTATTCGCGGGATAGAGATCGGCGCCCTTTTCGCCATGGTCGAACTTTTCCGGAAACACATAGAGCATGTTGCGGCTGTATTGGCGGAAGAGGCGCTCGGGGCCGCCGGGCTCGGTCATCAGCCGTCGGGACTGGCTCCGCCAATAGGCGCCTTGGAGGATCGCGGTCGAGGAGTTGCCGAAGGTGATGCGCCCGAACTCGAACAGGCGGTTAGGGCCATAGTCAAGACTGCGGCTGCGGATCGGCTCGGCATAGGCGGTGTGCAGGAGCTGCGGGAAGACCCGTCGGTCGAGGCTCGAATGGGCCCGGTCTCGGTTGTCATAGAGCACGCCGGCGAGGCCCGATGCGCGCCCTCCGGCGACCCAGCGGTTGACGAAGGGCGCGATCCGGTCAAGCCCAAAGCCTGCGGCAACGGTCGGGCGCTTTGCCAGGACGGGGGGTACGCGGATCCGGCTTTGGAATTCGCGTTCGCGGGCGCGCCAGACTGTGTTCTCTGCGGAGATCGGGGCCGAGAGGGCCTCCACATCCGCAAGCGAACCGATTGGGTCCGGGGTCTCCGGCTGGCCGGCCAGTGCGGCCAGAACGGTGGCATGCTCAGGCGTCTTGGCCAGCTGTGCAAAGGCGGGCAGGGACAGCATCTTCCGCCCTTGCTGGAAGCCGAGCCGGATCGCATCTGTCAACGCTTGCAGGGCGCCTGGGCCGTCTTGTTGGGCAGCCCGCATTAAGGCCAGAGCCGCATGGGTGACGCCGGTATCGGGAAAGCGGTCCATGGCCAGCGCTGCCGCCCGCTCGGCCGCGTCGGTGTCACCGGCGGCGAGAAGGGCTGCGACCCGTCCGAACTGATCCATGGCCGCCGGCTGGTCGAACAACGGGTCCGCCTTGGCAGGCGCAAGGCTCGCCAGGACGAACCACGCTGCGGCCAGACCCGCAAGACCCTGCCGTTGCACGCGGCTCAGCCTCGGCGGAACGGCAGCCACAGGGTCCACAGCAGCCGGGTCGGCGCGAGGTCCTGGTGATCGGTCAGCCCCACCTGCATCGCCGCATGGCCGCGCGCGGGCTGGGCCGTGTAGGTGCCGAAGATCCGGTCCCAAAGGCTTAAGTTGAAGCCGAAATTCGTGTCGTGCTCGGCGCGGATCACCGAGTGGTGCACCCGGTGCATGTCGGGGGTGACGATCACCAGCCGCAGCCACCGGTCGAGTCGGGTCGGCAGGCGCACATTGCCGTGGTTGAACATCGCCGAGCCGTTCAGCACCACCTCAAAGGCCACCACGGCCCAGGCCGGAGCGCCCAGCGCATAGACCAGGCCGATCTTGAAGACCATCGACAGCGCGATCTCGACCGGGTGGAAGCGGATGGCCGTGGTCACGTCCATGTCGCGGTCCGAGTGGTGCACCTTGTGCAGGCGCCAGAGCACCGGCAACCGGTGGCTCAGCCAGTGTTGGAACCAGATGGCGAGATCGAGCACGACAAAGACCAACACACCTTCGAGCAGCGGCGGCCAGGCGAGGCTGTGGAAGAGGCCGATGCCGCCCGCCTCGGCATCCAGCGCCGCTCCGACGGCGGCCGCGCCAAAGACCAGCTTGACCATCACCGCATCGAGCAGCGAGACCCCCCAATTTGTGGCCCAACGTGCGCCCTTTGGCGCGGCGAGAGCACGGCGCGGGCGCTGCCACTCCCAGAGCGCCACAGCGGCAAACAGTCCGAAAAAAATGGAGAGCCGGATCACAGTCTCGGTCATAGGGTCACCTCTGACCGCCAAAGTGCCGCGATCGTTTGTGGCGTCAAGCCCTGGGCGATCACGCTCCCGCGGGGCAGAGCGTCGCGGGGTCCGTACACGGATGGCGGGCGATGGCCAAGGCCGGGATCAGGCGGAGATTAGGGTGCCCGCTCCATGCTCGGTGAACAGCTCTAGCAGGATCGTGTGCGGTGCCCGCCCGTCCAAGATGACCGCGGCCCCGACGCCGCCCTCGACCGCCTCCAGCGCGGTCTGGGTTTTGGGCAGCATGCCGCCCGCGATTACCCCCGCGGCCCGGAGACGCTCGATATCGGCGCGCGTCATGCGGGTCAGGACCTGGCCCTCCGCATCCTTCACGCCTTCGGTGTCGGTCAGGAGGAGCAGGCGCTCGGCCTTCATCGCGGCGGCAATGGCGCCGGCGGCTGTGTCGCCGTTGACGTTGTAGGTCTCGGTCGGGTCTTCGCCGACACCGATGGGTGCGATGACCGGGATCAGATCGCTCTCGAGGAAGGTCTGGAGCACGGTCGGGTCCACCCGCGCCGGCTCGCCGACATAGCCGAGATCGAGGAACTGCTCGATATGGCTATCCGGATCGCGCATACGGTGCTCGGCCTTGCGGCAGACCATCAGGCGCGCATCCTTGCCCGAGAGCCCAACGGCCCGTCCGCCCTGGCCATTGATCGCGGCCACGATGCGCTTGTTGATGACGCCGGCCAGAACCATCTCAACGACTTCGACCGTCTCGGCCGTGGTGATGCGCAAGCCGCCGGCGAACTCGGACTTTACCCCCAGCCGCTCGAGCATCGAGTTGATCTGCGGGCCGCCGCCATGCACCAACACCGGGTTCACGCCGCATTGCTTCATCAGCACCACATCGCGGGCAAAGCGGGCCATCGCCTCCGCATCGCCCATGGCGTGGCCGCCGAATTTGACGACAACGCATCGTCCGTCATAGCGCTGCAGATAGGGCAGGGCTTCGGACAGCGTACGGGCGGTGGCCAGCCAGTCGCGGTGCATGGTGCGGCGGATCTCCATGGAGCGTCTCCGGATGCGTCTCGACGACCCTTAGCGCGCGGAGAGCCGCGCCGCCAAGGGGGCTGGGCCGGCGAAAGCCCGGCGAACGGCGCGGCCGCGCCCCGGCGCAGCCTCAGGGGCCCTCGAACCCGCGCGCGTTGTCGAGGGAGGGGATCCGTCCCCGCGCCTTGGCCACATCGGCCATATCGAGATCGACCAGCGTGACGCCGGGCGCCTCGCCCCCATCTGCCAGCACCTGGCCCCAAGGGTCGATGGCCAGGCTGTGGCCCCAGGTCTCGCGGGCGCGGCCGCGGGTGGCCGCATGCCGGCCGGTCTGGGCCGGGGCCAGCATAAAACAGCCCGTCTCGATGGCGCGTGCGCGCAACAGCACCTCCCAATGCGCCCGGCCCGTCGGCACGGTGAAGGCCGAGGGCGCGGTCAGGATGCTCGCTCCGGCCTCGGCTAGACGGCGATAGAGCGCGGGAAAGCGCATATCATAGCAGATCGTGAGGCCGAGCCCGCCCCAGGGCGTGTCGGCTAGCACGGCCCGGTTTCCGGGGGCATAGCCCGCGCTCTCGCGATAGCTCTCTTCGCCGCCGATCTCCACATCGAACATATGGATCTTGTCATAGCGGGCGGCGATGGCGCCGTCCGGATCGATCAACAGCGTGCGATTGACGAAGCGGCCATCGGCCCCACCCTTAAGCGCGAGCGATCCGATCGAGAGCCACACTTTGCACCCCGCTGCTACGGTGCGCAGGCGCGCCAGTGTGGCGTCCTCCTCTTCGGTCGCCAAGACCTCGGCCTGGCGCGCGCGACTGGCCGAGACGCAATTGGTCACCTCGGGCGTCAGGACCAAGGCCGCGCCGGCGATCGCCGCCTGGCGCACCAGCCGCTCGGTCTCGGGCAGATTGGCGGCCGGGTCGTCGCCGGCGCAGAGTTGGACCAGCCCCACCCGAAGCGGTTGATGCAGGAGTCGGGGCTCGGTGCTCACGCCGCAAGCAAGCGGTCGAGCTCGCCGGACCGCTCCAGGCTCTCGAGATCGTCGGAGCCGCCGATCCCTTGGCCGTCGATGAAGATCTGCGGGACCGTGCGCCGGCCGTCCGCCCGCTCCATCATCTCGGCCTTGGCTTTGGCATCGCCCAGCACGTTGATCTCGGAATAGGCAACGCCCTTGCGATCGAGGAGACTTTTGGCGCGGAAGCAAAATCCGCAAATGGGGCTGGAATAGATCTCAACCTGTGCCATCGGCATGCTCTCCTTCTGTATCCGGGTCCGCGGAGAGATAGGCGCGCGGATCCGGTGTGACCAGGGCGGCGACCAGAACGTCAACCCGGGCCGCGCCCGCTGCATGGCAGAGGCGGGCACAGGCCCCGAGCGTTGCGCCCGTGGTCAGGACATCGTCGATCAGCAGCACGGCGCGCCCGTGGATCCGGGGCTCGGCGCCGCGCCCGAGCGCAAAGGCGTCGGCCACGTTGGCGGCCCGGGCCTCGCGGTCGCGTCCGCCTTGCGAGGGGGTGGCGCGCAACCGCCGCAGCAGCGTCGGCGCAAAAGCATCCGGCCGGCCTCCGATCCGGCTCACGGCCCGGGCAAGCTCGGCCGACTGGTTGCACCGACGCGCCAGCAGACGGCGCCAGTGGAGCGGCACCGGGACGATCACATCCGCCTCCTCGACCAAGTGGCGGCCGGCCTGCCACATCCACCGCGCGAGCAGAGGCGCCAGATCGAGCCGGTCGCCATGCTTGAGCGCGAGCACCAGGCTGCGGCCCGTGCCCTCATAGCGCATCGCCGCTGCACCACGGCTCCAGGGATGATCGGTGCGGTGGCACCGCTCGCAAATCAGATCGGGCGCGGCGTGGGCGCCCGGCACTTCGGCCCCGCATCGGCTGCACCGCGCGCCCGTCGAGATCAGCGCAAGATCCTGCCAGGCCGCCGGCGACAGCGTGCCGTGCTCCATCACGATGTCCCCCGTCACCGGGCACTGGGCGGGCAGCACCGTGCGCAGAAGGGGCGAGATTATGCCATCGGCGGCCATATGCGCTCCTCGGTCCCTTTGATGGGGCCGCACGCACCCTATACCTTGGCACGGGGAGGAGCCAGATGAACGACCGTCCGCCGCCGCTGTTCGAAACCAACCGCCTGGGCGCCCGCCGGGACCGGGCCATGCGGCGCGGGTTTCTGGAGGGCGCGGATTTTCTGTGGGCGCGGGCGGCCGAGGCCTTGGCCGAGCGGTTGGATGACACGCCGCGGCGCTTTCCTCGGATCGCTGTGCTCGGAACCGGCGCGGGCCACGCAACTGCAGCCCTCGGCGCGCGGGCGGCAGCGGCAGACCTGACCTTGGTGGATCCCTCGGCTGCGATGCTGGAAAGGGCGGGCGCGGCCGCGCCGGATGCCGGGCGGTTGCACGATCCGTGCGAGGTGCTGCCGCTCGCCGAAGGCAGCGTTGATCTCGCGCTGTCGCTCTTCCTGCTGCATTGGCAGAACGATCCGATCGGGCATTTGGTCCAGCTTCGCCGCGCCCTTGCCCCCGATGGTCTGATGCTGGGCTGTCTCTTGGGCGGCGGGACCCTTGCGGCTTTGCGCGACGCCTTTGTTGTGGCCGAGGCCGAGGCGTTGGGCGGTGTGCGTCCCCATGTGGCGCCCATGGCCGATCTCCGCGCGCTCGGGGCGGCCTTACAGCGCGCAGGCTTTGCCATGCCCGTCGCAGATGTCGAGACGGTCACCGTACGCTACGGCGATGTTTTGGCCCTGATGCGCGATCTGCGGGCGATGGGGGAGACCAGCCTGCTGGCCGGGCGGAGCCGCGCGCCCTTGCGCCGCGCGGTGTTGGCGCAGGCGGCCGCCCAGTATGCGTCGCGCTGCGGGTCTGGCGATGGCGGCGTCGAGGCGCGCTTTGATTTGATGTTCCTCAGCGGATGGGCGCCGGGGCCCGACCAGCCGCAGGCAAAGCGCCCGGGCAGCGCGAAGGCCCGTTTGGCCGATGCCCTGGGAACCCTGGAGATCCCGACGGGCGACAAGCCCGGCCGCGAGAGCTGACCGCATCCGAACCGGTTTGGGTGGGATGCAGGAGCTTTGTCCAAAAATATCAGCTTTTCATTATATAATAGAATGGGTATATAATGTCCATGACACCAAACAGCCTGTCCCCTTCCGACGATCTCTCGGCCGTCTTCGCCGCGTTGGCAGATCCCCAGAGGCGGCGCATTCTGGCGGCGCTCTGCGATCAGCCCATGCCCGTTGGTGCGCTGGTCGACCGCCTGGCGCCGCTCAGCCAACCGGGGGTGACGCGCCATCTTGGCGTTTTGGAGCGGGCCGGTCTCATTCGCCGCGAGGCGCAGGGCCGCCAGCGCATTTGCCAACTCGAGCACATGGGTTTTGCCGCGGTGGATGGCTGGTTGGCCGAGCATCGCGCGTTCTGGGCCGGGGCGCTCGACCGCCTCGCAGCCATGGCGGAACGGGGCCAACCCAATCATCCTGATGCACCAGAAGGAGCCCCCGATGACTGACACTCCCGATGCCTCGACGCAACCGACAGAGGTGGTCATCACCCGCGAGATGCAGGCCAGCCCCGACCTCGTCTATGCCCTGTGGCTGAACGCCCAGGCCATGATGCTATGGTTCGGCGTCGATGGCATCACCAACACCGCATGCAAAACCGATCCGCGGGTCGGCGGCACGTGGCGGATGGACGCAACCGGCCCAAACGGCGCCTTTCATATCGGCGGGACCTATTTGGCGCTCGAACCCGGCCGACGGATCGTCATGAGCTGGGTGCATGTGGGCGCCGATGGCGTGCAAGGGAACGAAACCGAGGCGGAAATCCGCTTTGATCCGATCCCCGAGGGGACCCGGGTCACTGTGCGCCACAGCCGGATTCGCTTCACGCCGCAGAGCTTCCAGATGGGCTGGGAACAGAGCCTCGGCCGCATGGCGGCACAGGCATTGGCCCTGGTGCAAGAGGCTTGACCATTTGATCTGACGGGCACAGGGGTTATCTCGGCAGTAAGACAGCCTGCGAACCGCCGAGGACCCCGATGACTGACCTCACCGCCAAAATCCGCCCCGGTGCCGGACGCCTAAGCCAAGCGCCCAAGGAGCATCCCTCGGTTGCGCCTGCGCGCGTGGGTATCCTGCTGGCCAATCTCGGCACGCCGGACAACACCGATTACTGGTCGATGCGGCGGTATCTCAATGAGTTCCTGTCGGACAAGCGCGTCATCGAATGGCCCTCGGCGCTGTGGCAGCCGATCCTGCAGACCATCGTGCTAACCAAACGCCCGTTCTCGAGCGGCGAGGCCTACCGCGGCATCTGGAACACCGAGCTCGACGAAAGCCCGCTGCTGACGATCACCCGCAGCCAGACGGAAAAGCTGCGCGCCCGGCTCGAGGCGGAGTTCGGCACCGATGTGGTCGTCGAGTTCTGCATGCGTTACGGCAACCCCTCGACCGAGAGCGTGGTCCGCCGCATGCAGGCCCAGGGCTGCGAGCGGATCCTATTCTTCCCGCTCTACCCGCAATACGCCGCCGCGACGACGGCAACTGCCAATGACCAGGCCTTCCGCGCGCTGATGAAACTCCGCTGGCAGCCGGCCATGCGCACGGTGCCCGCCTATCACGACCATCCCGCGCATATCGAGGCATTGGCCCAGTCGGTCGAACGCGCCTATGCCGGCTTCGAGGAGCGCCCCACCGCGCTGGTCACCAGCTATCACGGCCTGCCGCAGAGCTATTTCCGCAAGGGCGATCCCTATCACTGCCACTGCCAGAAGACGACGCGCCTGATGCGAGAGCGCCTCGGCTGGCCGGCAGAGGAGGTCCACACCACCTTCCAGAGCCGCTTCGGCCCCGAAGAGTGGCTGCAGCCCTACACAGTGGAGTACGTCGCCAAGCTCGCCGAAGAGGGGCACAAGCGCATCGCCGTCATGGCCCCCGGCTTCAGCTCAGACTGCGTGGAGACCCTCGAGGAGATCAACGAGGAGATCAAGGAGGCCTTCGAGGAGGCCGGCGGCGAGCATTTCGAGTACATCTCCTGCCTCAACGACGACGACGCGCATATCGATATGATCGAGACGATCGTCCGGTCGGAGGCGCAAGGCTGGTTGCCGGTCGAGGCGCGGGAGGCGGCGGCCCCCCGCGTCTGCCCGATGCACGGCCAGGACCTCGCAGCGGAATAGGGCGCCTCAGGCCCTCCGTCGACTGTAGAGGCCAAGGGACGCGAGTCCCGTCAACAACAGCGGCAGGCCTGCGGGCAGCGGAACGGCGGTGGCATCATAGCCATCCGCCATCGGCCCGCCGGCTGAAAGCTGTGCACTCAAAACATCGTCCTCGACAACAATTATGATTGAGAAGCCCAGGGATATCAAGGCACTGGGACTCTCAAACTGCAGCCGGGCGGTGCCACTCTCTACGCTCACGTCACAAACGGCAGCGAGCGTATCGCATTGACTCCAATGCAGCTGCCCCAGCCGGGATGCGCCGGCAAACAACACATCTGGCGTCTGGATCGAGAGATCCCAGAACAGGGTCATTGTGTTCGCAATGCCGGGGGCGAGCAATTCAATCAAGCTGGTCGGCGCTGTGGGGTTGGCCCCGGTAAACCTGACGAGTCCCGCAGCGTCGATATCGATGTCGACCGCCAGCCGTCGGTTCGGGTTGCTTCGTGCTAAAAAAAGTCCACGTTCCCGAACTCGATGCCCGGACCGATGATGGCGGAGGCTGGGCCGCCCGCAGCGGGCCCGTCGAACTGGATCAGCGTGTCAGGAAAGCGGCCCACGGTTGCGGGGTCCACCTTGCTTTGTGTGAGCTAGACTGCCAGCCCGGTGAAATCAGTGACGGGGACGGCCTGGGCGGCGGTCGTGGCAACGGTAGTGACGGCGGCGAAGACGGCGGCGACGAGGGTGGTGCGAAGCATGAGGTCCCTCCAATAAAGTTTGAATTTTAGCTAGCGTAAGGTCAGTGCTTCACAGTTCTGTCGCTCGGCGCGAACATTCTTGGGCCGGGCGGCGGGCTGTCCTGAGGCCTTGGAAGGACCGCCCACTCATGCTACAGATAGTGGCATGGATGGATCAGACCCCAACATCTCGCCGCGTTCTATACGCCGGCTGCCGGAGACGGTGGCCAACCGCATCGCCGCGGGAGAGGTGGTGGAGCGCCCGGCCTCCGCCGTCAAAGAGCTGCTGGAGAACGCCCTCGATGCCGGGGCACGCGAGATCCGGATCACCGTCGCCGATGGCGGGCGCACGCTGATCCGGGTCGATGATGACGGTCACGGCATCCCCGACGACGAGCTCGCCCTGGCCTTGGAGCGCCATGCCACATCCAAAATCGATGGCAGCGATCTGTTGGCCATCCGCAGCTTTGGCTTTCGCGGCGAGGCCTTGCCCTCGATCGCTTCGGTGGCGCGGGTCAGCTTGACCTCCTCGACGGGCCATGCAGCCTGGGAGATCCGCGCCAGCGCCGGCACGCTGCAGCCGCCTCGTCCGGCGGCGCGTCCCCCTGGAACCAGCGTCGATGTCCGGGACCTCTTCTGCGCCACCCCGGCGCGTCTCAAATTTCTAAAATCCGACCGGGCCGAGATGCAGGCGATCTCGGAGATGGTGCGGCGGCTGGCGATTTTCGCGCCCGGCGTGTCTTGGGCTTTGCGGGATGCCTCGGGTGGTGGCGAGGGCCGGCTGGTGCTGCGCTTGCCGGCCGAGATCGGGCCCGCGGCCAGCCTCGACCGCGCGGATCGGGTGCTTGGCCAAGGCTTCGCCGCCCACGCCCTGGCGGTCGATGCCGAGCGGGATGGCGCCCGGCTGGTTGGGCATATCGGCTTGCCGACCCATTCGCGCGGTGCGCCGGTGGCAATCCATCTGGCGGTGAACGGACGGCCTGTGCGGGACAGGCTGATGACGGGCGCGCTGCGGGCGGCCTATGCGGATGTGCTCCCCCGCGACCGCTTTCCCGTCGTGGTGCTCGATCTCCGCCTGGCGCCCGAAATGGTCGACGTCAACGTGCACCCGGCCAAGGCCGAGGTGCGGTTCCGCAGCCCCAGCGTGATCCGGGGCTTGCTGATCTCGGCGGTGACGCATGCCTTGGCCGAGGCCGGCCATCGGAGCGCTCGGCATCTGGGGGCGGCTGCGCTCGGCGCGGCGCCGATGCCGAGGTCAGCCGGATGGGAGCCGCGGCCGTCCGCGGGCGCGCGCTCGGCCGGCTATGCCGCCCAAGCCCCGCTCACCGGTTTTGCCGAGGCGGCGACACCGGAGGGACCGGAGCCGGACCAGCAGCCCATCCATGCCATAGGGCAACCTGAGGCGGCGGCGGGAGACCCGGATGCAATCGCACCGATGCCGAACTCCGATTGCCCCCCGCTTGGCCATGCTCGCGCGCAGCTTCACAGCACCTATATCGTTGCGCAGACGCCTGACGGGGTGACGATCATCGACCAACATGCCGCCCATGAACGGCTGGTCTATGAGCGTATGAAGGCAGAGCGGGCCGAGACCGGGGTACGCCGCCAACCTTTGCTGCTCCCGGCCATCGTCCAGCTTGAGTCGGGGCGGGCTGAACTGATGCTCGAGCATTCGGAGGCGCTGCTGGAGCTCGGGCTCGAGATCGAGCCGTTCGGCCCGGACACGCTGTGTCTGCGGGCGATGCCAGCCGCCTTGGAGCAGGCCGCGCCGGAGCAGCTGCTCCGCGATGTCGCCGATGAGCTGGCCGAGGCGGGCACCACTGAAGGTCTGGCGCGTCGCCTCGATGCGGTGCTGGCCCGGATGGCCTGCCATGGCTCGGTGCGCGCAGGGCGGCGGCTGACGGTTCCCGAGATGGATGCCTTGCTTCGCGAGATGGAGGCCACACCGCTGTCGGGCCAATGCAATCACGGGCGTCCGACCTCGGTGCATCTGTCGCTCGCCGAGATCGAGCGGCTGTTCGAGCGGCGATGAGCGACGCTCTGGCCGGGCTTGCCCCATGGCTCAGCCCCTGGGTCCTGGCGCATCCCTGGATCAGTGGGGCCGTGATCGGCGGGCTCTTCGCCCTGATGGTGCGTTGGATGCTTCGCACGCGCCCCACGGCCCAGACGGCTCGGCTCGAAAACCTGGCCGCGGGCCAGCAGCAATTGGCCGGCGCGCTCACCCAACTGGCCGAGGCGCAGGTGCAAGCGCAGGCCCGCTTGGCCGAAAGCCTGAGCGGGCGTCTGGAGCGAGCCGAGGGGCGGATGGGCGAGAGCCTGGCCCATTCGGCGGCCCGCACCGCCCGCAGCTTGGGCGCGCTGGGCGAGCGGCTTTCGCTCATCGACCGGGCCCAAGGGCGGATCGAGGACCTCTCGAGCGATCTGATGGGTCTGAACCGCCTGTTGTCCAACAAACAGACGCGCGGGCAGTTTGGTGAGTTCCAACTGCTCGAGATCCTCGGCCAAGCCCTGCCGCGCGATATGTGGGTGCCCCAGGCGACGCTCTCGAACGGGCGGCGGGTCGATTGCCTGATCCGTCTGGCCGATCCGCCAGGGCCGCTGCCGGTCGACAGCAAGTTTCCGCTCGAGCCCTATGAGGCGATCCTGGCTGCGACCGATGACCGGGCCCGGAAGCAGGCGCGCGCCGCCCTGCGCACTGCATGCCTGGGCCATGTCCGGGCGATCGCCGAGCGCTACATCCTCGAAGGCGAGACGGCTGATCAGGCGATGATGTTCGTGCCCTCCGAAGCGGTCTTTGCCGAGATCCATGCAAGTGTCCCGGACGTGGTGCGCACGGCTTTGGCGGTGCGGGTCTGGATCGTCTCGCCGACCACGTTGATGGCGGTGCTGACAGTGATCCGTGGCGTGGTGCGAGATGTGCGCATCGCCGAAGAGGGCGCCCGCGTGCGGGTCGAGCTCGCCGCCCTCGCCCGCGATGTCGCTCGCATTGGCGAGCAGGCCGGACAAACCGAGCGCAATCTGCGCCTGGCCGCGGAGGCGCTGGACGGTGTGACGCGCGCAGCGTCCCGTGCCGGGCGCCGGGCCGAGCGGATCGAGGCGCTGGATTTCGCCCCCGAGACGCCCCCGCACGCAGCGGAGTAAACGCCGGCTCTGGGCGACCGGTTCGGCAATGCCGGGCCACATCCTTGCGCATTGGCTGCCGCGAGCGAAAGCATCTTGCGCAGATCTGCCAATTCGGTAGGGTGCAGCGCAGCATGAGCCCGAGGAGTGCCCCCATGTCCGATAGCGCCCCGAACCGCGACCGCCCCTGGCTGTTCCGCACCTATGCCGGCCATTCTACGGCAGCGAAATCGAATGCGCTCTATCGGACGAACCTGGCCAAAGGGCAGACCGGCCTGTCGATCGCCTTCGATCTGCCGACCCAGACCGGCTATGACAGCGATCATCCCCTCAGCCGGGGCGAGGTGGGCAAGGTCGGTGTGCCGGTCTCGCATCTCGGCGATATGGAGACCCTGTTCGACCAGATCCCGCTCGAACAGATGAACACCTCGATGACGATCAACGCGACCGCGGCCTGGCTTCTCGCGCTCTACATCGCGACTGCCGAGCGGCAGGGGGCCGATCCGTCGAAACTCCAAGGCACGGTGCAGAACGACATTGTCAAGGAGTACCTCTCGCGCGGGACCTATATCTTCCCGCCCGAGCCAAGCCTCCGGCTAATCGGCGATGTCGCGACCTACACCTATCGGCATGTGTCGAAGTGGAACCCGATGAACGTGTGCTCCTACCACCTGCAGGAGGCCGGGGCGACGCCGGAGCAGGAGCTTGCCTTTGCGCTGGCCACCGCCATCGCGGTGCTAGACGAGGTGCGCCCGCGGGTCGAGCCGGCCGAGTTCCCGAGGCTCGTCGGCCGTATCAGCTTCTTCGTGAACGCCGGTATCCGGTTTGTCACCGAGATCTGCAAGATGCGCGCCTTCACCGATCTCTGGGCCGAGATCTGCCAAGAGCGCTACGGCGTCGAGGACCCGAAACTTCGTCGTTTCCGCTATGGCGTGCAGGTCAACAGCCTGGGCCTGACGGAACAGCAACCCGAGAACAACGTGACGCGCATCCTGCTCGAAATGCTGGCCGTCACGCTCTCGAAGAACGCCCGCGCCCGCGCCGTGCAGCTGCCCGCCTGGAATGAGGCGCTGGGTTTGCCGCGCCCCTGGGACCAACAATGGAGCCTGCGCATGCAGCAGGTCCTGGCCTATGAGACGGATCTGCTCGAATACGGCGATCTCTTCGACGGCAACCCGGCCGTGACCGCCAGGGTCGATGCGCTGAAAGCCGGCGCGCGCGACGAGTTGGCGGCCATCGAGGCCATGGGCGGCTGTGTCGCCGCGATCGCCTACATGAAGGGCAAGCTGGTCGAGAGCAACAGCGCGCGGCTCGGGCGCATCGAGACGGGCGATACGGTCGTGGTCGGCGTGAACCGCTTCACCACCAGCGAGGAGAGCCCGCTGACCTCGGGCGCCGATGGCATCCTGGTGGTCGACCCCTCGGTCGAGGACGATCAGGTCGCCCGTCTGAAGGCCTGGCGCGAGGCGCGCGACGGCACGGCCGTTGCGGCGGCGATCGCCACCCTGGAACAGGCTGCGCGGGACGGGACGAACATCATGGGCCCCTCGATCGAGGCGGCCAAGGCGGGCGTGACGACGGGCGAGTGGGGCGCGGCTATGCGCGGCGTCTTTGGCGAGTATCGCGCGCCGACCGGTGTCGCCAAGGCCAGCACGGTCGCAAAGGGCAGCCTGGACGGGATCCGCGCGGATGTGGAGGCGGTCTCGGGCCGCCTCGGCCGGCGCATCAAGTTTTTGGTGGGCAAGCCAGGGCTCGATGGCCACTCCAATGGCGCTGAACAGATCGCTGTGCGCGCCCGCGATTGCGGCATGGAGGTGGTCTATGAGGGCATCCGGCTCACGCCTGCTCAGATCGTCAACGCAGCGCTCGAGGAGAGCGTGCACGTGATCGGCCTCTCGATCCTCTCGGGCAGCCATATGGAGCTGATCGGCGATGTCATGGCCCGCATGCGCAGCGCCGGGCTCGAGGATATCCCCTTGGTGGCCGGCGGCATCATCCCTGAGGAGGACGCCGAGCGGCTCCGCGCTCTCGGGGTGGCGCGCGTCTACACGCCCAAGGATTTTGAGCTCAACCGTATCATGGCCGACATCGTCGCGGTGGTGGACAGCACGGTGCCGCTCGCAGCCGAGTGAGCGGTGCGGGGGTGGCATGCCCCGGCCCGCTTGGGCTATCTAGCCCCAGGCTAGAACAAGTGGAGTGAGCTGATGGGCTGGGCGATGCGAGCGCTGGTGGTAGCCGGTATGGGGGCCATGCCCGCGCTGGCCCAGGTGGACGAAGTGGATTTGGTCGGCACATGGACCTGCACGATCGCCCAGTACGGCTCGGGAGGGCAGGCCTCGGACACCTCGGACAGCGTGTTCAACATGGCGCTCTACCGCACGGGTGATTGGGCCTCGTCCGGGCGCTATGCGAACGGCTCGCCCTATTCCGGGCAGGGCACCTGGCGGTTTGGGCGCAATCTCAAAGGCGGGATGCAGGTGAGCGTCGAGGGGTTGATCACATCCGGCATCGCGATCCCTCAGGATTTCGGCTTTGAGGCGGATCTTGAGAGCAACGACGCGTTCTCCCGCACCTCCAAGCGCTACGGCACCACCACGGCCGTTGAGTGTAGCCGGATGGAGGGATCCTGATCCTTCTCCGCAGGATCAGGCAGTGTTGCGCCTCGGCCGGCTGATGCATCGCCGCCCGGGCCCTATCTCTCTCGCAAAGGCAGAGGAGGCCACCCATGGGACTGTTGATCGACGGAACCTGGCAAGACCGCTGGTACGACACCAAGAGTTCGGGCGGACGCTTCGTGCGCACGCAATCCGGATTTCGCAACTGGGTGACGGCAGACGGCGCGCCCGGCCCGTCGGGCGAGGGCGGGTTCGCCGCTGAGAGCGGGCGCTATAACCTCTATGTAAGCTATGCCTGCCCTTGGGCCCATCGGGCGCTGATCTTCCGGGCGCTAAAGGGGCTTTCGCCGCACATCACGGTCAGCGTCGTGCACCCGTTCATGGGCGAGCAAGGCTGGCATTTCGGCACCGACTATCCCGGTGCCACCGGCGACGCGGTGCTGGACCGTGACCATCTGCACGAGGTTTACACGACCGCCGATCCGGCCATGACCGGCCGGGTGACCGTGCCCGTGCTGTGGGACAAGACGCGCGGCACGATCGTGTCGAACGAAAGCTCTGAGATCATTCGCATGTTCAACGCGGCGTTCAACGATTTGACCGGCGACACCCGGGACTTCTATCCCGCTGCGCTGCGTCCCGAGATCGATGCCCTCAACGCCCGGATCTACGACACGGTCAACAATGGGGTCTACAAGGCCGGCTTTGCGACCACCCAAGCCGCCTATGACGAGGCGGTGACGGCGCTGTTCGAGACGCTGGATGCCCTGGAGGAGCGCTTGACCACCCAGCGCTATCTGCTGGGCGCACAGCTGACGGAGGCGGATTGGCGGCTGTTCCCGACCCTGCTGCGCTTTGATCCGGTCTATGTCGGGCACTTCAAGTGCAACATCCGGCGGCTCGAGGACTACCCCGCCCTGTGGGGCTACCTGCTCGATCTCTACCAGATGCCGGGGATTGCCGAGACCACGGATCTCGAGCACATCCGCTACCACTATTATGCCAGCCACGCCTCGGTGAACCCGACAAGGATCGTGCCAAAGGGGCCGGAGCTCGACCTTTGGCGCCCCCATGCCCGAGCGCCTTTGGCGGCGGCCTGAACAGGCCGCTCAGATCGCCAGGAGGAAGACCGCCGTCCCGACCAGGATGCCAAACTGCAACCAGATTAACCACAGATGGGTGGTGTCCAACCGCTCAAGCGCCACCTGTTTGACGTCGCCGCCTATGGTCTCGGACGCGATCACCCGCAACTCCGCCTCGCGGATCTGAAGGCGAACCGGCTCGGTCTGGATGGTGAAGACACCGGCGACGAGGAGATAGAAGGACACCAGCGGATAGGTGCCCTCGCCGATCAGGGACAAGCCCGCCACCGCCGCGGTGATTCCGGCGATCATGAACAGCCCGAACCGCGGCCCGGCCGAGAAGGGCCGATCCCGGGCCTCTTGCGCCTCTGTGGCAGAGATCTCTGCCTTGTTGTGCATCAACGGGCAGGCCCAGCGGTGATAGATCGAGTAGAGCAGAAAGGTCATCAACAGCAGAACCGCGCCCCATGACAGGGGGGTCGCCGCGATGGCGCGGAGCTCGTCGATCAACATGTTCATGGCGTGGGGGTCTCTGCAGCCATGGCCGCTTGCGCTTCGGCAACTTCGCTGATCACGCGGAGCCAGGTCTCGGTCTCCTGGGCGCCTTGCAGCACATAGCGCCCTCCAATCACGAAACAGGGCACGCCGCCCACGCCCATCCGCCGGGCTTCAAGATCCTCGGCCCGAAGCGTGTCCCGATCCTCGTCCCCCTCGAGCAAACGGGCGATCACCTCGGCATCGAGCCCGGCGTTCCGCGCGATCTCGGTCAACACAGCCGGGTCGGAGATATCCTCGCCTTCGACGAAATAGCGATGGAAGAGCTGATCCGAGACCGCACCCTGGCGCTCCTCGGCCTCGGCCCACCGCAATAGCCGGTGCGCATCCATCGTGTCGGGCGTGCGCTGGATCCGGTCGAAGTTCACCGCGAGCCCGTCGGCTTTCGCGATTCTCTCGATGCGCCCATAGACATCGGCCGCGCCCGCCGGCCCGCCGAACTTCGCGTCGAGATAGGCCCGCCGATCCATGCCCTCGTGGGGCATATCCGGGTTCAGCTGGAAGATCCGCCAGCGGATCGAGAACGGATTATGCCCGCTCTCAGCAATCGCGGCGTCGAGCCGGGCCTTGCCAATAAAGCACCAGGGACAGATCGGGTCGGAAAGGATGTCGAGACGGGTCATGCGGGGAACATAGGCCGGGCAACCCCCACTGGAAAGTCACCACCGTTCACGGAGTTTGGCGTTCCGGATGCTCGGATCGGTCGCGCCGGTGCGCCTCGACCAGGGCGCGGCGCAGCACCTTGCCATTCGCGGTCCGGGGGATCGCATCGACCGGGATCCAGAGTTTCGGCTGCTTGTAGCTCGCGAGCCGGGTGGCCGCATGGGTCGACAGAGAGCTTTCGTTGACTGCGCCATCGCGCAGCACCACGAACGCAGCGATCAGGGCGAGATTCGGGCGCACGGGCAGTTCGGCCACCGCGATGTCGGCCAGCGCCGGATGGTCGGCCATGGCAGTCTCGACCTCGCCGGGGCTGACGCGGTGGCCGAGTGAGGTCATCACGTCGTCGAGCCGTCCCAGGTGCTCGATATAACCATCGGCGTCCATCGCCACCCGGTCGCCAGTGAGGAACCACTCGCCGGCATGGGCGGCACGGGTTGCCTCGGCGTCGCGCCAATAGCCGAGCATCAGCCCGGGGTCGCGGCGCGAAACGGCAAGCTGGCCGGGCTCACCCAGCGGTGCGATGCGGTGCTGCTTGGTCAACACGGCCACCCGGCGCCCGGTCTGGGGTCGCCCCGAGCGGGAGGGACGCCGCGGCACACCGGGGCTCGAGGACACATAGGTCGAGACCTCTGACATGCCCAAGGCCTCGTAGACGGGCTTGCCTGTGGCCTCGGTCCAGGCATCGGCCAAGGTGTCGGGCATGCGCTCACCGGCTGTCAGGCCGTGGCGCAGCGTGGCGAACGCGTCTCGCAGCACCCGGCCCTCTGCGCGCAGCACCTGTCGATAAACGCCCGGGACGCTCGCAAAGAGCGTCGGCCCATGGCGCTGGGCGATCTCTGGCCAGGCGCTGGCCGTCGGGCCGCCCGTTGCGATCACAGTGGTCGCCCCGGCGGCCCAGGGATCCGTGAGACCGGCGCCAAGCGTATACGTCCAGTTGAAGGCGCCCGCATGCAGCATGACGTCGTCGGGTCCTAGGCCGTACCAGCCCCGCCACATCATGCGCCGGGCCCAGGCCGAGCGGTGGGCGTGCAACACGCCCTTTGGCGCGCCGCCCGTCCCCGAGGTGTAGATCAGAAAGGCCGGGTCCTCGGCCGCCGTCTCGGCCCAATCGGCCGGCGGCGATGCGCGCAATTCGGCCCAGTCGGCGGGCCCGAGATGCGGCGCGGTCCGCGTTTCCGGCCCGCCGAGCGCCGGGTCGCAGCAGAGGAAACGGGGCTCGGTCGCGGCCACCAGCGCCGAGGCCTCGCGCGGCGTCAGTTGGCTCGAGGTCGGAACGGCGATCCCGCCCGCCGCGATGGTGCCAAAGAACAGGATCGGAAAATCCGTCGTGTTGCCGAGCCGGAGCATCACTCGGTCGCCCCGCTCCAAGCCACGCGCCTGCAAGCCGGCAGCCGTGGCCCGGATCGCCGCCGCCAGCGCGCCATAGGACCAACGCTCAAACAAAACGCCCGTCGGATCGAGCGCGCGCAAGGCATCTTTGTCAGGCTGCCGTTCGGCCGCGGCCATCACATAGGCGCCCATGTTGAATCGGGCGGGACAGGGCGGTGGCGGACCCTCGTCGAAGAGGCTTTCGGTCAGCGCCATGGTTCGGTTCGCTGCTGGGCGCTAGGGCAAAGGCCCATGGAGGCCAATCGCACGGCCCCTGCGCTCAGATCGCGAAAGAGGTGCCGCAACCGCAGGTCGACGTGGCGTTGGGGTTCTCGACGGCAAAGCGCGCGCCGATCAGCTCGTCCTTGAAATCGATCACCGAGCCTTCGAGGAAGGGCAGGCTTTCGGGATCGATCAGCACCTTCTGGCCACCGCTGTCCGCCGGGCCCTCGAGCACCAGATCATCCGAGCCCGGCGTATCCTCGAGCACGAATTCATACTGGAACCCCGAGCAGCCCCCGCCGAGCACGGCGACGCGCAGCGCTTTGGGCGATCCGCCCTCGGCGGCGGCAATCTCGGCAAGGCGCGCAAAGGCGCGCGGGCTGACGGTGACGGGCAGGCTGAGATCCATGGCGCTTCCTCCGCATGCGGCGGTTGACCCGCAAGGTGTAGCATGTATCCATCCCGTCAGACCAGACAAGGGGGCCGATATGACGGGGGGCGAACTCGGGCCGCTGGCGATCCGGCCGGAGGCGAGCCGCGGCCGTGTCTATGCCGAGCCGGAGAGCGCACACCGCTCGCCCTTCCAACGGGACCGCGACCGGATCATCCACGCCTCGGCTTTCCGCAGGCTTAAGCACAAGACCCAGGTCTTTGTCGAACATGAGGGGGATTATTATCGCACCCGGCTGACCCATTCGATCGAGGTTGCCCAGATCGCCCGCACCATCGCCCGCGTCTTCCGGCTGAACGAGGATCTGGCCGAGGCGATCGCGCTCGCCCACGACCTGGGCCACACGCCCTTTGGCCACACGGGCGAGGACGCGCTGGCCGAGTGCATGGGGCCCTTTGGTGGCTTTGAGCACAACGCCCAGGCGCTGCGGATCGTGACCCGGCTCGAGCGGCATTACGCCGAGTTCGACGGTCTCAACCTGACCCTCGATACGTTGGAGGGGATCGCCAAGCACAACGGGCCCATCGAGGCGCCGCTCTCCGAGACGCTGACCGAGGCGCTGGAGGGGCTCGACATCGACCTCACGCTCCAGGGCAGCGCCGAGGCGCAGGTCGCCGCCCTGGCTGACGACATCGCCTATGCCAATCACGATTTGCATGACGGTTTGCGGGCGGGGCTGTTCACGCTCGCCGAGGCCGAGGGCTTGCCCGTGATCGGCGATTGCTTTGCCGAGGTCGACGGGCTCTATCCGCGGCTCGAGGCCGGGCGACGGCGACACGAGGGTCTGCGGCGAGTCTTTGGTCTGATGGTGGACGATGCGATCGCCGAGACCGGGCACCGGCTCGAGCAGCTTGGCGAGGCCACCGAGGTCCCGGCCGCCAATGGGCCGCTGGTCGCCTTCTCGGGCCGCATGGCCAGCGATCTGGCGGCGATCAAGCGGTTCTTGTTCCAACGCATGTACCGTCATTGGCGGGTGAAGCGCATGCGGATCAAGGCAAGCCGGGTGGTGCGCGAGCTGTTCGAGATCTTCGTCACCGATCCTGCCCTGATGCCCGAGGCCTGGTCCGCCGAATGCCGCGACTGCGCCACCGAGGCGGCCCGGGCCCGCATCGTCGCCGACTACATCGCCGGGATGACCGACCGCTTCGCCCTCGAGGAGCACCGCGTCCTCACCGACCCCACCGCCCGCGCATGATTGTTGCGTCCTCGGTCGAACGCCCAATTCCGGCGATCCCAAACCTGCACTAAGGCGATGGGGTGGACGCCCCCCGACGGCACCGATGTGCCAAGGTAGCGGGTGTTGAACGACCGCTATGAGGGAGGCGTCCATGGTCGAGGTTAGCATCATCGGGTTGGATCTGTCGAAGAACGTGTTCCAGGCGCACGGAGCGGCTTCAGACGGATCGGTGGTGCTGTCGCGGCTTCAGGTGTTGAAGTTGTTCGCCGGACAGCCGCGCTGCATTGTGGCGATGGAAGCCTGTGCGAGTGCTCACCACTGGGGCCGGGCGATCGCGGCGCTCGGCCATCAAGTGAATCTGATCCCGCCTGCCCATGTGAAGCCGTTCGTGAAGCGGCAGAAGAACGACATGGCTGATGCGGAGGCGATCGCCGAGGCCGCGGCACGACCGACGATGCGTTTCGTGGCGGTGAAGAACGAGGCGCAGCAGGCCATGGCAATGGCGTACCGTACGCGTGACCTGCTGGTGCGCCAGCGCACCCAGACGATCAACGCGTTGCGCGGACATCTGGGGGAGTACGGCGTGGTGGCGCCGACAGACGTCGCGCATCTGGGCAGGCTTGCGGCCGTGGTGGAGGGTGACGAGGGCTCGCTGCCCGAACCGGTCTTCGAGCTGACACGCGTGCTGCTCGCGCAGATTGCGGCACTGAGCGTTCAGGTCGATGCGCTGGAGAAGCAGCTCCGCCGCCGTGCCGGGAGCGACGAGACGATCCGGGGCTTGATGACGATCCCTGGCGCCGGCGTTATCGCCGCCACCGCACTGACGACCTTCGCGTCACCGCCGGAGAGCTTCTCCAAGGGAAGGGATTTTGCCGCCTGGGTCGGGCACACGCCCCGACGGCATTCCAGCGGCGGCAAGGAGCGGCTGGGAAGAACCTCGAAGATGGGGCAGCGCGACATCCGGCAACTCCTCATCATCGGGGCCATGGCCACCTTCCGCTGGACGTCACGCAAGGGGGCGCCAGAGGGCTCGTGGCTGGCCCGGATGCTGGCGAAGAAACCGCGCATGCTGGTGGCTGTCGCGCTGGCCAACCGGATGGCACGCATGGCCTGGGCGCTGATGCGCAAGGGAGAGGACTACCGGGATCCGGCGGCGGCCGCCGCCTGAAGGTGCTGCCGCCGGACTGACATCGGGGATGTGAGCAGGGCGAGGGACACGTAGCGGCAACCGGTCACGAGACCGGATCGGGAGAACCACTGGCAGTGTTATAGCGCCACTCCGAGCGAGCTAAGGCGAGATGGTCTCGATCGGCAGATCTCCATACGGGCCCGCGGCAGTGAACGGCCGCAACTTCCAGGCCGGACACACGACCGCACCTGACCACATGCTTGAACCGTGACCCAAAAAGAGCTTGCATCCGAAGGGGCGTCCACACACGACACCTTTTTTTGTGGTCGTTGTGCTCATCCTGTTGCAAGTGCCGGCCTTGTTGGTGTTCGCGGTTGGCACGGATGGCTGCACGAAACCTGTCTACGAGCATGCGGACCGTGTCCGTCTGTTCTTCACTCTGCTCTCGATTGTTGCCGCCACGGGCATTGCCCACCTAGCTACGCTGCTTGCTCTCTCGTGGAGCGGATGGATCGATTGGAGACGTACTCTGCGGGGTCTCTTCTGGCCCTGGCTGCTCATGATCGCGTGGAAGGTTTGCGCGATCGGTTTTGTTCTAGTCTCGGCGATGCGGTGCGGAGATGGCCCGGTTAACGCCTGGCTTTCGGTCGATTTGATCGCTGGTCTCTGCGTTTTCCTCTGGGGGGTGTGCTTGGCGATCATCGTCGTCTGGCCCCGCACCGGCGCATGAGGGTCGCTCTCCTCCTCGTGTGGTTTCTCTGCGCCCCCGCGCAGGCGGCTGATTTCCGAACGGTGATCGAAGTCCCTTGGGAACACGACGCGCGGCTTCGCCAAGTCATCATGGTCGACGGATGTTCAGGGCGGAGCGTACACCAACGCAGCGCGGCCATCGGTCCAAATGCGATCCTTTGGGTCGATCTCGGGTGTTTCACGTTTCAGCTCGACCGCGTTGACTACGAGAGTTGCCAGGAATTGGAGAGCGTCTCTTACGGCCCAGTGCTGGGCTGTCGTTTAATCGACTCAGAGCAATTGTCTGATGCGTGTAATACCCGAATGCGGGAGCTTCTGGATCAAGGTGCGCCGGCCGGCGTTACCGGTGTCGCCGCCGCCGACTGGATGTACCGCACGCTAACGCAGGAGATTGTTGAGGGTGCGTTGGGAGACGGACTGGCCAAAAATCGGCTCATCTCTGAGTGGGGGACGAGGTAACTGCATCGCCGTTGACGTCAGTCCTTCTCTTGGGTCCCGGAGAGCGCACCCGTCCCGTCATCGAACAGTTCCGCTTGCTTGCCAACGAGGCGTGCGCGAGTGAGTAACTCGGGCTGGCGCGCCCCTTCCCCGTCCCGGTTGCCCATGATAGAGCCGCGCCGATGACGGAGGGCCGAGCGATGAACCTGTTTGCCGAGATCAAGACGCTGGTGGATGCGGGGCTCGAGGGCCTCGTGGCCGATGGGGTTCTGCCGGAGGGCTTGAGCCTTGCCAACGTCACCGTCGAGCCGCCGCGGGACCCGGCCCATGGCGACATGGCCACCAACGCGGCGATGGTGCTCGCCAAACCCGCCGGCTGCAAGCCGCGCCAGATCGCGGAGCCGTTGGCGCAGGCCCTGCTGCGGGATCCTCGCATCGCCGAGGCGACGGTCGCGGGCCCTGGCTTCTTGAACCTGCGTCTCGCGCCCGCGGCTTGGCATGGAGTGCTGGCTGCGGCGTTGGCTGATCCGGATCGCTTTGGCCGCTCGCTTATCGGTGCAGGCCAGCGTGTGAATGTCGAGTTCGTCTCGGCCAATCCGACGGGCCCGCTCCATGTGGGCCACACGCGCGGCGCCGTCTTTGGCGACGCCTTGGCCAAGCTGCTCGCCTTTGCCGGCTATGATGTCACGCGCGAATACTACATCAACGATGGCGGAGGACAGATCGATACGCTCGCCCGCTCGGCCTATCTGCGGTATTGCGAAGCGAACGGACGGGCGATCGACATCCCCGACGGTCTCTATCCCGGTGATTATCTGAAGCCCGTGGGCGAGGCGCTGGCCGAGCGCTATGGCGCCCGGTTGCTCGATGCGCCCGAGGAGCAGTGGCTGGTCGAGATCCGGGACTTGGCCACCGATCTGATGATGGACGCGATCCGCGGGGATCTGGCGGCGCTCGGCATCGAGATGGATGTGTTCTTCTCGGAAAAGGGCCTCTACGGCTCGGGCCGGATCGAGGCGGCGCTCGCGGCGCTCGAGGGAAAGGGATTGATCTATACGGGCCAGCTCGAGCCACCAAAAGGTCGCGCGCCCGAGGACTGGGAGGCGCGCCCCCAGACGCTTTTTAAGGCGACTGAGTTTGGCGACGACACAGACCGGCCGTTGAAGAAATCGGACGGCAACTGGACCTATTTTGCGCCAGACATCGCGTATCACTACGACAAGGTAGAGCGCGGCTTTGATCAGCTGATCAACGTCTTTGGCGCGGACCATGGCGGCTATGTCAAACGGCTGAAGGCCGCGACCGCGGCGCTCTCGGACAGCCGCGTACCGCTCGACATCAAACTCATCCAGCTGGTGAAGCTGTTCAAGAGCGGCGAGCCCTACAAGATGTCGAAACGCGCCGGCACCTTCGTGACGTTGCGCGACCTGATCGACGAAGTCGGCGCGGACGTCGTGCGCTTTGTCATGCTGACGCGCAAGAACGACGCAGCGCTCGATTTCGACTTTGCCAAGGCGCTGGAGCAGTCTCGCGATAACCCCGTTTGGTACGTCCAATACGCCCATGCCCGGGTGCAGTCGGTGCTTGGCAAGGCGCGGACGGCGGGCCTCTCGCCCGGCGAGGGCGCGCCTGATTCGGAGGCGCTGGCTGCCCTGTCCGATCCCTCCGAGCTGGCGTTGATCGCCCGCCTGGCCGAGTTCCCTCGGATCGTCGAGGCGGCGGCACAGGCGCACGAGCCTCATAGGATTTCATTCTATCTCTATGATATGGCGTCGGAATTCCACGCACATTGGAACCGCGGGCAGGATCGGCCCGAGCTTCGGATGCTGCGCGAGGACGTCCCTGAGCTCACCCGCGCCCGTCTCGCACTGGCCCGTGCCATCGGCGTTGTGATTTCCGCCGGTCTTGGTATCCTTGGCGTGACCCCTCTGGACGAAATGACATAAGCGCAAAGCGCATATCTGGGGGTCCGAGCAGGCGAAACCCTCAGATATGGGGGTCGGTAACAGGTGATGACCCGATGCGTGACGACATCGAGGGGTTGTCGGGCGCGCCCCACGGGCGTGAACGGCACTCATTTGCCACGCTGATCTCGGCGTGGACCGGCACGGCCGTGGCTTTGGCCCTGATCTCCGCCCTTGGTTGGTGGGCCTGGGGCCTTGGCACCCGGGATGCGGCGGCGGTGCCCATTGTGGCCGCCGCCGGGGGGGCGGTGAAGCTGCGCCCAGAGGGTGGCGGAACCACGGTTCCGAACAGCGATATTGAGAGCTATGGCCTGGCGACCGAGGCGGCGTTGCGGCTCGACGCGCCAGGCCTTGCGCCAGAGACCGCTGCACCCACGGATGAGGATCTGTCGCTCGGAGCCCTTGCGACGCTCTCGGCCCTGCCGCCCGAGCGGGAAGACCCGGTCGAGGCAGAGGTGCCGGTGGGGGCTGTCGACGCAGACGCCGTCGATCTGACGAAACCCACGCCGCCGCCAGCGCGTCCCGAACTCGGGACGGATCTGGCCTCTCTCGATTCGTCAGCCATCACCGAGGCGACGGGACCCACACCACCTGCAGGCGAGGGTAGCGCGCTGGCCCCGGCCCAGACGCCAATTGCCCCGGCGCGCCCGCATGATCTCCCGGCGCGCATGGCCTCGGCCCGCCGCGAAGCCGTGGCCGAAGAGGACAGCCTCGCCCGCCGTGCCGCCCGCTCGGCCTATCAGCTGCAGCTCGGCGCCTATCTGTCCGAGGACCTGACCCGGGCCGAATGGGCCCGCATCTCCCGCGCCCATGCCGAGCTGCTGAACAACCGCGCCCTGGCGGTGCAGACCACGCTGTCGGGCGGGCAGACCTATTACCGGCTGCGGGTCGGGCCGTTCGACGGGTTGGCCGAGGCCGCCTCGGTCTGCGAAGCGCTGCGCGCGCGGGGGCAGGACTGCATCCCCGCCGGCAACCAGTGAGGCGCCCATGACCCTGGCTGCGATCTTTGGCCTCTCTGGCCCCACCCTGACCCCCGCCGAGCATGCCTTCTTTGCCGAGGCCAAGCCCTGGGGCTTCATCCTGTTCGCCCGCAACATCGATACGCCCGATCAGGTGCGGGGCCTGGTCTCGGATCTGCGGGTCGCGGTCGGGCGCGACGCCCCGGTGTTGATCGATCAGGAGGGGGGGCGCGTCGCCCGCCTCCGCCCGCCCCATTGGCGCGACTGGCCAGCGCCTTTGGCCGAGGCCGAAGCGGATGAGGAGCGCCTGGCTCTGCGATACCGCCTGATCGCCGCCGAGTTGATGGCGCTCGGCATCGATGTCAACTGTGCGCCGATGTTGGATCTGCCCCAGGCGGACACCCATCCGATCATCGCTGATCGGGTGCTGGGGCGCGATCCGTCGACCATCGCGCGCCGAGGCCGGACGGTCGCGAATGCGCTGGTCGATGGCGGTGTGCTGCCGATCATCAAGCATATCCCCGGCCACGGGCGCGCGGCCACCGACAGCCACGAGGTCTTGCCGGTGGTCGTCACACCGGAGGCGGAACTGGTCGAGACGGATTTTGCGCCGTTCCGAGCCCTGGCGGATCTGCCCATGGCTATGACCGGGCACGTTGTGTTCTCGGAGATCGATCCAGAGCGCCCGGCCACGCTCTCTCCGACCGTCATAGACCGGATCCGCGGAGAGATCGGCTTTGACGGGCTGTTGATGACCGATGATCTCTCGATGCGCGCGCTGTCGGGGCCGATGGCCGGGCGGGTTCGCGAGGCCTTGGCCGCCGGGTGCGATCTGGTTCTGCACTGCAATGGCTCCTTCGACGAGATGGATGCCGTCGCCGCCGAGGCGCCCGCCCTCTCGGGCCGGGCCGCGATGCGCGCCGAGGCGGCGCTCGCCCGTCGCCGACCGCCCACTGCGGCGGATCTCGAAGCGCTGGCCGCCCAATACCGCCAACTGACCGGGGAGCGCGCCGCATGAGCCCTCTCGAGACCACCGATGTCGCCGAGCGCCCCGCCCTGGATCCCGACACGCTCACCGTCGATGTGGACGGCTTCGAAGGCCCGCTCGACATGCTGCTGGCCATGGCGCGGACCCAGAAAGTTGATTTGCGCCGGATCTCGGTCTTACCGCTCGCCGAACAGTACCTCGCCTTTGTCGAGCGCGCGCGGAGCAAGCGGATCGAGCTGGCCGCGGATTACCTCGTGATGGCGGCCTGGCTCGCCTATCTGAAGTCGTGCCTGCTTTTGCCCGCGGAGGAGGTGAGCGACGAGCCGAGCGGTGAGGACATGGCCGCCCGGCTGGCGCTCAGGCTTGAGCGGCTGGACGCCATGCGCCGGGCCTCGGCCGAGCTGATGGCGCGCGATCGCCTGGGTCAGGACGTGTTTGCCCGCGGTGCGCCCGAGACCGTGGCGGTGAACCGCCAGGTGCGCTGGCGCGTCGGGCTGGCGGATCTGTTGCGCGCCTATACCCGGCTCGGCTCGGCGGCGCATTACCGCCCGCTGCAGATCGAGCGACCCGAGGTCTACGGCGTCGAGGCGGCGATGGAGCGGCTGCGGGCGGCTCTTGGCGTGCGTTTGGACTGGTCCGCGCTGGTGGCGCATCTGCCGGCCGATTGGCTTGCCGTGGCCGAACGGCGTCGCAGCGCCGTCGCATCCGGCTTTGTCGCGAGCCTCGAGCTTGCGAAACGCGGCGAGGTGGATCTCCGCCAGGCCGAGGCCTTTGCCCCCTTGATGATCCGCCCCAGACGGGCAGCCACAGCGGAGAGCGCGGCATGAGTGGAGCAAGCGAAGCGGATATGGACGCGCTCTTTGCCGCGCCGCCGGCGGTGGAGCAGGAGCGCATGGCCGAGGCCATCTTGTTCGCCAGTGCAGAGCCTCTGAGCCTGGCCGAGATCACCGCGCGGATGCCCATGGGCTCGGACCCCGGAGGCGCGATCACCCGGCTTGCCGAGCGCTATGCCGGGCGCGGCGTGCGGCTGGTCGAGGTGGCCGGCGGCTGGGCCTTTCGCACCGCGCCTGATCTCGGCTTTCTGATGCGGCGCGAGGCGGAGGTGACGCGCCGTTTGTCCCGCGCGGCGGTCGAGACCCTGGCCATCATCGCCTATCACCAGCCGGTTACACGGGTCGAGATCGAGGAGATCCGCGGCGTCGCTGCCTCGCGCGGAACCCTGGATCTGCTGATCGAGCTCGACTGGGTGTGTCTTGGCCCGCGGCGCGAGACGCCAGGCCGGCCGGCGACCTTTGTGACCACGGCTGCGTTTCTCGAGCATTTCGGCTTGCCGAGTGCCAAGGATCTGCCGGGGCTCGAAGAACTGAAGGCAGCGGGCCTGCTCGGCGCTCCCACCGAGCCTGCGGGCCAAGGCGCTCCGATCGCTCCTTGAATGGCTAGGTCTCCAGCGTTGGCGCCTGAAAATGCTTTGATAGCTTCAGGGCCTGGCCCTGATAGTTCGAGCCGATGTCGCGGCCATAGAGCAGATCCGGCTCGGCAGCCATCCGCTCATAGACCAGGCGACCGACCATCTGTCCGTGCTCGAGCGCAAACGGCGCCTCGTGGCACCGCACCTCGAGCACCCCGCGAGACCCTGATCCGCCAGCCGCGGCATGGCCAAAGCCGGGATCGAAGAAGCCCGCATAGTGCACCCGAAACTCCCCCGCCACGGCCATATAGGGCACCATCTCGGCGGCGGTTTCGGGCGGCACAGCCACGGCCTCGCGGCTGACCAGGATATAGAAGGCGCCGGGGTCGAGGATCACCCAGCCTTCGCGCGCGCGAACGGGCTCCCAGAACTCGGCCGGGTCATAGTGCGAGATGCGGTCGAGATCGATCAATGCCGAGTGCGGCCGCGCCCGCCAGCCGACGATGCCGTCCGGCGTCTGGGGCGTGAGATCGACCGAGAAGCCCAGCCCCCCATCAATCAGCGCAGGCTGGTCCACCAAAGGGTCCCGCGCATGCAAGGCGGCCAAGTCCATATCGCTCAGCGCCGCGGTGCCGCGTCGCAGCCGCAACTGGTTCAGCCGCGCGCCTGGGCGCACCAGCACCGAGAAGGTGCGGGGCGAGATCTCGGCATAAAGCGGACCCTCATAGCCTTCGGAGAGCCGGTCAAACTCGGTCTGTTGGTCGCCGATCAGCCGGGTGAAGAGATCGAGCCGCCCGGTTGAGCTTTTCGCGTTGGCCGCGCCGGTGACGCCGGGTCCGAGCGCGAGCCGTTCGGCCAGTTCGACGACATAAACACAGCCCGTTTCGAGCACCGCGCCCGCAGAGAGGTCGATCTCGTGCATGCCAAAGGCGGCGATCCGCTCGGCGACACGGGCGTCCCGGCCTGCGAGAAAGCTGGCGCGCACCCGCCATCCCCGTCGGCCGAGCCGCAAATCGATGCTGGCGGGCTGTACCTGATCGGGATCAAAGGGCCAGTCGGATGCGACGCCGCCCGAGGCGATCAGCGCCCTCAGATCCTGTGACGGGAGAACCCCGGTCGGTTCCATTTACCCTCCCAGTTGGCGCGGTGGCCAGAGGTTGGGCGAGCATGCCGCACATGGCCGGATTGGTCGGGCCGGCGGGACTCGAACCCACGACCTTCCGTCCCCCAGACGGACGCGCTACCAGACTGCGCTACGGCCCGACAAGCGCTGCATACAGGGCCCGTCGGGTGCATGCAAGCGCGGCGCCCGCGGAGGAACGGGCCAAACTCGGGCGGAGAGCCATGGTAACGTATACCGGTCCGAAGTGCGGTTCCGGGCGGTTGGAGCGGCTGCTCGAGGCCGGCGGTACATGGGAGCGAATCACCATTGTGGTTGAGATTTGGTTGCCCTGCCGCATTGCCGCCACCAATGCCCTGGGCCGCTGTATCTCGCTGGAACAAAGGGCGCTTTCGGCCCTCTCGAAACTGACACATTATTGCAAGTGCGCACGATAACTGTGGTTCGGATGCACCAGTCGAGTGGTGTCGAGTCTGCGACTAATTGTTCCTGCTGCACTGCGGCGTAGCCTTGTGATCACGCCGGCGAGCGGGCGGGCGGATGGCGTAACCAAGACGACACCAGAGGCAGGTGGACAATGTGCAGGACGTCCGAGCTGTTGGGGCAGCTCTCTGAAGACGAGCAGGCATCTCTCCAGGATATCGCGCGGGGCGGGTCGCAAGACTGCATCCCCGACGGGCATGCAGAAAAGCTGCTGCGGCTCGGCTTGGCCGAGCTGGTGTGCGGCGACCAGGCGCTGACGCACCGGGGCAAGCGCGCGGCGCAGATGCTGCGCGGCTGAGGCGCGGCTGCTGGCGGCACGGCCACAGGCGGGACGGCGGGCCTAGAGCCGGTCCCGCAGGCTGTACCACGTCATGGCCAGGGCCAGCAGCGGAAAACGGAACCAGTCTCCGCCTGGGAAGGCGGGGGTCGGGAGCCGTGCCATCAGATCCCAGCGTTTCATGGTGCCGGCGATGGCTTCGGCCGCGATCTGACCGCCAATGGTCGCCATGTGAATCCCCGAGCCTGACCAGCCCGAGATCGACCACAAGGCGGGCTCGAGGCGCTGGAAGGCCGGCATGCGCGTGCCCGTGATGGCCAGGGTGCCGCCCCACGCATGGGTGATCGGCACCGCGGCAAGCTCGGGATAAACCTCGGCCATGGTCCGACGCACAAGTCCGGCGATATCCTTGGGAAACCGGCGGCCATAGCTTTCGCCGCCGCCCCACAGCATGCGTCTGTCGGGGCTTAACCTGAAGTAATTTAGCACGAACTTGCTGTCCGAGACGCAGAGATTGTCGCGGTTGATCCGGCGCGCCGTCGCCTCATCCAGTGGTTCCGTCGCGACGATGAAATTGTTAATCGGCATCACCCGGCGCTGAACCCGCGCCACCAGCCCGTCGATATAGCCGTTGCAGGCGAGCAGGACGTGGTCGGCGCGGAGCACCCCGTGTGCGGTCTCGACGCGGCCCTGGCCCACACGGCGCGCGGGCGATGCCTCCAAGATCCGCACCCCCGCCGCCTCGGCCGCCGCCGCCAGTCCCTTCGCCAGCTTCAGCGGGTGGAGATGGCCACCGGTCGTATCGACCACCCCGCCGTGATAGCGCTCGGTGCCCAGCATGGCTCTGATGTCATCGCGGTCCATATAGCGCGCTGTGCCATGGCCGTAGGCGCGCGCGGCTTGGTCCGGCCAGGCTTCGAGCTCAGCGGCATCCGAGGCGCGCCAGGCCGCCTCGAGGTGCCCCGCGCGCAGATCGCAGTCGATGGCGTGGCGGGCGATCCGCTCTTTGATCAGCGCGTTTGCCGCCAGGGCGATGTCCCAGACGCGCCGTGCATCGGCCGTGCCCAGCGCGCGCTCATACTCCTCCATAGGCGCGCGCGGGCCCACGCCAAGCTGGCCGCCATTGCGCCCCGAGGCGCCCCAGCCGACCCGGTTCGCCTCGAGCACCACCACATCCATCCCGCGCTCGGCCAGGTGCAAGGCCGCCGACAGCCCCGCATAGCCGGCGCCGATCACGGCCACATCGGCGCGCTGCTCGCCCTCGAATCGGGGTCGCTCGGGGATCGGGCCGGCACTCGCCGCATACCAGCTGTCGGCATGGATGGCTGGGCGGTCGTTGGCGGTCAGGTAACCCGTCACGGGTCGGCTCCTTCGATTGGTGGGGGTGCGCAGCCCGCGGCCTCGAGCCCGGCTACGCCGCCGAGGGCGGCCACGGCGCGAAAGGCCTCGAGCAGCCAGCAGCCCATGGTGTCCGAGTGCTCGACGATATGGCCCACGACGCCGACCGGGACCATGATCGTGAGCGTCATGGTCAGGCACAGCCATTGCACGCCCCAGCGGCCGCGGACGACGTCTCCGGCGGCTGCGGCGGCGAGGTCGTCGGCGATGTGGCGCCGGAGCCGGATCGAGGCACGCAGCACCAGCCCGAAGCTGCCGAGCGCCAGATGCGCGACCGTCGGCAGCAGCGTTGAGAACAGCGCGGCATAGAGCCACCAGTGCTCGGCCGGCCGCTCGGTCACGCCCGTGAGCAGGCCGGCGACATCGAGAATCGGGACGCCGTGGGAGAGGCCAAAGCTGCTGCCGAACCAGATCACGAAACCGCCGAGGGCGAGCAGGATCACCACGGCGCCCACGGCATCGGCCAGGAACTCCCAAGGGACATGCTCGTCCTCCCG